>JAJRWI010000012.1 GCA_024276825.1 archaeon
ACGGACTGCACCCCTATAAGGGGAAGTTTCACCCCAAGATGACACGTGCTTTGATTAATATAATACATCCAAAATCTAAAGGGACCTTAATTGACAATTTCGCAGGTAGTGGGACATTATTAGTTGAGGCCTGTTTAATGGGTCTTGACAGTTTTGGTATAGAGATCAATCCGATGTCTGTCCTTATGGCAAATGCAAAATGCGCTTTATTGCAGGTTGATCTGGACTCTCTTGATAATGCAATGAATAGATTTCTACAGATGTTGAAATCAGAAATTGATATATTCTTACAGGAAATAATTGGACAATCTACGTTATCAAAAATGAAATATGAACCCGATCCTCAAATTCTACAAGTTATTGAAGAGATTGCATCAGACATATACTCTGATTTTATGATTGATAGGGCCCTCGAGCAACTCCTTATTGCATATAAAATAGCAGATAATGAATTCACTAATGAATTGCAAGATATTATTAAACTTGGAATTGCAATATCCATTAGCAATCTAAAGGGCAAGAAAAAGAAGGATATTATCTCTACAATGGAGCATGTTATGGAGGACATCTATAGAAGAGCCCGAATTCTTAACATTCTAAAACAGAACATACCCTTAACGATTGGAAATGGGAAATCAATTCAGGCAAATTCAAGGAATCTTAGTCATCTGCGAGAATTGAAGAAACTGGATGGAAATGTTAATTCTCCTCCTTATTCTACCGCATTGGATTATATCAGATTTGATCTTGCACAGCTTGTTATCTTGGGTTTTGTTAAATCTCAGCATGATCTTGATGCTCTTGAAACTCAAATGGGTGGTAATCCACGAATCAAATATGATGAATCCGAGATGCATACTCGCATTTACAAAAACAGTGCTGAACTTCCTGAATATGCAATTCAAGTCATCAGATTGATGGAGCTCTTTGGAAAGAAGAAGCATGCATATAGACTATATGCATTTTTTAGTCTCATGAAGGACACTTTAAGTGAACAATTGAGAATTCTTAAGAATGGATCAAAAATTGCGACAGTTATTGTAAATAATCACTTTAAGTTAACTGACGATTTTGAGCATATTGCTGGTAATGAAATTGTTATTGGGGGCAAGGTATTTCCGATAACTATTACAAATGTGGTGAATAATTCCAAGCCACTTCGACTAACACCAATTCTAACAGATGACATTCTCGAATCATATTGCAATGACATGACAGTTAAAATCTCTCTCAGCTCTAATGGCAATAATAACTCAAACAGTGATGTATATGTTGAAATTGAAAATGAAAAAGTAATAATTCTTCTTGGCAAGACATTGGGTTTTAAACCTGAACTGGTTCTTTATAGACCTCTTGAAAAAACACGCCGTGGAAATATTCGGTATGAAGCAATAGTCATAATGAGTGTCTAAGACGTACCTATTGATTTTGATAATCTAATTGATATTCCTTTGCTTTTCTCAGCTTAATACTTGACATAACCCGGGGGTTTTGAAAATAATAATCATATATTCGAATATGATACCACCACTCGACAGACTTGCTTTCTGGACTATCTGATACTACATACAAATTATGTATCTCAGTATTCTTGGGCAGCAACCCGTCTTCAACTCCTTTATGCAAATATTGCATAACAGTGAATAACTGTCTAACTTCAAACTCACTTGCACTAGTTTTTTTGCCCTCTACTGTTGCAAGAATGGGCGGCTTATCATCGGTTTCTGGCATTTCAAAAAAGGCATCAACTTCTAATTGCAATGAGTGGGCATCAAACTCCAGACCTGGACATGCTTCAGCCGTGAATGAAACTCGTGCCCTCCTCCCTGCATGATATAATATTCTATCATCCTTATTACCAAACATGAAATCATGAATTATCCTGTCATTGAAGACTGTGGATATTGTTTGAGACTCGCTCATGCTAAGTCGATCCATCAAACTTGGATTGTATCTCCACTTGATACGATTTTTCATAGGTATGTTCTCAAATAGATGAAATCCATTAAAGCCGCATTTGCTCCCCCTGATGAAAGCATGTTTGCCCCTCCCCAAATGAATAATAAAATAACTCTCATCTACCATCTCCTCAGGCAATGTTGCTTGTGTATTATGTTTCACAACATCAAATTGATTTCCAAAACCATATTTCACTGCATATTTTCTAACTAGATTATTATTAAAGACTATGAAGTCCTTATTTTTTGCCTTTCTTTTTGCATGTAGAAATACTTCTCTTAATACCTCTTTCTTTTTCCCCATTCTCCTTGCACTCATGATATTATCTCCTTATATCACCTTGCTTATGAATTATTGTATGCACAATCTAATGGCTCACAATTATCCTCCCATAATTTTACAAATTAAGTACTTATTAACTTGCTTTGATATTATTTAACAAGCTTTATGGCTCTTTTAATATGTCGCCTTAACATTCTTTTCATCATTCGATTTCTAGACTCTTTATAAGGCCTTAGTGCCATGACCAGCTCCATTGTGTAATCCTGCATCACTTTGTCTTCATATGCCATCTGGCAGACCAACTCCATATTCTCAATGGAGTGAAACATCATCCCTGCAATGAAATTGGCGACATCAAGACCCTTGCCATACTCCTTTCTCCACCTCTTCTGGTATTTCTTGGTGGTAAGTCCCTTGGCATCGGAAATAATCTCATGTGCGACTTCTGCAGCGATCTGCCCCGACCTAATGGCATAATATAGCCCCTCCCCTGTTGCTGGTGAAACAAACCCCGCAGCATCACCAATCAGCATGATATTCTTGGAACACGTGTTCTTAATCGGTCCCTTAAGAGGCACACGTGCGGCAGTCTGTGCAGATAGATCGCACTTCACACCATAACACTCCTCAAAATCTCTCACAAACTTGGCCCAAGCAGTCTTCAACTCTCTAGCATAGCAGACCAGTGTCCCGATTCCCAGACTGAACTCGTTGCCCTTGGCAAAGGCCCAAGCATAGCCATGGGTGAGTGCTCCAAAATGTATCTCAATCAGGACGCGGCCAGAGCCATCAGGGTCGCCAGCAATTCGCATGATGTCATCAGGGTCCATGGGGACAGAGGCCTCAATGCATAGGCCAATCTGATCATCCTTCCATCCGGACATGATTCCTGTTGCCCTTCCAACTCTACTGTTCACACCATCAGCACCAACAAGCAGTCTTGACGAGTACACTCCATCATCGGTGGCCACATTGACCCCCTCAGACTGTTCTTCAACATCAGTCACTCTGA
>JAJRWI010000013.1 GCA_024276825.1 archaeon
AGCTCATGTTTACCCCCGAAGCGTGAGTGGCGTTCAACTCAGTAGACTAATAGGATACAGCGGAAAATCAAGGAGCCTTTACAGAGGAGTTCTCTCTCATATGCAGGAGAATGAACTCATTCTGATTGACCAGCTCACACCAAGGCTTTACGCAATCAGGATAAACAACGAACATCCGCTTCTATCGATACTGATTGAGCTCTGTAGGAAATATGGAAGTAAAACGAGAAAAATATACATCAAAGCGCTGGAGGAAGAAGAGTAATGGACAGACTCTTGGAGCATGCAAAGGCCCTCTTCATAGATCGCCAAAGGATAGCTCTGTCTGCACTCATTATCAGCGTTGCCACGACTTTTTATGTATTCTACTCCCCAGGGATAATAGGTCTCATGCCTGCGCCTCCAGAATGGTTCCCCGATGGTGCCTCCTTGGGATTTGAGGTGATTGCATCATTCAACACTATTGGATTCTTTCTAGCCTTTTCCATCATGGTCTTTTTCTATGCTCTTTGGCAATGGGCCTTTTTGCCAGCACCAGCTTATGATTATACTATGATGATATTGAGAGGCATCCTTGGTCCAAAAGCAAAAATTTCCTATTCCTTTGGAAAACGGTTTAGAATCATTCTCCCTGATGGAACACAGTTCTTTATCACTTGTAGAATCAAAGAGCCTGGCTCAGATGAATGGTTCTCATATCGACTTATCTCAACACCAATTGCAAACCCAAAGTTGCAAAATATCGCTCTGCATCATGGGATCAGCGTGAAGGAGGACAGGCTGACCACATGGATCAGCAATGATGAATTGCATAGCATGATGATACTATTTCTCAAAGCACTTGGACGGGCCAAGTCTTCATAGGTGGTGCAATAAATCTATTTCAGTAAGTGCTTCAAAGAGTAGTCTGGGTGCTGCAAAATGATGCGGATAAAGAGAACCATTGACATTGCAATGAGTAACTATGAGGACATTATTGGAGCCTGCGTCTTTACATATGAAGGGCGTCTGGTATATAGTACTGAAAAGATGAGAATTCAAGATGACATCCCTACAATTCTTCAGGCTTGGCAGAACTCCATTCCAAACTTTAACATTCAAGATGTAAATTTTATCACGGCCTTGGCTGATAAGAACAAACTTATTGCAATCAATCCAGAAGGTGCGGTCAGCCTTATTGTGGGCACTGGGAAAGGAGTATGGTTTGTTGCAGTGTTTATTCCAATGGATGTTGACAAAGAACCCATTTCAAATGAATGTGTTCAAGCAGCCAAGAACCTTGAAACTTCTGTTTCAATCTTTGATGTTTAAGGGCATTGGGCATACAGACCATTGCGGTCACCAATATCAGATAGATGTGAAAATGGCTTTTACTTCATTATCATTATTCAATGAGCGGTTTTTGCTCAGCGATAATTCGTGCAGTTAATGATAAGATTGCTCCGATCCAACCGATAGACTGTGATACTTGAAGTTGGAAATTCATGACAAATGTTACGGCAAATACATGTTGAATCAGGTTCATTGTTAAACCCAAAACGGCCATTGCAAGCGCCAGCATGATGAGGTTGAGGCTATGTTCAAAGCTGCGCCTAGTAAGAAAGATTCCACCAATGATGATTCCAATTCCACCAATGCAAGTGAGGATTGCAAGGATGCCCATGATGATTGTGACTGAAACAAGTATCTCAGATCCAAACAGATTGACAAGGCCATTGGGAATCTCTTCGGGGTTCATCAGCCCACTAATGCCAGAAGCAATCAGCATGGCTCCGCCTATCAGACACAATGTCATTGCGTTCTTATTATGAACTGTCATCAAGCTATGCCCCCCCACACTTTAATGATTTAAAGATAGCTCATATCAATCTTAATTCAAGCTTTACGTTCTTTTTCATATGGTATAGCTATTCCCTTTGGTGGTATTGATCTTCTTATGACACCCAGAGCGACAACTACAAGCAAGTATGGGAGCATTGCAATGAAGTTAGCGTATGGCAGAAGTGCAGGGAAATAAATCTGGATAGCGTAGTTTAATCCGTCAAGAAATCCAAAGAACAGACCTGCTATTAGTATTCCGAAGGGCGACCAGTTGCCAAAGATCATTGCAGCCAGCGCAATAAAGCCGCGTCCATCAGTCATATTCTTCCCAAATGCTGAACCAAACCCAATTGAGAGGTAAGCACCTCCCAGACCTGCAAGACATCCACTGATGATAACACCAATTGCACGGGTCCATTCAACGCTGACGCCTGCAGAGTCAAGAGTGCTGGGATCTTCTCCTGCAGCTCTGAGTCTCAGTCCAAATGGAGTTTTGAAGAGGATATACCAACTCAAAATGGTGGCTACAAACATGAATATCACAATCGGAGATATCACGCCAAAGGCCTGCCCAATCAGGGGGATGTTCTGAATTGGCTCAATAACAATGTCAGGGATTGTATTGGTTATTGTTTCGCCATAACCCTTCCTGTGCCAGACGACTTCAAGCATTAATGTTGTAAAACCGGCCCCAAAGAGAATAATCCCTGTACCACTTACAATATGATTACCTTTGAATTTAACACAGACTATCGCATGAACAGCAGCAAGGCCACCTCCAGCAGCAACCGCGGCTAGAATGCCAAGCCATGGGTTAAGTGTGTAATAAGTGACTGCGGCTGCTGTGAATGCTCCCATCAGCATCATTCCTTCAAGCCCTATGTTAACAACACCTCCACGCTCACTATACATGCCGCCAAGACCAGCAAGGACAAGAGGTGTGGCCATCTGCAGGGTGACAGCAAAAACCCAACCTATTAGATCCAATGGAAGTCCTTGCATCATTCAATATCATCCTCCTTCTTAGTCACAAGCAGTCGTCCTATGAGCCTATCAGCGAGCCAGAGCACGAATGTGAATATTGCTAGAATGAATGAGGTTAATGCGGACATGCCAGCTCCAATAATCTCGAGAACTCCGGCTATTGTCCAAAGTACTGCAGCTAAAAGCATGAACCATCCCGCATCTGGTCTCTTTGACCAATATACAATAAATATCATGACACCAAGAATTGCGACAAGGACATAGACTAATGCAGTGGCTGCGTTAATCCAAGTGAATGATGGAAGCGAGTATAATGATGTGATCATACCCAAGCCTAGCATTAATATTGCAAGTCCAAGAATTGATGATACAAGATTGATAGATGGCTCGAAAGGATCCTCTTTCATGCTTTTGAAAATGGTGTTACCATTATCAACAAGCCAGTTGATAATTCTGGGTGCAGCCACAAAAAGCACCACGAGACCTTGGATCACACTCACCATTTCAATTGGAACACCTACAACCTGATGCATTGTATTCCCGCCAGCTCTAAGACCACCAAAGAATATTGCAGCGGCAAGCACACCCCAAGGACTATTGTTGCCAAGCACTGCAACTGTAATTCCATCCCAGCCAAGGCCAGGACTCCAGTTTGCAACGAACTTCCCATAAGTACCCATAATCTCTTCAGATCCAGCAAGGCCAGAGAGACCGCCACTAAGACCCATTGCGATTGCGATATTTCTTTTCGAGTTGATGCCACCATATTCTGCAGCATCAGGGTTTAGACCCACCGCGCGCATCTCATAACCAAGCACAGTACGGTTTATCAAGAAATCAACTGCAAAGACTGCGATAATTGAGAGTATCAATCCAGTATGAAGCGAGTATCCCCAGAGAGGAGGAAGTAGTGCTGTGTCAAGAAGAGGTGGCGTTCTTGGGACCATGCTGCCGTCCCAGAATGGGCCATTACTTGAAACAAGCCAGCCAGTTAACAGAATTGCAGTATAACTGAGCATCATTGTTGTGACAACTTCATGAGCACCGCGATAAGCTTTCAGAAGACCCGGAACAAAACCCCACAGTCCGCCAGCAATAGCACCTATGGCCAGACATGCCAAAGGATGAATAACAATGGGCAGAGCAATCAGATAGCCCATCAGCGCAGCCGCCATTGAACCGATATACAACTGCCCCTCAGCACCAATATTGAACAGGCCACATTTGAATGCTAATGCGACTGAGAGCCCGGTAAGTATCAAAGGTGTTGCATAATAGAGAACAAGATCCATTCGACTAAATGCTCCAATTGCAAGATACACATATGCAAGTCCTGGATCGTAGCCTGCAATCAACATGATGAGAGATGACACAAGCAGTGCCAAAACTATTGATGCAAAAGACCATATGAATTGCTTGCGATATGAGGGGTCCGTGACTTTCTTTGCAAGACCCAATATCCAATTCTCTATTCTTTGACCAATGCCTGACTTTTGGGCATCGGATAATTCAGATGCATTCATGATTAATCAACTCCTTGGACATGTCCTGCCATTAAGAGACCCAATTCTTCGGGTGTTGCATCAGGCCCTCTTATTGCAACAATCTTGCCATCATAGATCACACCGATTCTATCTGACAGGTTTCGCACCTCATCAAGTTCTGCTGAAACCAAAAGTATTGCAGACCCAGCATTCCTCATTTTGATCAATGTGTTTCTGATGAACTCAGTTGCACCTACATCTAGCCCACGTGTGGGCTGAGCAGCAACTATCAATTTAGGAGCAACCGCTAATTCTCTGGCAACAACAACCTTCTGCTGGTTGCCACCGCTAAGAGTTTCGGCAAATGCGTCACTACTTGATGTCTTGATAGAGAACTTAGAAACAAGATCATCGCTAATCTCATTGATTCTGTCCAAGTTAAGAAGCATATTCTTTGGACCATTGGCAAAGGGCGGCCTATAATGGCGACCCAGTATTAGATTCTCCTTAATTGTGAATGCCAAGATGAGACCCATCTTTTGTCGGTCCTCAGGAATGTGACTCATTCCTACTTCACGAACAAACCTAGGGCTTTTGGAAGTCACATCAACTTCATCAATTATTATCACACCATCGGTAGGCTTTCGAAGTCCTGTTATTGCTTCCACAAGTTCCGTCTGGCCATTACCCTCCACGCCTGCAACACCAAAAATCTCTCCAGCCTTCACTTCAAATGAAATGCCCTTGACAGATTCAAGCCCTCGATAGTCTTTTACATGAAGGTCCTGCACCTTAAGAACAACATCGCCCGGTGAAGATATGCCTTTATCGACCATGAAAACAACAGGACGACCCACCATCATTTGAGCGAGGTCCTCAGGTGATGTGTTATCACGTTCGACGGTACCTATCAGCTTGCCATCACGTAGAACTGTGATTCGATCACAAAGGGCCATTGTTTCTCGGAGTTTATGTGTGATTAGAATAATTGTCTTTCCGGCCTTTCTAAACTCCTTTAGGGTTTCAAAGAGCTCATCGACCTCTTGAGGCGTAAGGACAGAAGTTGGCTCATCAAGAATAAGAATGTCAGCCTTCCTATAAAGGGTCTTGATGATTTCAATTCGCTGTTGGAGACCCACTGAAAGATCCTGCACTTTTGCATAGGGATCAATATGAAGCCCATTCTCCTCAGCAATCTGTATGATCTTTTCAACTGCCATCTTAATATCAATGGGCATGAGAGCTCGCATTATCTTTCCAATTATTCCTCTTCCAAAAGTACGCCCGAATATTGGTTCAGAACCAAGAACTACATTCTCAACAACTGTGAGTGGTGGTATTAGCTTAAAATGCTGATGAACCATTCCTATTCCCTTAGATATGGCATCTGTGGGAGACTCGAACTCCACATGTTCGCCATTGATGATTATCTCGCCTTTGTCTCTGTTCAAGAGCCCATAGAGAATGTTCATCAATGTTGTTTTCCCAGCGCCATTCTCACCAAGAAGACCGTGAACCTCGCCGCGCTTGACTTTAAGGGTGACTCCCTGATTTGCGTAGACGCCTCCTGGAAATGTCTTATGAATGTTAATCATCTCAACAGCGTATTGCGAGCTCATAGGACAACCTCACAAGTCCAACAATTTTAATTTATTATTGGAATTGCATATGCGATGAAACAATGCTATATATAATAATGTCCACATCAATAATTTGATGAAACATCTGTTTTTGTAATGATAGTTATTGTCAAAAAAAAAGAAGTGTGAGAGGGAATGACCCTCTCCATGTTTAACTCCAGTAGATTGAATCTGGAACGGTCACAGTACCTGCAATGATTGCAGCCTTGAGATCTTCAACTGCGTTGATTACGCTGGTTGGCAATGTCAACAGATCAGTGTTGATCTCATAATCAAGACCACCGTTTGCTAGTGTGAAGAGGTTTACACCACCACTGAATGTATCTTCAACAACATCCTCAATGATGTCATGAACTGCAACATCGACTCTCTTCAGCATTGAAGTGAGTCCCACTGTCGGTGGTTCTGGATTGTCTGGATCTGCACAACCAAGGTACATCTGCGGTGAATCAACACCAATCACCCATAGTGGATAGGATGATGTGGCATTGTTCTCTTTGGCACTGTCGAATACTCCGAGACCTGAACGACCAGCTGCAGCAAAGATGATGTCTACACCTGCTGAATACATTCCATCAGCAAGGGACTTGCCAGCAGCAGTATCAACCCAGCTGCCCGTGTAGGCAACCTGATAGTTAATTCCAGGGTTGGTGTAGTTTGCTCCCCAGACATAACCAGCTGCGAACTTGTGAATCAGAGGAATGTCCATTCCACCAACGAATCCAATACTGTCGGTGGTTGTCATCAGTCCAGCGATTGCACCAACGAGTGCTGAGCCCTCGTGTTCATTGAACAACAAGGATGCAACATTTGAGTAGTTTGTAGGATCGATGTACATGTCAACAATCGCAAACTTTTGATCTGGGAAGTCAGCGGCTACTTCCATCAAGGCATCAGCTTGGTCAAAGCCCACGCTGATAATCAAGTCGAAGGGCTCAATATATTGCGTATGCTCCGCATAGCCGCGGATATATCCTTCATAGTCTGTTATCGCAGCTGGCTCTGAGTATGTGAACTGTATTCCAAACTCTTGCGAAGCTTCTACTGCGCCATTATAACAGCCGTCATTGAATGACTTGTCGCCAAGACCCCCTGTTGCAAACACAATGGCAACAGTATATGGGTTGGGCTGCGGGCCAAATGGATTGAACATGATCAAGTAGGCTCCAGCACCAGCGACACCAATAATGACTATTACAATGGCAGCAATCATACCTTTACTTGCCATTTTCATTTACTCCTATTGTTACCAATTTGATTGGTACAACTGCCTAATAAAGACTAAGCATATTCATCTCAATGATTGAATCAATGCAGAAGCAAAAGATATCATGTTGGACTAGATAGATGAGCTAATGAATGATTTATGATGAAATCTTCAAAAGAGTGAATGCTCCAGAGGGAGATGATGAAAGATGCAAAGGTCAAATGTGTATATTGAAGAGAGAGGAAGAGAAAATGATGATGTTATTGTGATGGTTCATGGTGCAGGGGGATCATCAGCCACATGGTTTATGCAATTAAGGGGGCTGTCAAAAAAGATTCATACTGTCGCTCTTGATCTTAATGGTCATGGAAGGACCCCCGATAGAAATGAAGATCCTGAGTCTTCTTACCTTGCAGATATTAACAGTGTTGTTTCACAGTTTGACAGACCATACTTAATGGGACACAGTATGGGCGGTGCGCTTGCTCAGTTATATGCAATAAGGAATCCCGAAAAGATTGCAGGATTGGTCCTTGTTGGTACAGGAGCAAAATTGAGAGTAACTCAAATAATCTTTGATTTACTAGATAATGACTTTGAGGGTTACTTGAAAATGATTGCTAAGTTTGCGTTTCATCCAGACACTTCTCATGAAATCATTGAGGCCTCGATAAAGGAGGTTCGAAAATGTCCGGTGCACGTGATTCGTCGCGACTTTGAGTTCTGCAATGAATTCAACATTATGGACATGGTTGAGAATATACCTCACAGAACTTTACTCATTGCAGCAGATTCAGACAATCTGACTCCACCGAAGTATCTGGAATATTTACATGATAAGATAAGGCAATCCACTCTTGTCATAATTCCAAAAGCTGGACACTCAATGATGCTGGAACAGTTCAACAAATTCAATGACATTGTTGCAGCATGGATCAGATCTAATGAATGATCCGTTCCTGCTTCTTGAGTTCTTCAATCGCTTTCATCAAGCGAGTTCTGTCGAAATAGACCTCATTACGAACAATCTTTCCGTCCTTGAGCTCTACAATATCGACACCTAGTTCATTAATCACTTTAGAACCTACTGGAATTGTGCACTCCCATTTGATAATGAAGCCTTCCTCTATAGGAAATAGCTCAATAGGTTTCCAAACCCATTCTCTGTAGACATCCAAAAGGCGTGTGAAATAGGGTCGAATCTCTTTGATTCCCTTAAGGCCTTGCCTATGTTCTGGATCAGAATAGAAGGCGTCTTCTGAATAGAATTCGATTAGTAGTTCAGGCCTGTTTCCAGTCCAAGCATTTAACCATTTCCTTGCAAAGTCAACGAGCTCATCCTTATCCATCTATTATCACAGCCCATTTGCTTCTGCTGATTCTGCAATACAGCCTCTTGAAAAAGCCTACTATTTTAATGCCGCTATTCTTTCAGATAGAGCTGACAATTGTTCTTCTTTGCTCGATATTGGACATTCACATTGTTAATATGGATGCATGTCGCACCAATGCCTTTTTTATGCAATGAAAATTGATGACACGCTGTTTGAATGATAGATGACCTCAGATTTAATAGAAAATGGTCAAAATATCATTGGATAGAAGTTCAAGTACAGAGGTGCAGTCATTGCGCATATTAAAGATGGACTCAAAGTATCTCAAGGAGTTTCTCGAGAGTCTGAGAATGTTCGGGAAACTCTATGGGCCAATCTGGAAGCGTGATGTTCTCACGCATGACCATGTTGAAAATGTGGATGACCTGGTTCTTGATGGAGAACATACCCTCATCCCAGTAAAGAAACTGTTTCATCCCAAGCGATTCAACACGATGCGTTTCAATGAAGAGGGATTCACGCCGAACTATTCAATGTTTGAGAAACGTGTTCTAATTGGGGCGCATCCATGTGATATTCATAGCCTATTGCGTCTGGATGAGGTATTTCTCACAGATCCTGCAGACCCATATTACAAGGGATTGAGAGAGAACACAGCAATTATTGGGTTCTCATGCCTACCAACAGAGAACTCATTATGCAGATCAACGGGCACAGACATTGTCGAGTCGGGATTTGATCTGTTCTTTGTAGACCTTGAAGACATTTACCTAGTTTGGGTAGGCTCAAGCCTAGGCCATGATATGATCCTAGAGAAGGAAGAGTTCTTTGATGAGAATGTCACACATGCAGACATTCAGAAGTACATCCAATGGCGTGAAATGCGTAATGACATGTTCAAGAAGTCCTTTAATTTTCGTGACATGCCTGATATCATGGAGTTGAGCTACAATAGTGAGATTTGGGACTATTTTGCTGAGAAATGTCTCTCTTGTGGTTCATGCACAATGGTATGCCCTACCTGCAACTGCTATACTCTCACTGATGTTTTTGATGTGACCAATAAAACAGAAGGAAGACGTGAGAGAGTCTGGGACAGTTGCATGTTCGTTGATTACAGCCTTGTAGCAGGGCCCCACAACTTTCGTGGAAAACGCGCAGATCGGCTGAAGCTTTGGTACACGCACAAACTGAAAGCGTTCGGTGGCGAGTACGGTCGTCCAGCATGCATTGGCTGTGGCCGTTGTGTAGACACATGCCCAGTGGACATTAATGTATTAACAATTGCTGAAGCATTTACATCATGCGAGGTGCCAGCCAAATGACAAAGACACAGCAGATTGAAAACCCATATATTCCCGAACCCGCACGAATCGTGCGTCATTATGACCTGGTTAAAGATCATAGGTTCTTCCAAGTGCGTCATGTGGATATGAAACGAGCCATGTCATTCACATATAATCCAGGCCAGTTCATCATGCTATCAATTCCTGGACTTGGTGAGGCCCCATTCTCTATCTCTTCAACACCAAGTAGGCCAGGGATTCTTGAAATGGGAATTCGAAAGGTGGGAAAGCTCACCGAGGCCCTCTTTAAAAAGAAAGACAATGACATCATTTATATTCGTGGACCTTACGGAAATGGCTTCAAGATTGACCAGATGAGAGGAAAGGATATTATCATTGTTGCAGGCGGTCTCGGAGTCATTCCATTAAGATCAATCCTCTACTATGTTCTTGATAACCGAGACCAGTTTGGTAGACTGTTCTTCTTATACGGTGCAAAGAATCCTGATGAGATCCTATTCAAGACTGAGTTCTTTCAGTTGAAGAACAGAGTCGACATTGAGTGTCTGTACACCGTGGATGTCGATACATCAGGAGAATGGACAGAGGCGGTGGGTGTTGTGACAAGACTATTCGAACACTTGCCAGAAATCGATCCTAGCAGAAGTGCAGCCGTGGTCTGTGGACCGCCAGTGATGTACAAGTATGTCATCCAAGAACTTCTGAAGTTGAAGATTCCAAAGAATCAGATTCAGATGACACTCGAACGCAAGATGGAATGCGGAGTAGGGAAATGCGGCCATTGTGTGCTCGATCATCTATATACTTGCATAGATGGTCCCGTGTTCACCTATTGGGACACATTACACTTCAGGGAGTTGATATAGATGGCAAATGAGCAACAGATAATCAAGCCAAAGATTGGTATTTATGGTCTGACTGGATGCGCTGGAGATCAATTAGTGATAATCCACACCGAAGATGAAATCTTAAACCTCTTTAATTCAGTGGACATCAAATCATTTGTGATGGCATCTAGTAATCCTGAAGAAGGTGAGCTTGATGTAGCCTTTGTTGAGGGAAGTGTATCTACTGAGGAAGAGCTCCATCATCTGAAAGATATCCGCAAGAGAGCAAAGATATTGGTTGCAATGGGCAATTGTGCACTGTGTGGTGGTCCTCAGGCAATGTACACCGGAGATGGCACCTTTGATACGCGAGTCAAGCAAGTTTATGGTGATGTGGATTTCCTGACAAAACCACTTGAGGGCGCACCTGTAGATGCATATGTTGAGGTTGATTATTATGTTCCAGGATGCCCTGTTGACGCCAAGCAGCTGTTTGCGGCTATTGCAAGACTGATTCATGGTTCCAGTCCAGAGCCATACCCACACCCTGTATGCCATGAATGCAAACTCAACGAAAACAAGTGCTTGCTTCTTGACAAGAAGTTCTGCTTAGGACCTGTGACAGCTGGAGGCTGCAATTCTGCATGTCCCAATCATGGACTTCCATGTGTGGGTTGTTGGGGTCCAAATCCAGATGGAAATTTCAAGGAGCATTTCGAACTGCTTCAAAGCTTTGGAATGACGAAGGAAGACATTGTGAGAAGGATAAGGAACTTTGGAGGGCACAAGATCCTTGAATACATCAAGGACCTATGAGAGGTGGAAGCAATGACAAAGAAAGATGTGATTCATATTGAGCCTTTGGCGAGAGTAGAAGGTAATGGAGGTATATTAGTTCAAATCAAGAACAACAAAGTTAAAGATGTCAAAGTTAGGATTCTTGAAGGCCCGAGACTTTTCGAAACCCTCGTGCTAGGAAAGACTCCTGAGGAGAACTTGAGCTTAGTACCAAGAATATGTGCAATTTGCAACCTCTCGCACAAATATGCAAGCCTTCGGGCTCTTGAAAAGGCCCTTGATATAGAAATACCAGAGATTGTTGATACTTATCGCCATCTCATGCATCATGGTGAGATGATAGAGAGCCATAGTCTGCACCTATACTTCTTAGCACTGCCTGATTTCTTTGGTTATGATAATGCAGTAGCAATGGCTGATGAGCTTGGTGATATCGTCACTAAGGCCTTGCAACTGAAGAAGTTTGGAAACAAGATCATGAGAATAATGGGAGGAAGAGGGATCCATGGCGAAAACCCAGTCCTTGGCGGATTTGGAAAGTTGCCAGATCATAAGACACTACTCTCTCTGAAGTGGGAGGCTCTTGAACTGCTGGATTTCGCCATGGCAACCATTGACATTCTAGCTGACCTTGAGGTCCCAGACCATATGGAACGCGAAACTCAATTTCTTTGCTGTAAACCACCTTATGACGGCTATGATTATTACGGTGATGAACTGATCACATCTGATGGTGAAGTTCACCCCTTAGATAGCTACAAGGAAGTTATTCAAGAACGCACAGTTGGTCATAGCTTTGCAAAACGTAGCAGCTACAAAGGAAAGCCCTTCTCAGTCGGCGCTCTTGCACGCGTGCTTTTGCTTGGCGATAGACTAAAGGGCAAGGCAAAGGATGCATATGATAAGTTGTACAATGAACGGTGGCATCGGAACCCCATCTACAACAACTTTGCTCAGGCTATCGAGCAGGTGTTCTCTCTTGAAGGGGTAATCGAATGTGTGGACAGAGTGCTTGACAAGAAAGCCCCAGAACTGGCCAAGCCAAAGCGCAACTCAGGTACTGGCACTGGTGGAGTTGAGGCGCCGCGTGGCACTTTAATCCATCACTACGAGATCAAAGATGGCAAGACTACATATGCAGATTACATCACTCCAACAGCTATGTTCCTTGATGATATTGAGGCTTTTATCTGGAAGAGTGGTGAGAGTCTTCTTGCTAGTGGGAACACAGATAACATCGAGTTGCAGTTCGAGATAATTGCACGAGCTTATGATCCATGCATCAGTTGCAGCGCTCATCTGGTGCACGTGGACTACGAGTAATAATATATCATGCTGATTTAATGGGAGGCCTTTGAAAGGCCCCCAGCTTTTTGTTCAATCAGAAATGTCTTATAATAATTGAGTTAGAACTTTTCTATTATTTTCGATGATTCACCAACCTTGCTAGAACAACTTGAGATTGACTGTCACAGATTTCTATAGAGAATTCAATATTACACAATTAGTATTTGAGGAATGATATTTCAAACTAATTTCCAAAATAGTCTAATATAATGAATAAAATGGTATGAACAGTAAAGGCACCGCCAGAACTTCATGAGCTTATTAAGGCAATAGAAACGAAATATGAGAAGTTCTCTATGAATTAGTGTGAATCGTACATTATAAGACACACATTCATTTCAAAAGATAGAAAAGCATTATAGGACAATATTGTAAGAGGCTGTCTGCTTGACCAAAAGGCACTATATTCTATTTCGAGACTCACACATTGAATTTCCTGACATATGTCCGGTATGCGGATGTCCTGCAACTGAGAAGGGGTCCATTGTTGCTCCTATTCAGAAATATACAGAAAGGGACTATGTGAGTGATTTCATCCCACGCCCAAAGCCCAGTGATTTGCTTCTTGTTCAACTCCACATTCCAGTTTGTTCAAAACACTTTTCATCTGCCAAAGAGAGAAGCAGACTTGTTTCATTACTCTGGGTCATGAATGGATTGCTAATTGCAGTCCTTCTCTATCTTGTCATGTTCATGAGCTTTTTAATCGATGCTTATGATCCAAGCAATCAGTTCTTTGGCCCATTCACTCTATTTATTCTCATCTTAGTTATTCTCACCAACATAGGCCTGAGACCAACTGCATTGGAAAAGGCTGTACGCATCGAGTTTGCCATGAAGAATTCTGGAGAATTATTATTATCTGTTGCCCACAACTGGTACAAGGACCATCTTATTGCCACAAATCCAATGAAGGCAATGATTGCTTTTAGAAGAATAAAAAGAAAAAATGAAGGGAGACCCAGCGAAAATAATCTATAGGGTCTCTTTGAACATCTCAATGAACTCTGCAAACTGGTCGATGCCTTTCTGCCAGAATTCTTGTTTTGTAATATCAAAGCCGATCTCTGCAGCTAGTTCTCTTGGAGATTTGCTTGAACCTGCAGCCAGCAACGATTTGAGTCTTGGTACGAAATTCTTGCCCTGTTCTTTATACAGTTTATACATGGCATATACAAACAACTGTGCATAGACATATGGATAGTTATAGTATCTATAATTGGGCAAGTAGAAGTGAAGCTTCATTGTCCACCAATATCTCATTTCGGGAAGCCATTCTACGGCATCGCCATAGATCTTCTCGCGAGCTTTAACCCAAAGGTCAGAAATCTTCTCGCCATCTAGGAACTCGCCATTTTCGATTGCCTCGTACAAATAGGTCTCAAAGAATACGCGTGCTGACACTTGAAAAGCCGCCTCACCAAACTCATCAATGACTGTGGCAAGAACAGCCTGGCGCTCTTCCTTTGTAGTCGCTCTCTCAAGAAGCTTTTCAGTTAATAGCAATTCGCCAAAGATTGAACCGGTTTCTGCCACGCAAGAGCCAATCTCGTAGTTCGAGGGTTTTTGTGCCCTGGTTCCAAGATATGCATGAAGTGCATGACCCAGTTCATGTGCTTGTGTGTAGACATCGCTCATGTTGCCATTGAAGCTCTGAAGAATGTAGGCACTCTGACCCTTATGCCAAGTTGAACAGAATGCGCCTGACCGCTTGCCATTTCGTACTTCACCATCAATGTGACGGCGGATGTACATCTCCTCTATCCACTTGCCACTCTGTTCATCAAAGTCAGAATATGCCTTGACCACGAGATTCTGGGACTCCTCCCATGAGAACTTTTTTTCAGGAGCGTGTGGCAAAGGGGCAGTTATGTCCCAGTTGCCCAGTTTGTCAAGTCCCATTGCCTTGGCCTTGAGTTTAAGATACTCCCTATACACGCCTGCATTCTTTTCAATTGTCTTCATCAAGCTTTCAATGGTTTCTTGGTCCACATCATTATCAATCAGGCTTTGAGTCATTGGGCTTTCCCACTTTCTGAGCTTGCACATCTGAAGATGATCACTAAAGACGGAACGGATGGCAGAGGACCAAAGTAAGAGGTCCTTGCCAAGACCTGAATAGACAACTTGGTTTGCCCTTTTTCGCAGGTCTCGATCATGACTGTGATAGTAGCCAATGATCTCACCATATGGCAGAGTCTTGACCTCTCCATCAATCTCAATCTCAAAGGTTCTAGTTGCTAACCAATCGCCAAACAGTTGATACCATGCACGAATTCCATTCCTGTCCTTGGCGATTATTACTTGCTCTATCTCTTCAGAGAGCATGTGAGGAATCCTGCGTTTGATCCTCTCCAGCTTGTGTTTATATTCAGCCAGTTCAGGCGACTCGATTATCTCGGGCTTTGCCTTAATGAGCTGTCCAAGTTCGATGTCTAGAAAAGCTGTGACTTGATTAAGGAGCATATTTGTCTGCTGTGCTTTGTCATAAAGTTGCTTTGCAACATCGTTTGTCATGTCCGCTGCATAAAGCAAGAATGGATATTTAAGAGCGCCCTCATTTTCTAGTTCCAGTTCATCTATCTCGTTTAACAGGTCATATACCTGTTTGGGAGAATAGTTGATGATCTTTCCTCGGTGCTTATCGCGAAATTGCTCAGCTGTCTTAACAGCCCGATCAAGTTGATTCGCGATATATTGCGGGTCATCTTTTTCAACTAATTGAGATAAGTCCCAACGCATTTCTTCAACGGTCATGGTCAATCAATAAAATGGACCGCAAATTCTTTCTTAAGAGTGATATGGATTAGGCGATATTGTTCTAAAGGCGGCATTATTCCTCAAGAAGGCCTCGCCGCTTTCTTCGCTTGACGTCACGTCTTACTATCTTCACACCACCCACAATCAGTACGGTTGTGATGATGATGAATGCAACTCCAACAAGGACAACAGGTGAGGTCATTCCATAGGAAATCTGAATTGGACCGATGAATGTCTCATTAGAACTTGACTGAACCAATATGCTTTCATTCAGTTGCAAATAGCTGCCTGACACCATGATGGCAAAATAACTCTCAATACTCATGCGGGTTATTGACAGATTAAAATGCAGAGTGAAATTCAATGGTTTGGGGCCAGAAACAATTGGGTTCGCCTTGATCATGTCTGAGGCAACAATCAAGAAATTGGATTCAGATTGCTTGTCATAGACGACCAAATCAACCCGTGTGACATTGATTACAGTGATATTATAATTTCTTGGAATGACCTCCAAGTTTAGATCGACATGTCCAACAGTAGGCACACTCCAAGGGAGATCTGCGGTCAATACAACATTAACAAGTATGTCATTCTCACTATATGCAATGGGAGGAAATGTCAATGCCTGACATGCAGTTGGAATTAGCAGAATCGTTAGCAGCATTAAGGGAATTGACCGCGTCATTTAACTTCAATTTCCGTGAGTATAAATCCATTGATAAATCATACCAATTAAGAAATATCAAGAATCATCAATAATGCCTTTCAACCACTCTATTATTCTTGGATATACCATCAGCCTATTCTTAAGACTTGATATTCCATGACCTTCATCCTCCAGGACAATAATCTCAGTAGGAATTCCCCGCGATCTCACTGCTTCATAAATCTGCATCGACTCAGATAGAGGAACTCTTTCATCATTTGCCCCCTGAACTATGAATAATGGGGCAGACAGTTTGTCAACATGATTGATGGGACTGATTCTCTCCAAAAGCTCACGGTCGCGTTCAAGACTTCCATATTCCGCCTGTCGAAGACTCCTTCTCCAAGATGCAGTATTTTGCAGAAATGTGATGAAGCTGGATATTCCTACAATCTCAACACCAGCCAGCCAGAGGTCAGGATGTTCAGTCATCGTTGACAGAACAGCGAAGCCACCATAACTCCTACCATATACAATGAGGTTATCTCCATCTATATCAGGATCGTTATCGTTTAGATGAAGGGCAATATATTTGATATCGGATATCGAGTCGAGTCGTTTCTCCACATTGTCCAAGTCCATGTATTTCCGGCCGTACCCCGTGCTTCCCCTTATGTTTGGAGCCACTACAGCAAAGCCATTTGAAACTATGAATTGCACTATTATGTTAAAACTTGGCTTGAACTGCGATTCAGGTCCTCCATGTATCATGATTATAGTGGGCCACCCCTTGGGTGGTTTCTCACCCTTTGGTAGATACTTGAAATAGGGAACATTCAGCAGATCAAAGCTAGGGATTTTATGTAAGGTCTCATTGACCAAGATCTCAGACCTTATGCCGGCCATGTCAACATCAGTTGCCATCCATGAGTATTCATTCCTTGTGTCCAGAATCCAGACATTCACAGGCATGGTTGAAGAACTAAGTGTCAGGGCAATGAACCGACCGTCTGGTGAGAGTGCCATCCCCTTGGAGAACGACCTCGAGTCACCGGATGTGATTACAGAGGGCATCGGCAGGGGAATCTCATGAAAATCAGAAACTCCTGATGACGTAAAGATTCCAGTATAGAGTCGACTATAGCCATTTTTGTTATATGCAATATAGCTATATTGAGAATTTTCGGAGATTGCACATCCATCAATTTCCATCTTCACCATTGCCTCATAGATCGGGAAGATGTTTGCATCAAGAGTAAGGAAATTCAGCCTCATATAATCCGAACCGAAATCAGTTGCTACCAGAAGGCTGTTGTTGTCGATGAACCGCAAACAGCTCCAACGATTCTTGGACATCCCTGAAACTGAGCGGCTGATATTAAGCTTGGACGCATGATCGGGTTCTACCAGAATTAGTTCTTGATTGCTGCTTCCCAAGTATTGTTGAACGATGACTTTTTTCTCATCCAAAGAAACCGAGTGTGCTGAAGCAATGCCTGCTTTCGGTCGATAAATCAGTTCAGGTTCATTTTCAAGAACAGGAATCTTCAGCCTATAGAGGTCTAATCGAGACCTGTTCTCAACATTGGCGACATAATATAGATGCTTGGAAGTTGCAAAATTGATAATGTGCTTTGCACTCTTGTCTTTTGAAACCCAAGAAACTGTCCCATCGGTTCCTACAACTCCCAGTTGAAACCGTTCATTGCCACCAACATCGCTCGTAAAGACAATGGTCCCATCTGCCAACCAATGAGGGTTGGTGCATCTGTTCTGCTCATGAGTCAGCCTCTTTGGCCATAATGTCAGGTCCTTCATAATCCCAATAGAATAGATCTGATAAGACCCGGGCGAGTTATATGCGAATGCGATTCTGTCAGATTTTGGAGACCACGAAGCCCCGCCAGCAATTTCAATGGCAAGGTAGCGTTTCAAGTCACTCATAGCGATTGAATGCAGTTAAGCCTGAATAAATGACTTCCGTTATTCAGTTGTCATGTAAAAAGATTGTGAATAGATGAGATTTTTAATGTGAAACAAATAGTTGCAATCATAGGAGATGAGAAAGATGACAGTCCCAATGATAATTGTACATGGCGGTGCAGGAAACTGGAAGGATGAAAAAATTCCAATTGGTATCCAAGAAGTTGAAAAGGCTGCCCAGGTCGGTTTCAAAGTTCTATTGAGCGGAGGAAGCGCTGTTGATGCAGCTGAAGCCTGCACTATGCAGATGGAGAACTGTGGAAAATTGAATGCAGGCATTGGTGGAAAGAACAATATTGAGGGTTTCAAGGAACTAGATGCATTGATTGCCGATGGTTCGACTCTCAGAACAGGTGCTGTGATGGCGCTCCGTGATGTACAAAACCCGATCTCCGTAGCACGTTATATCATGGAAAAGACTGATTATATTATGTTCGCTGGTGAAGGAGCTAGGAAGATCTATGAGAAGATGATTGAGGAGGGGTATAGAAGAGAGCAAAATTCAGGTGTTGTCGCTGACCCGTTTAATCAAGATGTGAGTGATACGGTGGGTTGTGTTGTAGTAGATGAGAAGGGGCGCATCGCAGTCACTTCCTCAACGGGAGGCATTTCGAAGAAGATGGTGGGCAGAGTTGGGGATTCGCCAATTTTTGGAGCTGGTGCATTTGCCAACGAAGTTTGTGGAGCCACAGCCACGGGATATGGCGAGCACATCGTCAGGGTTTCTATGAGTAGGATGGCAGTCCTGTTTGTGGAGCAGGGTGATGATGTGCAGACAGCCGCTGAGAAGGCCATGGATCTATTTGAGAAAAAGACAGGCAGTGAGGCGGGTATAATCATGGCAGACAAGAACGGAGAGTGGGGCAAGGCCACAAATGCAAAGGCCATGCCGACCGCCCTGATAAGAGGTGATCTTAAGTCGCTTCAGACATTTATAAAATGATTGTCGCATCACCGTTGTAATGAACTGTCTAGCGGCAACCAAAGGCAGATAGGAGTTTCCCCAAAGCGCCCATATTTTGAGCAACTTCGGGCAATGACTGGCGGATTTTTATTATTGGAGTAAACGCTGCACCCAGGCCTTATAATCTGCATATCTTCGAACGCCTATGAGATTGCTGATGAAGCGGCCATTCTTGAAGGCAGACACATTGGGGACCGATTGCACTCTGAACTGCGCTGCTAGACTTGGATTGCGATCAATGTCGACTTTGGCAAAGAACACCTTACCCTTGTATTGAACGGCCAATTCAGCGAGGATTGGTGCCAGCATCTTACATGGTTGGCACCATTCACCATAGAAGTCAACCAGAGCTATTTTTGTCTTTTGAATGGTTGGCCAGAAATTAGATGCATCAAGTTGATTAACAATGCCATTTGCCAATGGTTCAAGTACAGGCGGTACTTTAGGTGTTTGAGCTCTTCTCATCAACTCTTGCATCTTTCTTCTGCGAATGGCATCTAATTCTTCATCAGAGTGCATGTCAATACCTCTAGCGCTTGTGCAACATTGTTCACAACCGCTCATGAACAAGAACAATATAAACACTTTGTAAGAGGAAAAAGGAAGGCTGTGATTTTTGTTCGATTCGATATGTTTATTCATCATTTACTGAAGGGCTAGTCAAGGCAGAAGCCCAACAAGCAAGTGTTGGAGTGGGTCTCGAACACAATGGACTTTCGCAAATTGAGGTAATGGTGTTTGAAAATGAATGCATATGAAAGACTGCTTCAAAAGTCTCGTGAGATCGTAATTCTGAGTTCAGCAACTGCGGTCCTTGGATGGGACTTTGAAACATACATGCCACCCAAGGGTATGAACCTGCGAAGTGAGCAAGGTGCTCTTTTGCAAAGGATTCTTCACCAGTTAAAAACTGACCCTGAGAACGCCGAAATCATCAAGGCCATACAGAGTGGGCACAAACATTACGATGCAGTTCAAGAACGAAATATATACCTCTTCAAGAAGGAGTATGAAGAGGCCACAAGACTTCCAGAGAGTCTTGTGTCTGATATTGCGAAACAGAGCACAATAGCAGTGACTGCATGGAAGAAGGCAAAGAGCAAAAAGGACTGGAGCCTTTTCAAGCCTGAATTGATGAAGACTATCGAGCTGCACAAGAAGCGTGCGGAACTCCTCATGGAGGTCAAAGGTGCTAAGACGCTCTATGATGCTATGATTGATGATTTTGAGCCAGGAATGACTCAGGATGTAATCACCAAGGTGTTTGACGAACTGAAAGCAGGGTTGATCCCTCTCACAAAGAAATGCACAGATGCATCTTCAAGTCTTGACACATCATATCTCAGCAGGCCAGTGCCCATTGAAGTCCAGAGAAAGATGGCCTTTGACATTGCAAAGTTTCTGGACTATGACATAACCTCGGAGAATGCTGGTGGAAGAATCGATGAGACCGAACATCCGTTTACAACAGGCTATTATGACGATGTTCGTGTGACTGTTCATTATCATGAGAACAATGTCGCTTCAGCGCTATATGCCTTGCTTCATGAGATCGGACATGCTTTATATGAGCAGAACCTGAATCCAGAATGGAAGTATCAGCCAATTGGCGAGGCTGCTAGCATGGGCATTCATGAGTCCATGTCAAGGTTTGTAGAAAACATAGTTGGACGCACTGAGGAGTTCTGGAAGTTCTATTTTCCAAAATTGAACCAGATCACATCAAACAAGTTTGCAGACATAGACCTCATGGACTTCATCAGAAGTATGAACATCGTGAAACCCTCAAAAATAAGAATCGAGGCAGATGAGGTCACCTACTCACTTCATGTCATCATTCGGTTCGAGATCGAACGAGACCTCATGGCAGACAGGATTGAGGTTTCGGAGCTGCCACAAATCTGGAATGAAAAATATGAGAAGTATCTTGGTGTAGAGATTGAAAACGATTCAGAGGGAGTCATGCAAGACACACATTGGGCATCTGGACTCATTGGATACTTCCCAAGTTATGCATTAGGGAATGTATATGATGGCATGTGGTTGGAGAAAATCAATAGTGATATTCCAAACTGGCGGGAGAATATCTCGCAGGGTGACTTTCTTACAGTGAAGAACTGGCTTGTGGAGAACATCCATAGAAAGGCAAGACTCTATGAGCCAAATGAACTTGCCATGAAGTTGACAGGAAAGCAGCTTACAGCCAAGCCATTCATAGAGTATCTGAATGACAAGTATTCTAGACTTTTCGGGCTCTAGGTAGAGGTCAAACCCGACTGGGCCCGAAGGTCCCCTGTCACGCTCAATGCCAATTAAGGAAACATCAATAAAACTGACGATTACAATATATCCATGGTTGTTTTAATCGGACTCCTTTTTGATCTTTACAGGAGGTTTAATTGTATACAGCTCTTTTGCAATGCGGTTAAAGACATCCTCAACATTCTCACCAGTCTTTGCAGAGGTCTCGAGAAAATACCAATCGAGAGAGTTTGCATACTTTCTGCCCTCAGACTGCAAGACGACTCTTTTTGAGCCCATATCCTTCTTATTACCAATTAACATTCCGGGTAATTTTTTCTTCAATGCAATTTTCATTCCTTCAAACCAGCCAGGTAAAGATTCAAAGCTATCACGGCAAGTCACATCATAAACAAAAAGGGAGTAATGGGCGTCTTTGTAGTATTGTGTTCTAAGCGAGCCGAAGTCATCCTGACCGCCGAGGTCAATCAAGGTCAGAATAACGGGAGAACTGCCATCTATGTTCATTGCAGCTGCACTAAGATCAACGCCAATTGTTGCATGGTAGTCTTCATCAAACTCGCCAAGAAGTAGACGTCTTATCAATGAAGACTTGCCCACATTGGGGTCACCAACCAATAAGACCTTATAGACTGGAACTGTCATTAGAGCACATCTCGCTGCCTATTCAATTAACATGATGCGATATTGCAAGATAATGATTAGTATCACATCCAGAGAACCTCAAAGTTATAAGTTTGATATCTTTTGAGTGATATTGTTCTTTTAATGGGAAGGCTTTCTTGAAAGATTAAATAATTATGTCAAGAGAGTAATGTTTCCAGAGAGCGTGCAAGCAATGGAGGACCAAGCTGAAATAGAAATCATAGAATATAGTGAGAAACTAGCTTCAGGAATTGCTGAGATGTGGAACAGCTGGGATGAACTTTGGCCGGGTGGTTTCACACAAGGGGTTCCTTATACTGAAGAGAGGGTCAAGCAGGCACACGAGAAATCCAATGCATTAGCAATACTGGTTGCAATAGACAAGGGTTCATACAGGCCTGTCGGATATTGTTCACTCTATCAACATTGGAGAGACCTTGATTCTGCGTTTGTGGGACTACTCGGGGTTTCGCCAGAAGCACTCGGAAAGAAAGTGGGCAAGAGACTTCTATTACGGGCATTATCCATTGCCATTAAAGAGGGATATTCACGAGTGGATCTAAATACTTGGGCAGGCAATCTTCGCGCAGTTCCTCTTTATAAGAAAGTTGGATTCTTTTGGCATCCTGAAGGAGAGGGGGTCACTATGCAGAACTATATCCCCGCGATATTGAATCATCCGCTCTGCAAGCCATATTTTGAACGGCATAATAAGGAATGGTATAGCATTCAGGTCCGTGAACTTGAACAGGCTCCAGATGACATCCACATTGACAATATGGCAGTGTTCCCCTACAGATTCAAGGATGATGCAGGCTCTCTTGAAGTTGTAATTGATCAATACTGCCGAGGAATCACTGCAATAAGGAGAGAAATTGCTAATGAAAAGCTCAGGGTTGCGGCATCAGTAGAAAATCATATTGCATTTTGCGGCATTCCAATGAGATTCACTGTAGAATTGGAGAACAAAACTGAAACTGATTATGAGATAGAATTGGAGATCAAGTCTCCTGACTATATCGAGTTTAAGACAGATTCAGCAAAAGGCATACTTTTGAAGAGTGGGGAGAATCAGAAATGGGAGTTCAACTTTATAGTCAATTCACAAGCCCCAATCTACAGAAAGGGCATCAGGTCTCAGGCCATTGTGACCAGAATTAAAATGAATGGTCGGGAATTCATTCTGAGTACAGGGCTAAAGATACTGCCATTGGCACAGGTGAGTTTCAAAAAATCTGTAATACGGATTCCACCGGGCGGCAGGGCCAGAATACCCATCTCGATTGCAAACAACTCAATAATTCCATTGAGCAGCAAGGTCTTGATTAGCAGTTCTTCTGATTCAATAACAATTAGGAAGCCTCAGGTCAAGTTAGATCTAGACCCTGAAGGACTGGCCGGGGTCATTGTTGAACTGATTGCAGATGAAGATATCAAGCAGACATCAATAAATCTCGGGATTTCGCTTGAATTACATTCAAAGAAAAAGAGTCATTTTGATAAAGTTGTGACTCGTCAGTTTCAAGTGCCTGTGTTTTCCAATATTGATGGAAGAGTTGGAATTGGATACAATGAGAGAGACAAGAAGTTCATTGTTTCGGGACCATTCTATCAGGCTCAAATATCGAAAGAGGGAGGATTCGTTGACATCAGTTTTCCAGATAAAATGAACACATTCTCATTTGCCAGACATCTGCAGATTGGCCCTCCATTTGGCATTGGGCCATTGAGAACCAAGGAGAGAGAGATCAAGATTGAGGAAACCCCTGGTGCCACAATTATGAGCCTGGAAGTTCATCATCCTGAAAGGCCTCTTACAATTGAGGACAGACTCATATTTCAGAATAACTCGCCAATAATCGGTCATGAAGTGTGGGCTAAAAACAACAGTTCAGAAGACCAAACATTTCAGCTTAAAATTCGCGGAAAAGATGACTTTTTTGCATTCGACAGTGGTTCTTTCTATCTCCCATTGTCATCAGGTCTGACCAAAGTGCATCTTGGTAGCCCCTTCGGATCGTATCCCCTGATTCCCAAGAGTCTAAAGGCATTCAAAGAGTATTGGATCGCTGTTGACACCTGTGCGGGCTTTGTGGGTCAGTATTGGGATTCCAAGAACCTTAAAGATATCAGAGTTGTTAATGGGGGGTTCTCAATACTCGAGTATGAGCCAATCACTCTTAAGCCGGCTGAGGAAAAATGCATTTCAAGAGTGTGGACAATAACAGATGCAGGAGATTGGCAAATCATCAGAAAACAATGGTACGAGGTTGTGGGAGTTGATTCACTAGACATTGAAGAACCAGAAAGTCCGAAGGCACCAATTGAGATAGAGCCAATTACATGTCTGATTTCTCAAATCACATCAATAAAGGATAAACTAAGAATGAGCAAGAGAGTCATACCACCCTTATCGGGAATATTGCAGATAGTTCCTCCAGAAGGCTGGAAGGTTCGTGTCATAACTTCGGATCTTAATGTAGAGTATATCAACTCGTTCGCGATTATTCATGATTTGATCATTCAAAAGGAAGCTCTGGAAATTGATCTAGAGTTCACGCCCAATGAGATCAGAGAGGGCTTTTATGTATATGAGGGCTCTGTCAAGTTCAGTTCGACTTTTGATATAGAAGCTCCTATTCGAATAGTGGTCCTTGGCAAGGAATCTGACAAGGTCTCGATAGGCCAAGAGGAAGAGGGTAAATTGTCATTTTATCGCATAGATAATGGACTTATCGAGTTCAAAGCTTCTGCTGATTATGGAGCATGTATATTCAGCCTGAAGAATAAACATGGCACTGAATACCTTGCCTCAGCATTTCCGACACCAGGTCCGA
>JAJRWI010000014.1 GCA_024276825.1 archaeon
AATCTTTCAATTCCCGCAATCTGGGATCTACTTCTGCGACCCAAGTGGCGCGGCAACAGGTGCAAAGCAGGACACAACTTTCAATTCCCGCAATCTGGGATCTACTTCTGCGACTGTGATAAGAATGTTGATAGTGTACATTTTGAACAGTGGGTCTTTCAATTCCCGCAATCTGGGATCTACTTCTGCGACAGTCATAGTGACAACCAGGGCAGTGGAAGTACACCCATCTTTCAATTCCCGCAATCTGGGATCTACTTCTGCGACGAGGAACTGTTCTTTCGTGGTTTCTTGCAGTCATTCTTCTTTCAATTCCCGCAATCTGGGATCTACTTCTGCGACGTTGCCAATGCGGATGTTGCAAAGGCAATTACACATATTTCTTTCAATTCCCGCAATCTGGGATCTACTTCTGCGACTAGTAGCCATTCACGAGACTGGAGAAGGAATATGTCCCTTTCAATTCCCGCAATCTGGGATCTACTTCTGCGACTGTCCTATATGTGGGAGGACTGGAAAAACGATATATCACTTTCAATTCCCGCAATCTGGGATCTACTTCTGCGACTTCACGTATTTTCACCTAATTCTAGAGAAAGAGGACCTGATAAACCTTTTCTAGAGTGGCCTTCCGGTACATGTCAATTTTGCGTGCCCCTTTATAAGGATGTACCCATTCCATGAATAAATGCACATGCAATAATATATCAAGCTCGGTGGTACCAACTACGATAATACTTCGCTCGCAAATTTTTGAAATCACGATCTATCTGTAAAAATAAACTGGCAATTTAATGTCACCATTAATCATTGCTATGTTGACTTTCATAATCTTCTATTGCCTTATGAAGAGCATCCGCTGCAAGATTGCTACAATGCATTTTGTGAGGTGGCAGTCCATCAAGGGCCTCAGCGACCTGTTGTCTTGAGAGTTCTTTAGCCTCCTCAAGAGTCATGCCAATGACCATCTGTGTAGTCATCGAAGAGGTTGCAATTGCTGCCACACAACCAAATGTTTCAACCTTTGCATCAACAATCTTCCCATCTTTCACCTTTATGTAGAATTTTAGCATGTCACCACATACTGGATTTCCTACTGTGCCTACGCCATCAGGGTCTTCCATCTTTCCCATGTTCTGGGGATTCTTGAATTGTTCCATGACTTTCTCGCTATAACCCATCTTGCTAACCGTCCGTAGTTCATTCATTTCTATGTATAAGACTTACTTTATCACCATTCATCTTCTTGTAGATCATCGTGATGATGATCCACGCCGTCATCCGCGAAATAGACTCCTCTTGTTAAGGGACTGAACTCACGAAGTCTTTCAACAGTTGATACCAGTTCTTCCACAAACCCATCAATCTCTTCTGTTGTGTTAAAACGCGAAAATGATACTCTCACAGAGCCATGAGAGATTTCTGGTGGCAAGCCAATGGCATGAAGGACATGACTTCCCTTCAAAGTCTTGGATGAGCATGCAGAACCTGTGGATATTGCATACCCCATCATGTCTAGGTGAACCAAGATTGACTCCCCCTCAATATGCTTGACCACCATACTGAACAGATGTGGAAGTCGTTTTTCTGGATGCCCGGTGATCTGATAATTATCCAAGCGCTCTGAGATCTTCTTCTCAAGATATTTTCTTAAGGATAGTAGATATTCTGGCTCATCGGGTTGGCAGATCTCAACAGCCTTGGCAAAACCCACAGCACCTGGGATATTTTCTATTCCCGGACGGAGTCTCCGTTCCTCATCGCCACCTTCAAGGATTCTCTTTATCTTGGTCTTTCTCCTAATATACAGGGCCCCAATCCCCTTGGGACCATGAATACGATGGGCATCAAATGAGATCAGATTGACTGGTAACTCTTCTACGTCTATTTTCACTCTCATGTAACTTTGACTTGCGTCCATATGGAAAATTATACCATGTTCTTGTGCAATCTCGGCTATTTTCTCAACAGGCTGAATAGTACCAATCTCACCATTGGCGTGTTGTATAGATATGAGTATTGTGTCATCTCTAATCAGACTCTCAAGCTGATCAAGATCAATTAGGCCATATTCGTCTACATCGAGAAATGAAACCTCATACCCTGCATTTTTCAATCGTTCACAAGATTTCAAGACTGACTGAGTTTCAATGGGTGTGGTGATGATATGCCGTCCTCGGTCTTTATTTGCAATAACCGTTCCACGAATTGCAAGATTATTGGACTCAGTCACGCCTGATGTGAACACTATCGTTCTTGGGTCTGCATTCAATGATTCAGCAATCACTTTTCTTGCATTCTCAAGACCTGTCAAAGCCGCCACATCTTTTGAATGTCCCAGCTCTAGGCCTGCAGTCCCATAGCTTTCTCTGAAATATGGAAGCATTGCTTCTATGACTCTTTCATCCACTTGACTTGAATTTGCATTATCAAAGTATGCCATTTTTACTCACCATTGCACGCTTTACATTCATGTTTAACATTTGGTGAATGATCTCTATGAACCTTGCATAAAACTCCTGCATCTCTTAGGATTTTGATGAGTTTATTAAACTCTCGTGTCAATATCTCATAGATATCGCTCTCATTCTGATGGATCTCCCAGGTTTCTATAATTGCATCAGCAGTCTTCTCAAGTTCAGGACGCAGTTTTTTCGGAATCTCCACCTGATCCCCACGAGAACGTTTTGGATTATCTGCCCTTTTCAGCTTGTATTGTGTTACAGCTGGCTCTGTGACACCAAGCATCTTTGCTATCTGCTTCTGGGGTATCTTTCTTTCAATCATAATTCTTGCAAGCTCTCGTCTGATTGCTGGAAGAATGTACCACACCTCTATCTCTTGAGGCATACTCCATGTTCTTCGCTTTGGCCTTCTTCGCTGAGATTCCTTTTCCTTTGGCACTATAAAACCCCAAAATTAACTATTGTTTCATTACAAAGTTCGATTCACTATTGATAAGTTTTATGAATGGACAAATTATCTCATTTTGGCGGCTTAAGATTGTCTTAAAAATTGAGTGATAATGTACAATGAACATGAAACCCGTTAGGCTTGATGATGTCGCACAGTTGATTAATGACGCAAAGCACCTTGTTGCATTAACAGGGGCAGGAATATCGAAGGAATCGAATGTTCCAACGTTTCGAGGACCTGATGGCCTTTGGAGGAACTATGATGTGACAAAACTGGCTACTCCTCAAGCCTTTGCAGAGAACCCCTCATTAGTCTGGGAATGGTATTCTTGGCGACAAGATCTCATCTCCAAATGCAAACCTAATCCTGCACATCTAACGTTGGCCAAGTGGGAGCAAGATGGTCTATTAAAGAGCATCATTACCCAAAACGTCGATGGACTTCATAGAATTGCAGGGTCGAAAAGAGTTTTTGAGATACATGGAAATATCTGGATAACAAAGTGTACAGACTGCGGTTTCAAGACAGAACTTTCCGAACCTGCAACTCACATACCAATATGTCCTGATTGCAATGGATTAATGCGACCTGATGTTGTTTGGTTTGGAGAGAGTCTTGATATCCTTACGATGCGTTATGTTGAGGACGAACTTACAACTACAGATGTAATGCTAGTGATTGGAACATCTGCAGTTGTTCAACCTGCAGCATCATTCCCACTCATTGCGAAAGATTATGGAGCAACTGTGATTGAAGTAAACATCGAGCCGACTCCGATCACGCAGATTTTAGATTACCATATATTAGGAAAGGCAGGCGAAGTTCTTCCTACATTGGACACATTCATTGATCATCAAGACCCTGATTGATCTGACTCGTTTTCACGAGATTAACAACAGATAAATGTGAGAGTTAATGACTTCACTTCGGTGCAGTGAATGAAAATAGTCGTCACTGGAGCTAGTGGTTATCTCGGAAGAAGAATGATCCCTCATTTAATAGAAGAGGGCCATGAGGTCCGAGCCTTCGTGAGGCCCACGAGTAATATCAGTGGGCTGCCAGAAAACATTGAGATTGTCGAGGGTGATGTCTTGGATCCTGAATCACTGGGAGTTGCAGTTCAGGGAATGGATGCGTGTATTCATCTAGCGGCATACTTCGACTTTTATCCCAAAGATGTGGATCTTCTGTATCGGACGAATGTTGATGGTACCAAGAATCTGGCATCTGCGTGCGTTGGATCATCTGTAAAGCGTCTCATTTATTGTTCTTCCACTGAAGCCATTGGTCCAGTTAAATATCCTCCTGGAAATGAAGACACAAAACTGAATCCCACATATGACTATGGGAAAAGCAAAGTTCTTGCAGAAAATATTATTCGTGAGATCTGCGAAGATACAGGCCTTGAATATGTTATTCTCAGACCTACTGGCATACTTGGTGAAGGGGAGTTAGATGTGGCATTTGAAACAATCAAGGCACTGAATGATGGCCAGATCCCATTCATTCCGGGAGATGGCGAGAAGCGCATTATGTTTACTTATGTTGATGATGTAATATCAGGATTCATTGCTGCCCTAACACATGTATCAGCAGCAAATAATACATTTATTCTATGTCCCGATTATCCACTCAAGTATAACGACCTGTTCAACTTCTTGAGTGACCTGTTAGGCGTATCGCCTCCAAAACGAAAGGTCCCATTGCCAATAGCCAAGATTGGCGTATCACTCATGGGTCCTTTGAAGAATCGGGGTAAGACAACATTTCTCTGGCATGCTCAGAGTATCCAGAGCATGGACGAACATCGCT
>JAJRWI010000015.1 GCA_024276825.1 archaeon
ATGAAACCAGTCCCACCCACAATTATTGACGAACAGGAGTACAGGAAAGGATAGTTTTTGATCACAGTATAGCACAGTTCTCGGTCAGTTGATAACAATACGAGATGGAATATCCTTACGTTTACACTCGAGAGTGACACCCGTTCATAGTGAGTCAAGATTCCGCGATTTAGCAGGTTTGGAATGACCGTTGATACCCATGTTGTTGATTTTTTCAGCCGGCTTGCAATTTCAACCCGAGTTAAGTTTGGTTCTCTGAGAAGGAGTTCAATCACACGGGCTTCGGTTGCAGTGAGTGGAACACTATATTCAGTAATGAAGAGGTGTAGGTATCGAGAGTACTCCTCAAATGACATCGTGAACTTGTATCGATCAATCCTGTATAGATGCCTCATTAATTCATTGAACCCGTTTTCCGAGTCCAACTTGTCAAGATCATCAAGACGCATTACTGGATTGTAGATATAACCCCCAGGCATAATGACAGGAGGTCTCTCGTTCAACCACAGGTCATCCCATTGTTGAGAGAGAGATGCATCGTTCAAGTGTTGTTTCCCGAATTGAACTGCAAGATCACGGCTCTGGGGGATGTCTGATATGCAATGGGGCAGACTGACTGACAATGCTTCTCTGGCAATGATTGCCTTAAAGAGGGGAGAGGTGGTATCAATGTTCGGATCGACACTGACGAGGGCATCTTTCACTTGAATTGACCATAGATCTTCAATACTAGAGGCATCATTATTTGATACTGCAACTTTAATGTCTGGAACTCTATGATCGGTGGTGAATCTGGTTTCGATTTCTTTGCAGTATTGGGCCCATAATTTTTGAACTTGTGCTTTGGTTGCTTTGTGATTTGTCATTCTATTGGGGTTCTCCTCACTGCAGATTGACAGAAGACGCTACAGATTGTTAAGAGCATGATAACATAGCCATTTTAATTAATTGTGATTTTGAATAGAATGCATTTATTCGATGGTATGGTTATCACTTGCATCTTCCAAATTTTTTGTTTTCATGTTGTGGAGGTCATACATCTTTCTCCCAAGGTATATAGCAACATAGACCAGGCCAATTAGTACGGGGACTTCAATCAATGGACCAACGACCGCAGCAAGCGCCTGACCAGAGTTGATGCCAAAGACACCTATGGCAACAGCAATTGCGAGTTCGAAGTTATTGCTTGCTGCAGTGAATGAAATTGTCACATTCTTTTCGTATGAAAACCGCATTCGATAGGATATTGCAAATGAAACCACAAACATTATCACGAAGTAGAACACAAGTGGGACGGATATTCTTAGGACATCATAGGGCAGTTCTACAATCTTTTCGCCCTTGAGGGAGAACATTATCACTATTGTGTAGAGCAGACCGATCAGTGCCGCAGGACCTAATCTTGGAGCAAAGGACTTCTCGTACCATTCGACACCACGCTTCTTTATTAGTGTCATTCTTGTGATAATTCCTGCAATGAGGGGGATGCCTAGAAAGATGATCACGCTCACTGCCACATCAACCATGGATATCTGCACTAAAGACGTGGAGCTTGGATCAATGATTGATGAGAGAAGAGTCACATAGAACCATGCCTCAAAGCTGTATAGCAGAATCTGCAGAATAGAGTTGATTGCCACGAGTAGCGCACAGGCCTCCGAGTCGCCACCAGCAAGCATATTCCAGATAAGCACCATAGCAATGCAACGAGCAAGACCCACAATTATCAGGCCAACTCGATATTCAGGGAGGTCTGCCAGAAAGACCCATGCGAGGCTGAACATGATCACTGGACCAACCAGCCAGTTTAGGACCAGTGAGATTCCGAACATTCTGGTCTCGCCACGGAGTTTGCCAATCTCCTCATACTTCACCTTGGCAAGAACGGGATACATCATCCAGAGAAGTCCTATGGCTATTGGAATGGATGTCGTGCCAATACTCAATGAGTCAAGAAAATCAGCAATGCCAGGCACAATGCGACCAATCATAATTCCAAGAATCATTGCAATGATTATCCACAATGGTAATAGTTTGTCAGTGCGACTAAGACCTTCTGGTTGTTGTAGTGTCATTGTGCTCCAGACTCACAATGCTTACACCCATATAAAACGATTGATAGCTATTATTGAATAATTCAATATTAAATTATGATAAGAAAACCTGTGTATAAGATATATGAACTGGCAGAATCAGTAATATCAACAGGAGATGAGTTCAGGGGGGGCTCCCCCAACCCATTGTTTTATACCATGCCGTCATCGAGTTGTGATGGGTGAGCTATATTCATTATTAGAAAATAATAACAGTTAAGATGATGTAGGCAGTTGATGAATTTCAAACTTCGAAAAATAGGAGGATTGGGGTAAAATTTGGAATTGGGAGTTTGGTCAGACCTTAAAGTCAGACTCTTTTATGATCCATGTCTTGTCAGATTCTTGAAATCGTGATATGGGAAAGGCCCAGTCCACAAAGAGCTCATCAAAGTACTGGTTCAGCCATAGTTTGGAGGCCTGCAAAAGCGAACGAATGTCAGAAGCAAGAAATGGGGACTGGCCCTCTGGGAGTCGCAAGAAGAATATTGACTGGTCTGTGTACGAGCGCATGGAGTAGACCTCGGGAATGACCTCAAGAGCTCGGCTGAGCCGCGTGTGTTCTTCAAGTGATATCTCTGCCACTAATGACAGGGCCTCCGAGGCAAATATTGGAGAGGGCCATATTCTTTCTCGAATGATACCACGTGAGTAGAGGTCATTGAGTCGCATTCTCACATAATTATAGTCCTTTTTCAGTTGCTTCCTGACGGTTCGTACTGGCAGTGGGCCATTCATCCAGAACTCGTTGATTATTTTTAGATCATCGAGGGACAAGGAGTATCCTTTAGTTCTAGATGGAGGGTCATGTTTGATAGGTTCAATCTCATCAGACTTGAACTTCGACTTGACAGAGGGGCCGTAGAACATGTTTGGGATGTTCCATCTTTTGCCATCATACAGATCGTAGTTCAAATGTCGCCAGTTAAACCGTTCATCACGCGTAAAGACATGAACATCACTGACTCCGCGATACTCTCTCAGTTTGGAGACCCATTTGTCAATTATTCCATCAGTCCGTTCTATATCGGGCACTATGAATGAAGCGAGGATGAAACGGTTTCCAAGATTGCTGTCATAAAGACTGTAGATCCAAGGATTTTCTGTTGAGAAGCAGGCGGGAAGCGTGACATTCGCATTATCCAACTCTACAAGGCCAAACATGACCTTGAGATTCAGTGCTGTGAGATCGAGATGTATCGAATGTACTAGAATCTGCTTAGATAGCAATGTTTTTGCTATTTGAGCCATATGACCTTGAGTACGTCCCAGGCGTTCTGCCAGTAATGAAGGGGATAGGCTCTGTTCTTTGATGATCGCAAGGAAGACTTCACGCTCTGATGGCGTAAGGGAGGGCAAGCACCTTGTACGCAGTTTAAAAAAGGCATCAAGGTAGGTCTGTACCAGTTCTTCATCTGAAACGGACTTCAGGCTAATGTAAATGTCCTTTAGAATCTCGAAGGCATAATCGCAATAATCAAGGGACTGATACACCTTTGGGCATTTGTAATTGAGGTTAAGTGAGTATCGATGTTGTCGAGATGTGTTTGCCCAGAACTGATTCCATCTATTAATCACTGAACCGCCAAGATGGAGGTTCTTCATCAGCTGTCTTGTTCTGAAACAGATCAGGTCCCAGCCAATAGTGGCGGGCTTGGCCTCCAGTTCCTCAGTTAGTTTCTCTATTTCTGGAAGTATTCTATCAACATCATTAGACGTTAGCATTCCGTCCTTTGCCATCTGCATAAGCTGGCGCTTTATAACTAATGACATTTCACTGAGTGAGAGACCTTGCTTATTAAAAGCGGTTTTGTTATGTAGAAAGTTTGGAATTGCCATTTTACAGCCTAATGAGCGTCTTTGGTTCTTTTCGGGACAAATGAGTTGCGCGTAGATGTGTAGCGCTTGGGCAAACTTGGATGCTAATTAAAAGGATATCTAAGAGATATACTAAGAAATTGTTAGGAGTCTAAATAGTATCATCAGAAATCAAAGTCCGAAATGTGCCCACTACTGTTCGTGGGCGGACGGGACTGAAATGTCCGGGATTGTCCAATTTACAATGAACGGTTTCAAAGAAGATCAAGGGACTGCGAGAGAGATATGTGCTCCGCAAGTTTGAAACAGTAAGGTTTTCTCGAATCGACATAGGAATGTTTTTTCTATTCCTAAATATTAGAAAGAGTGTAGACATTGATCTGACCACTCTGTTTTGGAAGTGTCCGTTTACATATCATATAAGAGAGGTCTTATCGGGAAACTGGGATACTCTTGTGACATTAGCAATCCCCGAGAATGTAAATAGCCTTGAATCCGTAAGGGGCGTTCTCAAGAAGTTAAACAAGGCAGGTATCAATTCGCGACTCGTAGAAGTCACCTCATCTGGTGTGTCCAATAGTTTTGACTATTATTCTAGTTGCAGTGGCTGTTGGGAGATCCCATGGGACCTAGAGCGATTGTTGCTGTCAAAGATATATTGTGAACGATTGGCGGAGGTCTTCCCAAGAGTGGATCATGGGAGAGTCTATACGGACATTGACATTGATGAGATTGATATCAGAATACTTGACATGTTCTGGAGAGGGTGCAACACGGTTTCAGAGATTCGCAGTAGACTGGGGATAGGCCGCCAAAAAGTCGTCAATCGCATCAAGCGGCTTCGTGAGTCCGAGATGATATCAACAATCTGGGAGGTTCACAACATAGGACTGGTTGAGAATGCATATATAACAACCAAGGACAATGATGCAGGAATGGCCATTGCTGCATGGATACAGAGACTGCCACGCGCCATTGTGTCATTTGATGAGAGAGTGTGTCTATCGCTCGTGGTCAGTCTTCCCACTGGAGGAATTCATGGGGTCGCCAATGCTCTGAGAGTCATCCCACGGGAGGTCAGTATTAACCAGTTGGGAATGATTACCAAAGGCAGGTGGGGATTTCCTAGTTATGAATGGGACACGGAAACCCTGAGTTGGTCATTCCCAAGAGATCGTGTCAATCGATGGCTTGAGTCGCTGGATGGAAACATTTAGGATTCAGACAACTGGCCACTTTGGTCTGATTTCAATGCCTGCTCGCTCCAATATCTCTTGAGCGTGTTTTGATACTCTTTCACGTAATCGGTCCTCGTCAATTGTCAGTAGTTTCTTGTCGTGCATGAGTAATTGGCCATTGACGATAGTGGTACTCACATTATGGCCAGCACCGGAATAGACCAGATTTGACACAGGATTCGAGGTAGGTATCATGCTGAGATCAGTCAGGTCAATGATGATGAGATCAGCAATTTTACCAAGTTCAAGAGTGCCCACCTTATTACTTATGCCCATTGCCTGTGCACCGCCGAGAGTGGCCATCTCAATCACCTGTTCAGCAGATACCACCAATGGATCGCTAGTATATGCCTTGTGAATCAGTGCGGCGAGTCTCATCTCTCGAACCATGTCGTAAGTGTTATTGCTTGGACCGCCATCGCAACCAAGTGAAACCGGTACTCCAATCTTGATCATTTCGGGAACCCGTGCAAATCCCGAAGCCAGTTTCATGTTGCTTGAAGGGCAGTGCGAAACATTGGTCTGGGTATTTGCAAGCCGCTGTAAGTCATCGGAGTCAAAATGAACACCATGTGCAAAGACCATATCGGGTCCCAACAATGAGTGTTCTTGTGCGAACTCAGTGAGGGACATGCCATAGTTCTTTCTAACAAAGCGGACATCATCCACCACTTCTCCCAAGTGCATGGTCATCCCAGTATTTCGTTCACGTGCGTTTCGAGCGACCTCCTTGAATAGTTCAGAGGTGACCGCTCCAAGAGACCGTAGGCCGTACCAGATCTGGATTCTGCCTTCTGCCTTTCCATGCCATTTGTCGTACATTGATGAGGTCTCTCTCATGCATTCATCTGCATCCTCGACCATTCCGGGATACATGATGTCAGGGCTGTCCGCATATCCCGTGGAGTCCATTATTATCTTGGACAGAGCAGCCCGCATTCCAATCTTCTCAACGGATTTGGCAATGCCATCAAACCCATACCGCGAATGGATCATACAGTCAAGGAATGAGGTTGTGCCCGTACGGATCATCTCAGCCATGCACAACTCAGCAGAGATCTTCCCATCTTCCTTGGTGTAGTTGCCCTGTAGCACCCAGACATAGTTCTTCAGCCAGTCGACAAGTGAAACATCATCGGCGCATCCACGAATCAGTGCCTGAGAGAGATGCACATGAGTGTCAATCAGACCGGGCATAACTATCTTGTTGGAAGCATCAATCTCAATTTCAGCCGATTCCTTAATCCTGTCTGTCTTTCCCACCCTAGTGATTCTTCCGTCCTCAATGAGTAGGGCACCATCTCTGATTATCTCACGTTTCTGATTCATCGTCAGGACATATCCATGCTTAATCAGTATAGACTTAGGTACTGTCAACGGCATCACTCCGAGAGATGAGTTCATCTTACAAGGAAGTCATAATCGTTTTGGTGCTACTTCGCCAATGAGAATGCAAGGGTGACCTTAAGTCCTTGATCAGGGTGACCCTGGACTCTGTCATCCACCATGATTCGGATTCCATATTTAGTAGCAAGTGTCTTTACAATATGAAGCCCGACACCACCATAGCGGCGAGTTGAGAGGAATATTTCAGCCTTCTTGGAGTCGGAAAGGCCCGGACCATTATCAGCAAACTCGATATAGAAAGTGTCATCAGTAAGGCGTCCAGCGATCCACAGTTTTTTCTCTTCGCGCTTGTTATGCTTTATTGCATTCTCCATTATGTTCCAGAACAGGTTGCTGAGTGAGCTGTCCGCATATACAGTGATGCTCCCTGGAATTCCCTCAACAACAGGAGAAATTCCATATTGTCGGCTCATATGTTCAATCTCGCTCAGTAATATATCAACCAGTTCAATAGGCCTCACAACCTCGCCCTTGGCGGCCTCAATCTTTCTCACCTTGGATATCAGTTCAAGACAGCGTCTAGCGCCATCGAGAATGTAGCCTCTTGCGGCATCAAGGATTTCAATGGATGAGTTGGGATGGCATAGTTCAGCACCAGCTATTACAAGTTGGAGTTGATTCCCAAAATCATGAAGCAGAAGGTCCAACAGAAAATGCGCCTCTGCCTCAGCCTGTTTCAGGTTTGAAACATCCGTGATTAATCCAAAGCTTCCAATGTATTCGCCATCGGGACCAAACAGTGGTGATGCATTAACAACTACCGGGATTAGACGGCCAGACCGATGAATAAGCTGTGCTTCATAGGATTCAACACTGCCCTGCTTTCGCATCTCAATGCGCTTCTCAATTATCTCTTGAGAGAGCCCAGCCATAATATCTGACAGGGGTCTTCCAATAATCTCATCAGCATCAGCATATCCCAGCATTTTCACAAGGGCTGGATTGACATAGATAAGAAGCCCATTGACATCATCAATTCCAAGACCGGTCTGCATGGTCTCAACAAGAGTGCGGTATCGTTGCTCACTCGCTTCTAATTGAATTCGTTGCTCTTCCAATTCTGTGAAGTCATGCAGTTGTGCGACTGTCCTCATTGTCCCGTCGCTAGCAACCATGGTGCTGGTATTGATCAATACAGTCTTGACAGCACCGCTGCTGTGAATTACTTTAAACTTGTAAATACTGGGCACCTTCTCGCCCCGCTGCCTCTTGATATATCTCTCTGTGACCAGTGCAATGCTGTCGGGGTGCAAGAATTCACGGAAATCATGTCCAAGAATCTCATTTCTCTGACGACCGAGCATGGTGCAAAGTCCGTCATTCACATAGACAAATCGGTAATTATCATCCACGACTAGAATTCCGAGTTGTGATTGTTCGACGATTATCTTAAATGCCTCATGCTGATCCTCAAGCTTCTCCTCAATTCTGGTCTGTCGGGTCATGTCAAAGACATATATTAGAAAACCAACTACTGCTCCAGTTGAGTTGTGAATCGTGTCAGTGAATGTCTGAACGGGAACTTGCACACCATCGACTCGTAATGTTCTGAGTGCAAGAGGCGCTGGGGATGCACCGTTGCGCACTAACTCAAGGCCTTTTGTTACAAGGCCCAATTGTTCATGCACAACAATATCTGAGACAAAAATTCCGTTTGCAATGCTGGCATCAGAGAAACCGAGTAGGTCTTTTGCAGCTCTATTTGCATATACCATTCTATAATTGAGATCGAGCTCAACTACAGGAATAACTAATTCATCTAGGACCTTCTTAAGAATGGCCAATGTTTCTAAAGATATAGAGTTTCTAGAGAATTCAGTTGCTGTCATTGAGATATCATCGACCTGCCTAGTAATATGTCAATAGAACGATTAATGAAAATTGTTTGATAATAGGATATAATAAGTTTTGGATTGCGTAATTTCAGAAGTATCATTTGGAAATAACTTAAAGGGAGAACAGGTGATTCAGGGAAGCCCATATGATTAAATGGAGAGAACATGCCTTGAAGCAATTCCTCGTGATAGATGTAGAGAGATGCACTGGTTGCAGAAACTGCGAACTCGCCTGTTCTATGAGGAACGTGAGGAGTTTCAACCCTGCAAGGTCAAGGATTCAGATATTGAAGAGAGAGACTCAGAACTTGATAATACCTGTTGTCTGTCTTCAGTGTGACACTCCATTGTGCAAGGAGGCCTGCCCTGTTGGAGCGTTGGTGATGAACTCTGTGGGTGTGTTGACCGTAGATGACAGGACATGCATTGGATGCCTTAATTGTGTGAGCGCGTGCATTTATGGAGGGATTGCTGTTGATGCCGTTACCCGAAAAACCATCAAATGTGACCTGTGCGACGGGGCTCCCGCCTGCATAGAGGCCTGCGATTACAATGCCATATCATTGATGAGTGCTAATGAACAGGGGAAGAGTGAGCGATCAGAGAAAATGATGCAGTTGATAATAACATTAGGAGTAGCAAGGGAGGAGGTTCAATAATGACTTTTCCATACAAGGGCTATGCTGGATACTACTTAGAGGTTGATCTAACTAGTGGTAAGCTCCGCAAGAGAGAGATGGAGAACGAGTGGGTGCGGCTCTATCTGGGCGGCACGGGAGTGGCTGCAAGGATACTCTGGGACAGAACGAGCCCTGCGACTGACCCGCTGTCGCCAGACAACGTGCTGGTAGTAGGCACTGGGCCGCTCACGGGAGTGATGTTCTCACCATCAGGTCGTTTCATGTTTGCTTCAAAGAGCCCACTGACTGGAATATGGGGAGAGAGTCATAGCGGAGGATTCTTTGGTCCTGAGATGAAATACGCGGGCTTTGATTTTATAATCATACACGGCAGGTCCCCGAAGCCCGTCTATCTGTTTCTCAGAGATGGGGAGGCAGAGTTGCGAGATGCATCTCACCTATGGGGTCGCGAAACCCACGAAACCACAGACATTATCAGGGAGGAGCTTCGCGACCCGTCGATAGAAGTCTCGGCCATTGGCCCCGCGGGGGAGAACCAAGTCCTCTATGGATGCATCACGGTTGACTATTACAGGGCGGCAGGCAGGACTGGAATGGGTGCGGTAATGGGCTCTAAGAACCTGAAGGCAATTGCCGCTAGTGGGTCTCTACCGCTCGAGGCCCACGACATGGATGCTTATCTTGAGGCTAATCAGAGAGAGATGGAAAGGAATCATGCTGAGATATGGAAGGACTTCCTGTTATCTTTGAAGAAGTATGGTACAACAGACCTTGTGGCAATGATCAATGAGATTGGGCGTCTGCCAACAAAAAACCACTGGACAGGGTATTTTGAGAAGGCAGAGGATATTGGTCCAGAGGTGATAGCTGCCAAGTACAGAATAGCGCAGGAGGCATGTCATGGATGTTCCATTGGCTGCAAATATATTTACAGGGTGATGGATGGAGAGTTTGCAGGCGGTCCAGCTGGAGGCCCCGAATATGAGACACTAATGGCCTTTGGTTCCAACTGTCTGAATAACAACATCGAGTCAATATTGCATCTGGGCACAAGATGCGATCTTTTGGGTATGGACACAATATCATGCGGGAAGACAATTGGATTTGCTATGGAACTCTGGGAGAAGGGTATCCTCACCGCCAAAGACACAGGGGGCATAGATCTCAGTTGGGGCAATGTGGAATCGATGGTTCAGCTCGTTGAGATGATTGCCAAACGTGAGGGCATTGGAAACCTTCTTGCAAATGGTGTGAAGAAGGCAGCTGAACAGCTTGGTGGAGATGCGTGGATGTACGCAGTACATTGTAAGGGGCTTGAGGCCTCTGGACAGGACCCAAGGGCACATCAGTCAGTCGGACTCACATATGCAACTAATGTCAGAGGAGCTGATCACCTCAGATGCCTCTCAAGCCTTGAAGAACTCGGGTTCCCTGAGATTGCTATCAGTCGCTCTGGTGAGGACAAGGCTGAGGCAATCATGAACATCATGTCACCACAGTATAAGGGAGAACTGATCAAGGACATTGAAGATCTGTATGCACTTGTGGACTCAGCAGTCATCTGCAAGTACGGGACAATGTGGCCACCAATTTATTACTTTGACACCTTTGAGAATGTCATAGCACCACTCACTGGCATGACAGAATGGTCAGACAAAAGGTTTGTCAGACAGGCAGCAGAGAGAATCAGCCATTTGAGAAGAGCGTATAATCACAGACTCGGTATAACGCGCAAGGATGAAACACTCCCAAGAAGGCTACTCAAGGAGCCCATGCCAACGGGGCCCTCAAAGGGAGGACTGCCAGACCTTGATGTGATGCTTGATGAGTATTATGACTATAGAGGCTGTTCTCGTGAGACCGGTCTGCCAAAGAGGGAGGTCCTAATCGAGCTCGGACTTGATTATGTTGCTGATGATCTTGGGCGCAGAAACATGCTAGCCTGAGTCCGACTATCAATCGAAGTGATCATAATTATTTCAATCATCGTTCACATTAGTCTGAGTCAGTAAGAGTTTGAGACATATCAATGATCAGGTCACTGCAGTAAATGATCCTTTAACAATGATTTCAAGATTCAATGCAAGTTAAAGAACTTGAAAAGTGAATGAAAAATCACAGATTACGGTATTTTTATACTAATTCGACTATTCAGTATTGAGGACTTGTCATGAGCGATCGCATTGAGTATGATGCAAAGTGGGCATACTGGATTGATCCAAGATCGTTCAGAATGCGACGAGTAAAGGGGAGTGTGCCTATTGGTACAATAGTACTGTTAAAGAAACAAGAATCTCTTGATGATGGCCGGCGAATCGTCACAACCACCTATTTGTTTGCCACTGAAGATGGAGTGATCCCCAGTACGAAACGAGAGGTCAGCAAGAATCTATCAAGACAGATGTTAGAGTATATGCGAAATAGGGGAGAATATCCTCCATTTACCGAGATATCAAAAGTCTTCGCGAATGGAAATGTAGACCTGTTGTATCATCCAACTGGTTATGACAGGTTCACAGTGCGACTGACTCCTGATCTTGTCGGCGAGGATGTTGAGATGTTCCTGAGTCAGCTTACTGAACCTGAGATTGAGGAGAAGGAACCGCCATGGGTGATTGAACCCGCCAAGTCGAGTAGGGCCAGATGCAGAAGTTGTGGTGAGAAGATAGTAAAGGGCGAACTTCGACTGGGGGAACCGAGCATTTACGAGGGGCATGTGACCTACCGTTGGCATCATCTCAAGTGTGGAGTCTACAAGATCAGGGGATCAAAGCCCACAGATCTCAAAGGATACGATAGTCTCACTGAAGAACAAAAGCATGAAACAGAACAAATTCTCTGACAGATGAAGTCATATTATGATTCTGTATTTCAGTCAGTATATTAATATCTGCACCTTCTGAATAATTCAGTAAGCGAATATATTGAAGCTCATAAATCGAGAGAATGAGATGAGAGAGTTAAGGAGAGTGAAGAGCCGCTCCAAGAGAAAACTGTTTGTGATTGCATTATATGGAATGAGAAGGGTTGCGCGTAGGTGCGTAGAGCTTGACAAAGTTGGACACCAATCAAAAGAACATCTAAGAGATCCACCATGAAATTGTGAGAAGTTTAAATGGTCTCATCGAAAACAATGGTCTGAAATGTGTCCACTGCCGTTTCTAGAAGGACAGGACTATTATGTCCCAGATTGTCCAATTTACAATGAACGATAAAGGAGCGGATGAGATACTCGAGTTTCTGTTGTTCAATGTGAACGCGCCCTTGGAGGATGAGGTCAACAGCATTCTTGCACAGGAATTCGGAAATAGTAGGGGATTATATTATTCGATTCCAAAAGCAATTGCGCAGGGAAAGAACACATTATCATCAACAGCAGGATCATTGAATATTAGTCCCACATCAATAACTCGTCAGGTCAAAGAACTGAAGGATTATTCTGAACTGATAGAGGGGGAAAGGCCATATGAGGGAAAACGGGGAATTTATCGCATAGTTCATCCTCTAATGGAGTGCTGGTTTTCAGAAATCCATTCACACTATTCAGATTATATAGCTAGGAGACCTGATTTCATAGACAAGTTGAGATCAAATTTGAACACATATTATGGGAGAGCATTTGAGAGGATAGCTAGGGAGTTCTTGATTGAGAAGTTGAATCTAATTGAGGCCAAAAGGCAATGGGGCAAAATCAAGGGCGCTGAGAGAGGAGAGGACACATATGAGATTGGCCTTATCGGAAAAGGCAAGAGAGAAAAAACTGTGTTTGAGTTCAAGTGGACTGGTCTGACAGCAGCCGCAACTGAGAGAATATTATACAAACTAAGGCAAGAACTGGCATATATGAGAAATCCACCAAATGATGCAAAGCTTGGAGTAGTAGCTAGGAAAATAGATGACAAAGAGTTCTTGAGAGATGCCGGGTTTGTGGTGCATGACATGGAGGACTTTTGATATTATGAGTAATTCTTATGTTGGAACACCCACATTCCAAGAACATGGCAGATATTTCAGTAGAGTTTGCAGGACTCTCGTTCAGAAACCCGGTACTGACAGCAGCAGGGCCCATGGCCAGAAACGGTGCCACATTGCTTGAGGCTGCCAAGAACGGCGTGGGGGGGTTGGTCGCTAAGACAGTGAGTGTAAGACCAGCTGAAGTACCTAAACCAAACATGGCGGCCATTCAGAAAGGACGAGTAGGATCCCGGAGAGGAATTCTGAATGCTGAACTATGGAGCGAGTTACCTATAGAGAGATGGTTGGACAGAGAATATTCAATTGCTCTTGAGTCCGGGCTCACACTCATTGCGAGTCTGGGATACAAACCTGAAGAAGTGGCTGAGATAGCACCCAAAATTGAGAGAGCAGGCGTTCATGCATTGGAGTTCAGCACCCATTATGTTGGGGGACATGTGGAGATTGCAAAGGTATTGAGAGAGTCAGTGGACATTCCCATATTCGCGAAACTCAGTCCAAAGATAGATGTGGCAGAGGTTGCCAAGTCTCTTGAGCCTTATGTGGATGGAATTGTGGGAATCAATACTTACGGACCTTGTCTGAGGATTGATATTGAAACCGGAAAGCCAATGTTGGGTAGTGAGTTCGGGCAGGGGTGGATGAGCGGCGCCGCCCTCAAACCAATAGCACTCAGGTGCATTGCAGACATTGCAATGGCTATTAGGAAGCCAGTCATAGCAGTAGGGGGTGTCACAGAGGGGGCTGATGCCATTGAGTTCATCATGGCTGGGGCCTTTGCTGTTGAAGTATGTACAGCTGCAATTCTAGAGGGACCATCGGTCTACGGCAAAATAGCTGGTGAGATTGAAGACTGGCTTGATGAACATGGTTATGATTCTGTTGAAGACATTCAGGGGATTGCCCTCAGGCACTTGCCAAAGCGAGTGGAGTTGAAGCAACCGCCAAGAGTTGATGATGATCTCTGCACATTATGTGGACTCTGTCCAAAATCATGCGTCTATGAAGCAATCGAACTGAACAGAGAGAAAAAGCAATTAATCATTCATGGGGACAAATGCGAACGGTGTGGGCTCTGCATATCGGTTTGCCCATATCATGCATTGAGTTCAGATTAAACAAAAAGAACATCATCAAGGCCTGTGGTCAGTCGTTTTGCCCGCCCCTTTCTGACTACAAAGTCATTCTCGATACGTACACCACCAAATCCCTTGAGATACACTCCAGGTTCAATTGCCACCACATTACCCACTTCGAACCTTGCAGTTCGATCATACAGAGAGGGATGCTCGTGGACATTCAGTCCAATCCCATGACCCAAGCCATGGGTCATTCCCTCAACAGTTGAAGGGTTGAGTCGCGAGGAGTCAAATCCACGTTCTTTGAGGGTGTTATAGCAAGCCATGTTGACATCAGCATCAATCAGTTGCCCAGCCCTCAATGCATCTGAAACACTTAGAACTGCGGCATGAACAGCATCAAACATTTCACGGACCCTGTCGGGAACATGTCCCTTGACAACTGTTCTTGTGACATCGGCAACATATCGCTCATTCTTCAGTCTTGGAAAGACATCTATGATGATTGGAGATTCAGCCTTCAGCTTGTCTTTAGCTGCACCAAGATAATGCCAGTCGAACCCCTTCTTGCCAACTGCCACAATGGAGTCCTCTGCCGATTCTGCACCCATGTCCAGTAGATAGTGTTCGAGGGCATTCTTTATTCGAAAGACAGTCAGGGGCTTGTTATCAAGCATCAAGACCTTTTTCTCGCCAATGTCAGAGTCCTTTATCATTTCCGCAATGTGTGAGACTGCATTAATTGTAGCAGATGCAGCCTTGTGAATCATTTTGACCTCGCGTGGTGACTTGGTTGCTCTTGCCTTCAAGAATAATTTCGGAACAACTTTGATATTGACCCCCATCTCTTGGATTGCAATAAGAATGCGTGCTGGAAGATGGTCAGGCACGCCAAGGGTCTCTCCAGTAAACAGTTCTCTGAGAATAGTACCAAACTCAAGTTCTGGATGATCAAAGGAGCGTTTGCCCTCACGCATGAGCCCGCGATAGACCTCAGTGAGATCTAGGGTTTCTTTTACAAGGCTCTCTTTCTTGACACGCTCAACTGTGTTGAAGCCTGTTGCCACAACAACGTCTTCACCATGGTTCTTAAACACGGTAATGGAGTCGGGGGATCTAAAACCCGTGAGCCAGTAGATATCTGGCACTTCGAAAGCATTGCCATACGCAATGATTGCATCAATTCCCTCTTGCTCCATTAGTCCATCCAAGTCACTTAGCATGAGTAGCACCTGTTGATTGGAATTGTCTTCTTAATGCATGCTTAGTGCACACTATAGAAACCTGTTCATTCTAGCAATCACGGCATTTCTATTGGGAGGATTATAAGGGCCTATGGTTTCAAGATTGAAAGACGCACAAGTAGCTGCAAAGAGCCCTGCTTGCTTGAGATTGTTTGTCTTTGCATACTCCAATAAGAAGCTCACTGAGTAAACATCACCACAACCAGTGTTGTCAATTATTTTATGAGGCTGCACTGCAGGAATTTCCACACGGTCTGATTGTGAATAGATTGTGGACCCAAAATGCGCGCGGGTCACCAGCACAATATTAACGCCCATATCGATAAGAGTCATGACTGCTTCTTCTTCATTCACTTCAGTGAAAGCACTGCGTATCTCATTCTCATCGAACTTCATGATATCAATGTGTTGAATTATGTCAGGCAGTTCAGACCAATGTCGTGGAAGCACTTCAGTGCCCTTAATCTCCCGCAAGAAGCCCTGAGCGTCCAAAGAAACAAGATTGTCATCCCTTTTCATCTTGCGGAAAATGCTGGGGTCAATCTCGTTATTTGACAGAGGCGAAAAGTGAATTATCTCAGCTGCAAATGCTGAGTCGGGGAGGTCATCAATGCGAATTGGAGGTGCTAGTGCCTCAATATGTTGAGTACGCTTGCCTTGCGAGTCGTATGTGTTGACAAATCGAGTGGACACAGGACCATCAACAACAAGACCATCAAGATTCAAATTGGACTTGGAAAGGTATGCAAGATATTCGGGTTCAAAGTCGTCACCAATCTTTGAAACAATGCCTGCGTTATGAACTCCTAGTTTTGGTGCTATCGTGGCATAAGCGGCCCCGCCTCCAAGTGTTTCTCGTGTTATTGTGGGCGTTATCAACAGGTCCCTACTGAGATGCCCGATGACCAAGATATCCATAACAGGTCTCCTCAATATGCTCATCATGTATCAGACTGGAAATGTTAAATTCATTACTGCACAATCAAAGTGGAGAGGATATCAATGCCAAGGGTCACAGTGAAGTTCTTTGCAACTGTTCGAGAGGTCACAGGAGTCAGAAGCATAGAAATTGATGCCGAAACCATTCGTGATGTTTTGGAGGATTTGAAAAGGAGATACGGTAAACAGTTTCTTGAAACAGTCATTGACCAGAACACTGGAGAACTTCGAAGGTTCTACTCATTTATGGTGAACGGAAAGCGAGTAGAGTTGTTAGACGGGTATGACACACGTCTGAGTGAGGGCGATTCGGTGGCACTGTTCCCACCAATAGGGGGAGGATAGAGCTGAGTAGTTCAGTCACTGCCAGTTGGAGAAAGCGTTCAATGAGCCGACAGGTTGATCTAGTAATAATGAATGCAAGACTGCTTCTTGAGTCTGGTATTGTTCATGGAGGCCTAGGAGTCACTGATGGTAAGATTGTCTTGATAGCGACCGATGAACACCTTCCCCGAGCTGATAAGACCATTGACGCTGGAGGAAAGATTGTAATGCCGGGCCTGATTGATGCCCATGCACACATCTATGACCCGGAGATGCCACAGCATGAGGACTTTGTTAGTGGGTCAAGAGCCGCTGCAGCAGGGGGAGTGACAACATTTGCAGACATGCCTCTTGTGAGCCATGTGATGTCTACTCAAAGTGTGAATGAGAAGCGAACCCGTGGTGAAAAGGACTCGGTGGTCGATTTTACTATCAACGCAGGAATGATTGATCCCAGCAACATCCATGTGATACCGCTGTTAATTCAAGAGGGCGTTGCTGCTATTAAGGCATTCACCTGCAGGCCCTTTGAAGCAAATAATGGCGTGCTTGTTCTTGCCTTGAGTGAGGTCTCAGAGCACGGGGGGCACGTGATTGTTCACTCTGAAGACCAGGGGGTCTTGGACGAGTTCGCAAAGGACTTTGAGGGGGAGTGGGATGCACCAGTAAGTCATGCACTATCAAGACCAGAGCTTGCAGAATATCTGGCAGTGAGTCAGATGATCCGAATAGCAGACCAGACTAAGGGCCATCTTCATATCGCGCATATCACCACCAAAAAGGCAGTTTCAGAGGTTGAGAAGGCCAAGTTGAGTGGCATTCTCGTGACCACAGAAGTCTGTCCACATCACCTGATGTTTCACAGGGATGAGATGAACAGGCTTGGCCCGAAGAGCAAGATGAATCCGCCCCTAAGATCAAAGCATGACAGGGCTGCTCTGTGGTCTGCCCTCTTGAGAGGATACATCGATATCACTGTGAGCGACCACGCCCCATGTCCAATAGAGAAGAAGACTGTGGGAGAGGGTGACATCAGGAAGGCCTGGTCAGGAGTGGATGGTATTCAGACGATTCTGCGGGTGCTTCTTTCCGAGGGGATAAACAAGGGGCGCTTAACATATCACAGGCTCCTAGAGGTGGCATCGAAGAACCCCGCTAGACTTCTTGGCCTATATCCTAAGAAGGGCTGTATAGGAATCGGTGCTGATGCAGACCTTGTCATCATAGACCCAAAAAGGGAAGAGAAGATCACAAGTGATATGATGTTCTCGAAATGCGGGTGGACAATATATGAGGGAATGAGAATGAAAGGGGCCCCTGTCCAGACTCTTGTGAGAGGAGTATCTGTATTTGAGGCTGGAGAAATACAGATCAATCCGCCCCTTGGCAAGTTTCAGAAGATGGGAGGCGGGTTCTTACTTGGAGAGAATTAGCCATGAGTCAGCTACATTTCGTAATTGGTGACCCTGAGGTGTGTACAGGATGCATGATTTGTGTTACTGTCTGCAGTATGCATTTCTACAAAGTGATAAGTCCGGAGCGGTCTCGAACCCGCGTAGTGCGACTTGATAACGGGCTGGATTTTCCGCTGTTCTGTAGAAACTGTGAGGATGCACAGTGTATTCCCGCGTGTCCAAACGGTGCGATATCAAGGACATCGAAGGGGACTGTTATTGTCAACAATGCAAAGTGCAATGGTACAGGAGCTTGTGTTGAAGCATGTCCATACTTTGCAGTTCACATCCACCCTGACACTAGAAAAGCAATCAAGTGCATTCAATGTGGCGAGTGTGTGAGACGATGTCCTGCGGATGCAATATGGATCACAACTGTTGATGAACTGACCGAACGTGACCCCAAGGGCAAGATTCTAGGACTTCATGAGGAGTATAGTGAGGAACTCTATGGAGAGGAGGCCAGAAGATGATAAAGGGCGTTGGCGGCACTATACTAAGGATTGATCTAGGCAAAGGAAAAATAGAGAAGCAACCAATTGATGAGGACCTGATAAGGAGGTATCTACTAGGTGCGGGATACCTGTCAAAGGTCTTGTTTGATGAGATAGCGGTTGATACTGACCCATTGGGACCGGAGAATGTGCTTGGTTTTGCAACAGGTCTCCTCACAGCGTCCATGTTCCCACAGGCCTCCCGTCATGTGATAGCAGCACTATCACCTCTGACTGGAATCTGGGGAGAGAGTCATGCAGCTGGGTTCTGGGGTGCAGAGCTCAAGCTAGCAGGGTATGATGCCATAATCTTCAAGGGCAAGGCAAAGGGTCCGGTCTATCTGAATATAAAAGACAATGAGGTGGATCTATTAGATGCATCGCCCATATGGGGCAGGGATGTCTTTGAGACTGATGATTATCTGAGAGAACATCATGGAAAGAAATGCAGAACACTCGCCATCGGGCAGGCTGGAGAGAACCTTGTGCGATTTGCAGCAATCATGAATGACAGGGACAGGGCGTCAGCAAGGTCGGGTCTTGGGGCGGTCATGGGTTCGAAGAACCTCAAGGCGATTTGTGTCAGGGGCACTGGAAAGATAGAGGTTGCAAGACCCAAGGAGTATCTTAAGCAGATGGACGAGTTCTACAAGAGAATGATGGCGAACCCATTCACCGAGGGACGAATCAAATACGGGACGACCAGTCTTGTGGAGATGATGCAGCACATCGGCAGACTGCCATCATATAACATGAGACAGGGAGTCTTTGAGGGATACCGTAGGATCAGTGGGGAGGTCATCACTGACAACTATCTTGTCAAGCCACGTTCGGATTGGTGTTGTCTTCAGAGATGTGGTAGGTTCACAACTGTAAGAAAGGGACCTTATGCTTACATTGGAGGGTCGCCAGAGTTTGAGAGCCAGTCCTCCTTTGGATCTCGCTGTGGTAATGATAATGTCGAATCCGTGTTGTATGCACATCACCTATCAAATCAATATGGTATGGACACAATATCACTGGGCGCAACAATCTCATGGGCCATGGAAGCCTGGGATGAGGGGCTTCTGACTGCAGAAGACACAGGAGGACTTGACCTCTCTTGGGGCAACCATGAAGTGATTGTCAAGCTTGTCAAGATGATAGCATTTCGTGAGGGATTTGGCGATGTCTTGGCAGAGGGTAGCAAACGCGCAGCTGAGATAATTGGAAGGGGCACTGATCGCTTTGTGATGGCGGTCAAGGGTCAGGAGATTGCGGGACAGGAACCTAGAGCCCAGAAGTCTATGGGTCTTGCAGCGGTCACTGCCGCCAGGGGAGCAGATCATCTGTATGCATTCCCAGTATTGGATGAGGTTGGGTTTGATAAGGAGATTAGAGAGAGATTTGGCGAGCAGTATTTGCCAGAGATCGCAGACAGACTGAATCCGAAGTACAAGGGCGTAATGGTGAAGGAATGCGAGGACTACATGGTCGTTGTGGAGAGTCTAGGTCTGTGCAAATATGGCACACAAATCCCTGCCGAGTTCTTCTATGATGATGTTGCACAGGCACTACTGATTCATAATGGTCTTGAGTTCACCAGAGAGGAGTTGCAGACAATTGGAGAACGCATAGTGAATATCAATAGACTGTTCAACGTGGCACGCGGAATCACGCGCAAGGATGATCAACTCCCAGATCGACTGACCAAAGAACCCGCTCCTGTTGGACCCTCAAAAGGTCAAGTTGTTGAATTAGACCAGATGTTGAATGAATATTATACAGAACGTGGATGGGATCTAGAAACTGGGATACCGTTGATGAAGACATTGAAACGACTTGGTCTGGAAAAAGAGGGAAAAGGTCTGGCCATTGAGAGTGAGTGACCTCTACTCTACTCCCAATGGTCCATATCGGGTGTCTGGGCCTCCATTGGCTCAACACTAAAGTCCATGTTGTTCTTCTCACAAAAATTGATGATACGATACATCAGCTTCGAGTCCATTTCATAGACCAATTCGCCAGTGGCTGCAGTGCAGCTCACCAGAATCACATTATCCTCTTCAGAGATGATCTCAACTGTGAACTCGCTACCAAGAACATCCTTTCCGAGGTTGAGGACTGCATTTCTGATCTCAGCTGCGCCAAGATATAATTGATGCCCAAATCTTGGTCTGAATCGGTAGATGCGTCTACTTCTTACCTCTGACATTCTCATCGCCTCAGTCACAACTGGCACAGACGTTAGTGATTGTGTCCTTAACGCCTTCCATTTTTCTGAGTTTCTCAAAGACAAATGAACTCAGTGCTTCTGGAGTCTTAAACACACCCTTAATCAGAATGTCATATGCCCCGTAGATGAGAAAGGCCTCTTCAACTTCATCCATCTCAAGGACACTGTCCAGGACTTGTCGGGCCTTTGCAGAGTCCACCTTTCCAATAATGAATGCCATTATCATGTCAGTCATATCAAGTTGTCTCCAGCGCTGTAAATAGTAATGTTCAGATAACTGCCTATGAGTGTGGAGTAATAAACATGACGACTTTTAATGCAACGGTTCATGTTGATGACCCTATTATTATCAGTCAAAAACGACGGTATGCATGCATAATGGGTCATTCGCTGCTCTCACACTTGAACTTGAGTATGAACACTGTTCCAGGCTTGGACTGTGAGTTGTTCCTGTTTCGAACGCTCAGTTGGATACCACACAGTGGTGCAAGTCCTTTGATAAGACCCAGTCCCAATCCCGAATTAGGTGGACCTATGTTTCCCTACTCGCTGGAGTTTATGTATTGCAACTGTTGTTCATTCATACCGCCTGCACTGTCTTGAATTTGAAGAATACAAATGGAGGAGTCTACCGTCCTTGCAGTGATTTCTATATCTTGACTGCCATGCTTGAATGCATTGTCTATGATATTCCAGACTATCTCTTGAGCCAGTTGATTTGTCAATATTTGAATGTGTTCGATTCCCTCAACTCGAATCGCATCCTGACTAAGGACATACTCTTGCATGACACGATTCAGGACGCCTTTAATCAGATCTTCTAGGTCTATCCTGACCATTGGTAGTTTGAGAGAGGACAGTATTTGTTCAATCTCTCGCATGTCATCGATGAACTTACTAGACTGGTTGACTGCATCATTCGCTATTTGCAGCCAGTATTCATTATCCTGAGGGTTATCACGTGCCAGCTGAATAGCATTACTAATTATCTGAATATAGTTGCGAATATCGTGTTGCACAACGCGAGTCATCAGTCGCGATATATTATACTGTGATTGTATCTTCAAACCCATGTATCTAAACAAAAGGGCATATATCGATATACCAATTATCAGAATTCCTGTTGCGTGAAATACTATGAGGATCAATATAATGTCGAAAAAGTGAACGAAGGGAGGGATAATGGAAGTGACCGCAACCAATAGCAGTCCAACGGTTAGTGTATATATGGAGGTTCTTTGCTTAATGGGTATTTTGGACAATTCATTGGCAGAAAGGTAGCAAGCAATAGGCATTTCAAAAGACAGGGGGATATACATGGAAAGAAGAGGAAGTTGGAAAACCAGACAAAACAATACCCAGGCAGACATGAGCACAAATGAGAGTATATAGTAATGATGCTTCAAGTTCTTGTTAACACTCTCATCGAGCTCAAAGGCCACCATTGCAACTCCCAGTGCGGCCAATGGCATCAAAACAAGATCAATAGGAAGACCACCCTCCGCAGAATGTAGTGCAAATAGTGATGCATTTGCAATGTACAGGTTCCATCCGATTGACCATCGTCTGAATTTTGTGTCCACAGATAGGCGATAGAATGCAAGGCTGACCATTATCACGGTTGCTATTGCTGCCTCCATTATTATGATGTTAATTACTTCCAATAATAGACTTTGCAGCAATAGTATCACCAATGCCTTTCATTCTGGCTAAAGAAAGCCCTCATTCGAACTAAATATCGTATTACAGACCATAGCAGATGCACTTATTGAGTGCTTCAGGTTGATTATATTTACTTTTCCATATTTTCTGAATTAGTCTGACAGGGGATATAATAACGGTAGTCTTCTCCACTGCTGATGGTTTCACCTCATCTATAATACTCAGGGTTCATTCAAGATATAGAGACACTCTACCAGGCAATGCGAACCTTGCCTTGTTCTGCGGGTCGTATTCAGGTCTAACAGCCTTGTGAATGATTGTTTTGGCACCAATCTCGGACTCTATGAAGGCTGATGAGTCCCTGAGAGTAGTGTATTCATCCTTTGCAGAGTATGAGTGATCCCAGAGCCCGTTTTCTTTTGCAATGCGATCAACAATCGACTTGACCTGCTTTCCATAGGCTCTGAATTTTGGGTCAGACATCAAGTGTTTCATTATATTTCCAACAACCATCGGCATATTGGCCTCTCGGATGCTATTCATCGCATCGAACATCCATTGGGGGGCAACATAGACATGAACCGTTGAAACCTGTTTGCCCTTCAAGAGTTTCATTATTTCTCTGATGTCGCTGATAGTTGAACTGACGACGGCAAAGGCATTCTCGATCTTTGGGTCAATCAACCTCTTGTCTGGTTTAGGCCAATGTGCAAGGGACACATAGCCCTCGCGTCGCATCTTTGACCACATCTCCTCGCAGGTGTGTGGTGCCATTGGTGCCATCAGCCTGACCCAAATGTCGGACACATAGGCCATTGTGCCCTCGCGTTCTGCCTTGGGCACTTCAGGGTGCTTCAGATAGTGGTTGATTGCGCGGATCATCTCGGATGTAGTATAGATTGCATAGTCCCTAATCTTGAATGACTCCATGAATTCGGTGCACAACTTCACAATAGAGTTCACCTTTGAGAGTATCCAGCGGGTGGCCAGTGTTGGTCCGTCCTTCTTCAGAAAAACACGAGGTTCCTTCCTTGCATATTTGGAAACAATATCCGTGAACTGACGTAGACGGGTTCTCACAGCTGGCACATCACGTTCGCGCCAGTCCATAATCGAGCCGGGTTCTGCTGCAGATATTGCGTAGATGCGATACACATCAGCACCGTATTTCTTTGGGATCTCCACAAGTGGAATGACATTACCCTTACTCTTGGACATCTTTGTGCCTTCAAGAATGAGATGTTCATTCAGACTAATGCACTTCAACCAGTGCTTCTCGGGGAATATCGCTACATGGTGAAAGATGGCAAAGCTGAGATGGTTTGATATATGAGATGGCGCAGTGTGTCTTTGATCATTGGGGTACCAGTATAGGAACTCTGCTCGCATCTTCTTCAGTAGTTCTGCATCAATGCCAGTCTTTTCAGAAACCTTCTTGGGAGTTCCCTTGCCCAGAAACACATGATCAAAGAACTCGAGGGTCAGCTGCTCGGGCTTTAGCTTGTTCCCATAGATAAAGTGTGCTATTGTATAATATGCCATATAGATTGTCGAGTCAGACAACGACTCGATAATCCACTCGGGGTCGAATGGCAGTCGAGTCCCGATGCCTCGCTTTCTTGCACAGGGGCGCTGAGTTAACCAGTCGAAGGTGGCCTCGAACAGGTTCCTGAAGGTCTCAGGTAGAATCTTCATCGAGTTCAATGCCTTCCAAGCGGTCTCTTTCCAGCCGGGGCTCAGATAGTCAAGGAACCATTGTCCTGCAAAGACGCCCACCTCAACTTCAGTGCCACATTTACAGATAACAGGGCGGATGTCGGGTTCGTAGAACACATCACACTTGTTATTCTCTTTCATCCATGCAATCACATCATCCTTGACGTCTTTTATTGCACGACCAGAGAACTGCATACAATTGTCCTTCATGATTCCTGAATAGAACTCTGCCTTGTAGATCTCCTGCGTGGCGTCCTCCAGCTTTTCATCCTCGTTCTGCGATTTTATATCCCTACTCTCAACAGCGTCTTTGGCAGGAAACTCGCTGTATCCATCAATGTCAATCATGCTGATTATCTCGATGGACCTCACTTCCTCAGGTGAGATGCCATATTGTTCAAGTCCAGAGGGGTCATCCCAAAGGTCTCTTAGGGCAATATAGTCGAAGGGGGCATGTCCCGGTACTGAGTACACAACACCCGTGGCATTGTCGGGGTCAACAAAGTCTGCAGGCAATATTAGAATCTCGTGGTCGTCATGAATTGCTCTGAATTTCTTGCCGATGATCTTTGAGCCCGGAAACTTTTCAATTATCTCGACCTCTTTAGCCTGCAACTTCAATTTCTCAGCGGCCGACTTAGAGATCAACCACTTCTCACTGTTGACTCGTGCCCAAACATAGATTGCTTTTGGGTCGATCCACATGTTGGTGACTCCAAAGATTGTTTCGGGTCTTAGAGTAGCAGCAACAAGATAGCCATCCTCAAAGCCCCACTTAATCGCAGTGAATTCCTTGATCTTGGCAGTCTCGCCGGCTAGGAGGTCATCCTCACCAACAGGGTTCTCGCACTTCGGGCAGTAAAGTAAGGGGTAATCGCCCTGTTTGATGTATCCCTTCTCCTTGAATTTTGAGTACTGCCACTCGATAAATTTTGAATACTCCTTGTCGCCAGTTGTGAACTTTCTCCGCCAATCAATACTGTATCCAAGGGCATCAAAGTCCTGTGAGATTACCTTTGCAAAGAAAGACGCTGTGACCCAAGGGTCTGTAAACTTGGCGAGCTGCGTGTTAACTTCTTCTTCGGTCTCAAAGTACAGACGGAGGTCTCTCTTATACTGTTCAATGGCAGTCTTGTCACCGGCCTTGATCCGCTCGACTATCCCTAGAATGGGCGTGCCGGTCATGTGTGAGGCCATGGGAAACAGGACATTATACCCCTGCATCCTCTTGTATCGTGCAATCAGGTCACCCATGGTATAAGTACGCCCATGTCCAATATGCAGGGCGCCATTGGTATATGGATAGGGGACTGTGAGAAAGAATTTCTTCTTCTTTGGTATTGGGTCTGCTTCAAAGACCTTATCGCGTTTCCAGCGTTTCTGCCATTTCTTCTCGATCTTTGCAAATTCGCTCAATGACTAGGACCTCCTCTGTTGGTGTGTTGATGATATGCGAGCCAAAAAACATACTGTGTAATAGGATTCAAAGGTTGTGACTCTCTTAATGATTGAGAACGCAATCCATCCTGGCTCACTTGATTATTGACATTTACAAGGTATTCTTATAGCTTTGGATTTCGCGTAGATGCGTAGAGCTTGGACAGAGTTGGACACCAATCAAAAGAACGTCTAAGTGATATGCTATAAAATTGTGAGGGGCTTAAGCAGTATCATGGTAAACAATGGTCTGAAATTTGTCCAGTGCTGTTCCTGGAAGGACAGGACTTTAATGTCCAACTTAGTCCAATTTACAATGAACGATTAACTCACTTGATCACTAGATTTTCAAAAAGTGTCGTTGAAAAAACTATAACAAGAGTAGTATTGGGTATCTGGGTCAATTCGTCCATTGACTTTGCATTTACAGTCAATGACTGCATCATATTCACGAGTTGATCAGACACAATGAACAACCAAAGCATCGAGTACAGAGACCTCCACAGTAACCTCATCTCGTTTCATGAGGCCATTGATTATCTGTCCATGATTGAGAGGAATGGTGACCTTCGCAGGTACTTCAAGGGTGCTAATGATGGAGGGCGATGGTTCTTTCAGATATTGAGTGTTGAGTTCGTTGAGCAGCTAGCAAGACTAATCAATGATGCTTGCCAGAATATCGAGCCCTTTCGACCTGTGCTTGAGATCATGAGTGGCGATGGGCAATTGGCGAAGTTTCTTGCCCCCCTTCTAAACAGGAATATCATTGCGACTGACGCCAAAGATGGGAGGTATGACATTGCATACCCAAAATGGGTTGAAACCATGGAGGCAATGGATGCAGTCAGGCGCTACGACCCTGCAATCACACTGGTCTCGTGGGAGCCATTCTTATCGATGACATGCATTGACCTGGTAGAGGCAAGAAGACCTCTGGTCTGGATTGGACAGGAAGGGAAGTGTGGTCACCCAGACCTGTTTGAGTATGATCATATCAAGATAAACAGCAATTATGCTTTAGGCAAGTTCGACAATTTCACATTGAGGATGTTTCATACTGATGTTTACATCTTCAATGTCGATGGTGATCTTCAGATCTCTAGGTGATGTGTTACAGCAATTCATAAGGATTCTGAGCATGCTTATTATCAGAGTGGAAAGAAGGTCAGAGCGATGGTCAAGGTTCAGATTGACACAGTCGAGATTGATCCCAAGACAGGAACAGCCCTTGGTTTTTATCAATATGGTGATAATAGGCCTAGTGCTCTCATTCTGTCTGCAATCAATGGATTGTCTGCGACCTGCACATATTCGAGCTATCTCCTCATGAAATTTCTAGAGAGTGAGAGTAGTGTGTATGGATCAGTCACTATTCTGCCAGTTGCGAATCCCTTGCCGTTTCGCCTTGGCGTAAAGATGTCACCTCTTGACTCAAAGGACCTTGACTCGGTATTCCCTGGTGATGAGAGGGGATCGGTGACTGAGAGGGTTGCATGGGAGATCTGGAGAAGAACATCACAAGCGGACTATGTCATTCTCCTGAGAAGCCGTGCCCCCTCATGCATCAGCCATGTATCAGCGCTTCATCGTGACTTCATCCATGTCCGAAACCTTGCCACTCAGATTGGGCTTCCTGTAGTGGTCCAGAATGATGGCAGTCGTGGGTCTCTTGTCATCGAGGCCTCCCATGAGGGCATCCCTGCGGTGTCAATTGAGATGCGTGGACAGCATGAGGTAGACGCCCAGGCTGCAGTGGAAGTACGGGAGGCAATATTGAACTTTCTCAGAATTAAGGGGATAATTCCTGGCAAGTCAATTGAGACCTCAACATTACTCACGGGCAGGCTCAACCACATCAATGCTGAACATGAGGGGTTCTTTGTTCCAAACCTTCATCCTGGAGAAGAGATACACGAGAATAGCATCATTGGTCAAATAATGGATAACAAGGAAATACTATCACCATATGAGGGTATTCTAGTATCAATCAGCACAATGCGGTATGTTTTCGAGGGCGATATTATAGCAAACATTGCACCGACATTATCTACTGCAAGTTCATCGGAGAGTGCTGAGATCAGACCGCAAAAACCCAGGAAGTGGTAATTAATATGGACGATGATCTTCAGATCGAGCAGGTATTGAGCATTAATGTTGGAGACAGTCGAATCCGCGAGAAGGGGCAGCTACTTCTTATAGGTAGTTGCATGCCAGCTAGATTTCCTGAGATTATCAAGGAGTTCATCACGCGTGATGGAGGGTATTTCCCACTTCATGTCTGCTTGGAAAAGGACCATGTGAATCAAGTAGGTTTCAAAATAGGCTCAATCATCAGTTACACCAAACTAAAGAGGGTGGTAGTGCTTACAATTGATGGCAGCCCTCATTGTGTTCAACTACACTTTGTCCTTGAGGATGTCAAGAATCACTTTATTCAAGACATCGAAGTAGAACACTATGTTGTGGAGAAGGGAAGCTTGTTCAAGATATCAGCATCAGCAGTAAAGATGGCAAGACATCTCTCCAAGATTCAGTCAATTATGAACAAAGAATGAATCACAAGACCATTAATGACGAGCGATCTTGGGAAGGATGAAGCCTGCCTTGTTCATGTAGTTTCGATACTGATTGCCGTAAAAGACAATCAGTTTTCGTTCCTCCAAAAATGCGCCTATTAAGGTGTATACTATCATGGATATTGAAAACACAATCACAGGCAAAAATGGATAGAGAAGAATAAGCGCAATCAGGCTCAGTATTGTTGCAAGATATAGTGGATGACGGATTCTTGAATAGATCCCATCCTTGATTAACTCAGGTTCGCGATCTGTTCGCATATCAGCAACTGTAGAAACCGAGATGACTTTAGAGGCGGCTGTTGCAATTGCCACTCCACTCAACAGGAAGGCAACACCCAGAATAAATAGGGGGATAATCACTAGCTGTGGTGTGAAAAGAAAATACAACCAGTCCCAGAAATTCATCGATAGGAATGCAATTAGAAATGTAATGATGGAAGTTATTGTAAATATATGAGAGTATGTCTCTTTTCCCCACCTATCAATGATGTAGTTTTTCACTCTTAATGATGATATTCCGCTGTGTTGGACTCCAAAGAGTGTAGATGCAATAACTATCGTCAAGGACTCCATCATGATAACTATCATCACCTTAAAGGTTAATAATAAATAATTCACTATAGTTAATATAGTTTGTCCAATATACATGCATAGGAATGAGTGTGATAAGGGAGAACGGTATTTGGAGATGCCAGCAGTGAAAGGCACATCATCTGAAGAGTGATCATCATAATCTTTCCTTTGAACATACTGGAGAAACCACACTATGTATGTATGAGGATAAAGTGAAGAATACTGTTTCTTTGATGGTTATGATTGAAAGGGGTGGTGCTTAATTTCACCCATGCTTAGACTTAAATACTCAAAATTGTGGGCTTGAGGAAGCACTTCCCCTCGGAGTGTGATTTTGCCCAGCGACAAAGCCACCACAACAAGGGCCATGCCTCAGAGGGACACAGCAGGACAGGTGAGAAATAATGGCAAGACCAATCAGAGCATCCGCTGGCCGCAAAAAGGGAATGCCCGTGTGTGCGGTGTGTGGCGGAACAGAGTTTTATGAGGACCACAATCGAGGTGAGCAGATTTGTACCTCTTGTGGGTGTGTAGTGTCTGAGAGAATCATTGATAGCGGTCCTGAATGGAGAGCCTTCACTTCTGAAGAGAGGGACGCAAGAGCAAGAACGGGATCACCCATTACATTGACCATGGCAGATAAGGGTCTTGCTACAACCATTGGTTGGAGTGACAGAGACGCTCATGGTCGTTCTATTTCTGCAAGTAGTCGTGCTGCGATATACAGAATGAGAAAGTGGCAAATCAGAACACTTGTACATAGTTCTCAACATAGGAACCTGAGCATCGCAATGAGTGAGATGGACAGACTCTCCTCTCAACTTGGAGTTCCAAAGGAAACCAAAGAAACTGCAGCCCTGATTTATAGAAAGGCATTAGATAAGAGGCTTGTCAGAGGTCGTAGTATCGAGGGAATGGTGGCAGCATCGATATATCTCTCCTGTCGAATTCATAAGATTCCAAGACAACTGGACGAGATTGTGACTGAGGCCCGTGTGAACAGAAAGGAACTCGGTCAGTGTGTCAGACTGATCTTGAGATATGTTAGGATTAAGGTGCCAATCCCATCAGCCAATGACCTGATGCCGAGAATCTCAGCAGACCTTGGTCTTAGCGGGAAGACTCTGCAGACCGCAATGAACATCATCAATCAGGCACGTGAGAAGGGAATCACAGCAGGCAAGGACCCTGGCGGTCTTGCTGCAGCTGCATTGTACATTGCGGGCATCATTGAGGATGAGAGGAGGACACAGCGCGAGATTGCAGAGGCGTCCAATGTGACAGAGGTCACGGTGAGGAATAGGTATAAGCAGTTGGCAAATGATCTGAAGATCACAATTGCACCCTCATAACTAAATTCTGAGTAAGGGAGCATGCCTCCCTTCTCATCACAATTGAAGACACGGTTCGCTCACTCATGGCATATTTGATATATTCAACTGCTCTGAAGTATGTTAAGACCTCCGAGGGAAGTATTCTTTCTGTGATAGGGATTATAGATGCTCCAACTTCTCTGTCTTAATTCTGAGTGAGATTCTAGAGGAGTTTCAGATCATCGGTACTATCTTAGCATTGATTGGAGCCTTGTTATTATTCAAGAGAGGCAAGTCAATAGATTAGCTGCAACTCAAGAATATCAGCAACTAGCAATAACAGTCTTTAACTCATCCAATATAATAGAAATAGCTATAAGATTCTAACGGGCCCGTGAGTAAAATGAGACAGTTTCTCCTAGTACTTTGTGGTATTCCAGCATCAGGAAAGAGCACACTTGCCATTGCAATCAGGGAGAGGACTAGCCAGACTCAAAACGTGGTAATAGTCAGCACAGATGATTGGAGGGACGAGGAGTACTACTCAGATTTCACTCCTGAAAAGGAGCAGATTGTTAGGAAAAGAGCACTTCATAAAACAAGGCAGATGATCAACAAGGGACTCTCAGTGATACATGATGACACTAATTATTATCAGAGTATGAGGCATGATCTATATGAGATTGCTGTAGATAGAGGGTGTGTGTTTGGGGTCGTTTATGTAAGCACGCCACCTGATATAGCAATGAGATGGAATAGACTTAGGAATATTCACATTCCTGATGAGGTGATTGAGAGAATACATGATAGATTTGACCTGCCCGGAAAGAAGTACCTATGGGATAGGCCAATAATGACCATCAATCTCTTTGTGATGCCCGTTGATTCTGTGGCTATGGACTTGGCAGAACGATTGCGTGCCCTTCGCCCAGTGAGAAAACCCACACCTCATGAGATGAATCATAATACTGAGCGTGTACTGCTTGATGTGATTACTAGACAGGTTGTCCGCAAATTCCTTCAAGAGATGCCAGAATATCAGAAAGACCCAAGAGTGTCAAAGATAAGAAGGGAGGTCTTGCGCGAAGCAAGAGAGAAGGGTTTCTCGCCCCATGAAACAGAACAGACACTGCGCGTAAGACTTGGCATTCTCTCTGCAAGGGTCTCATAAGGCCATGGCGGCCTCCAGAGAGAATCGAACTCTAATCGCTTGCGCGATCATGGGTTTGAAGCCCACGGGGCCGGACCACCGACCCTACTGGAGGCCATGGTTTCAAAGTCTAGATGAATTGCTTAATGAATGAATGGATTTGGTTCTTCCATTCAACACTCTTCAATGCTATCTCCTTTGCGATGTTTGAGGGCATCTTCTCATCACGTGGAAGAGGCTCAATCCTACTCAGCCATCCAGCAGTAGAGAGAGCCAGGGAATTGACTTCATCATCGCCAGCGGTGGCCTGTATCATCATCTCTCGTGCATGAGCTACCTGAAAATAGATGTCACTAGTGGGGCTGTTATTTAGTACATGATACACTATTCTATCAACACAGCATTTTGCCACAAGTGCCTTGCTTAAACGGGTCTGTCTATCTTCATCAAGGGACTTTACTTTTGTGAGCGCCTGACTAATGCCAGACTCGATGGTTTCTGCTGTCTTGTTGATGGTCGTTTCATCATTACCCAGAACAGAGATCTTGACTGAGGAGTCAGACTCATCGACCTTGCATGACTCGAGAGCTTCCTTGTCATCAATCTTGACAAAGAACTGTGCTTCTCCAACAAACACCTGACTCTCAGCCTTGGTTTCTTTAATCAGGCGGGCGCCAGGAAATGATGAGGAAACATACCAAGCAAGTCGGAATACAAGTGGGGGCTCGAGTTTGTCAAAATTAATGGTCCTCTCAACCTGCGCATTGAAATGAAACTCATTCATCTCCACAGACACTCCATCGGATGCTAATTTTATGAACAAAGCACCTTATAGAGTTTGATGGTTGCTTTCTCAATGTCCTTCCTGCGCGCTCCGATGGCAGCGTTCATTGTTATGTAGCTATGAGGGTAATCATCGATGCAGGACCCTTGGTCGCCAGATCTGACAGCTCTGGGACCTGTGACTCTTTGATTGTAAAGCTTAGCACCAACCCCGGTCACATTCAGTCCATTAAGAGTGAGTGCAATGGCCACAGGGTTTTCAACATCAAGAATACGCTGTCCCACTTTTCCTGCAATGGACTCAAGTTGTTCTTTCAGGAAGGAGAGATTACTTTTCTGTTTATCACGTAATTCAGTGTATCTTTCAAGACCAATCAGCAACATTGCAGACAGAGTCTGAACAATTGGTGCAGCAGTCGCACGGCCTGCATAGGTTTCTGCAACTTGCTCAATTATTGCACCGTCTGGCGAAGCGATAATGGAACCGCCAACAGGGGTCAAGAAGTTCTTGTCGGAACTCTGTACAATGATGTCAACACGCCCAGCGTCGATTGCAGAGCGGATGGAGGACATTACTCTTTCCGATTGGACCCCATAGGCATTATTGATCAGGAGTGGAATGTCTGCCTCAGCACACATCTTAGAGATCTCCTTCACAGGATCTGACTCACGCGGTGGAAAGAATGTGGTGGTTGCCAGAACTGCAATACCATCTGCAGACATTTTTCTCTCAAGGTCGCTCATGTCGACGATGACAGCATCATCATCAAGAGTCGTGTTAACAGGGATTGTTTCTAGCCCAGCCAGTTCAATACCTCTCTTTGGAGATGTGTGATCAATTCTAGGATAAAGTACACGTGAAACACCCCTTTCACGACGCATAGCTGCAAATGACAGGGCAATTGCCATTCCTGTTGATAAAGGAAGAACCGAGGCTGCCCTGATGTTTGGAATGCCAAGTTTCTTCAGCGCGCTCAATGCAACCTGATTGGCCAGAAACTGCATTTGACTTGCACCAACCGCCTTTGGTTGAGGGGCAGTGAGATGACCACTGCGACCAACACCATGGCAGAAGCCCGCTGACAACCGTTCAAGCAGTGGAGAAATAATCCTGGCCTCGCGTTCACCAACTCTTGCGGCTTCAGGGTCCTTATCAGTGTCCATTAGCGACAGGAGCCGCAGTAGGAGTTCTACTTGGGATTCCGACCACGCTTTTTTGGGAAACTGTCTTCTGTTAAGAAGGTCTTTGATCGGTGCAAGGACCGCGTCAAGTGTGATTTTGCCTCGTGCCAACATATGTTTAGGTATGATGTCCTCGAGTCTTGTCAATGGATCATCTTCCAAATCTGAACTCCTCCTTTCGCAACAGGACTAGGACAACATCATCATTGATGGAGACCTCCCTGTCGAATCTTGCCGAGATGACTCCACGAGTACCAAAGGGTCTTATGAGTTCTCCCACCGCCCCAGAATGTGTATGAACACTCATCCCACACAGCTGCATGGCACGGTCCTTTGAATGCGCAAGGCCTTCAATCAATACATCGGACTCCCTGATCCTAAATATCTTGCCAATGTGTTCTCGTTGCACATATAGTTGTGCCGAATGCACAACACTCTCAACCTGTCCAGAAGCCATGATCCTCATGCTCGTTGGGGGCAGGTCGGTTCTTAGTAGAAGTGCATTCATTTTAGGTTCAATGGGTATGGGCTTCTTAAGGAACAGTATTGCCTTGAACCGTTCATTCGACACCTCATCAATGACAATCTGTCTGCCATTGTCCTCTCTGAACGGGACTATCTCGGCAGTAACACTTGGCATTCCAATTGTGGCGCTTATCAACATCTTCTTTCTGACGATACCTTGGTATATTGGATTGAGCGTGAGTGCAACTCTAACGATTCTAGACCTTTCAGGACAACTGTCTTTGCAGATATATGACCCACGCTTGACCAAATGATGATCAATCTCTGGCAGATTCACTCCAATGCGGTCCCCAGCCTTGGCAGACTCCACGGACTTGCCAAATATCTGAATGCTGCGAACTCTTGCCGAGAGGTTCTGTGGGGCGAGATTGACTGTGTCATCTACTGCAATCCGACCGCGAAGTATCGTACCTGTAATGACTGTGCCATGGCCTTTCACAGGAAATGCATGATCTATAGGAACCAATAGAGGACCTGAGATGTCCCTATCTTGTGGAGTGATTATCCGCAAGAGCTTCTCTTTTAGGGCCTTAATTCCAACACCTTTCTTTGCGGACACCCTCACGAGTTCCACATTGCTGAACTCAGTGTCCCTCATGATCTGTCTGACTCGTTTCTCAACCAAATCCGCTTGATGCTCATCAACAAGATCGGTCTTAGTAATAGCAACCACAACATCGCTGATCCCCATTGACTGCAGCACCAGAATGTGCTCTCCAGTCTGAACTTTGGGACCTTCATCAGCAGCCACGACTAGTATAGCAGCGTCTATTATTGTTGCGGAAGCCACCACGCTTCTAATCAGGTCTGCATGACCTGGGGCATCAACGAGAGTGACGAGATAGTCACCAAGTGTGAACATAGTGAATCCAAGATCGATAGTTATGCCTCTCATGCGGGCTTGAGGGTGTTTATCTAGGCCTGCAGTGGAAACTTTCTCACTCAGGGCCCTAGCCAGTTCGGTCTTGCCATGGTCGATGTGCCCCATAAGTCCTATGTGAACGGGAGTGAGTTCGGTCATGTTTCAAACGCCATTTAAGAGTGTATACTGTCAGCAATAAAACCTTGGCCAATACGAAGATAAATAGAGAAGTCTGGCTTATTCCTGTGTGAATATCGGGCAATCTATGCAAGACAAGAGATGAGTGTAATGGTCTCAAGGTCCATTGAGAAAATGCTTCTGATAGCAATAGGACTGTCAACAGCAGTAATTGTTGGCGTTCCAGTGCTGCTCTATTCGATTCGGACAATCTCCAATGTCAGTGATCTAGAGGTCGCAAGGTCCATTGCAGGACAGATACTGAACGCCACAGAGCGTGTGGATTCGGGAGGATCCACGGAGGTCTCATTTCAGGTCAATATACCATCTGGGTTTAGGATCAAAGCAGCAGGCTCTAGTCTGAGCGTTTACTTGGACATGGCTGATGATAACACATACAGCTGGAGTAGAAATTATGGCCATACAATTGTCTTGACCCCACCTCAGGAGGCAGGAATGTATTTTGTTAGTATTCAGATGGAGAATAATATAATCGTCATCGGGTTCACAAGGGCATAATGATACACCTTTTGATACTGCACAACGTTTTTAATGATGACACAGTTTCCGACTCTGCAAAGTGCCAAACAGGGGTCAGTGAATATGGTAGACAATGCTGAGCTGGCAGAGACCGAAGAAGAACCTGAAGAGGAAGAGGTTGAGGAACAATCCAAGAAGGAAGAGAAGAAGAGAGTGGTTCTGGAGAAGACAAAGACCCCCAGAGCAAGAAACATTGTTGGGATGATCTTCAATCTGCGGATGCTACGTCGAATCGTTCAGATATTCTTCTTTATTGGTGTTAATGCATGGATATTGGGTGCAATGGGAAATGAGGCAGCTCAGCAGTTCTGGATCACCATTAGAGATATAATCCCTACACTGCCGATGATTGCCCCCCTAGAAGGAATATATGCGATGATTGGAGGTTCTTTTGATGCCATGCATAGAGAGCTCGCAGCTGGAATCTTTCCATTCTTTACTCTGGGTTCTATGATAATTATACTGACCATATTGGGACGGACAACATGTGGTTGGATATGCCCCATTGGCACAATTCAAGACTTTGCAACTCTGCCAAATCGCGAGAAGATCCGCCCTGCACCAAGCACTGAAAATGAGCTGAGGAGAATAAAGGCAGGGATATTCATTATTGTCACCTTCTTCTCAAGTTGGGTTGCTATTAGTACTATGCTTGGAACAGATGATGCAATAAGAAGAGCACTGGGAGTGTTTGCAGACTCAGGATTTGCACCAATCAATCCAGCATATATCATATTCAAACTGTTCTTTGAAGTGCCTTGGCCAAACAGCCTTGAAACCCTGTGGTATATATCCAGCTGGGGATGGGTTTTCTGGCTCCAGTTCATATTCATCCTTCTGATCGTGTTTGTGTCACTCTGGTTCCCAAGATGGTATTGCAGGTGGCTATGTCCCGCGGGATGGTTCTACGGTATATTCTCACGCAATGCACTCATTTCAATTGGCAGAAACCCTGCAAAATGCACACCAGACACATGCAATGTGTGTGAAGTTGTTTGTCCGATGAACATCAGAATCAGAAGGTTCCCCTATCAGCATGTTCACAGCCAGGAATGCATAATGTGCCTTGAGTGCAAGAGTCACTGCCCGAACGATGCAATAGAGATCAAGTTCTCATAGGCGGTCCTTGGCAGAAGATGCGATGCGTTTGAACTCTTCGTTGAGGTGAGAGTAAAGCTCCATCAGATGATCAGCAAGGCGTGTGACCACGGCCCCGCCGCCGTGCGGTCCACCCTTCTTTGTAATCAGGAGTTTCTCGCCAATCTTTGACTCAATCTCATTAATGACACCCCAAGCGTATCTATAGGACATATTCAGAGCGCTAGCACCTTTAGCAATTGACCCAGATTCTTTTATACTCTTTAGAATCGCATATGCGCCCGGACCAAAGACATATTCTCCATCAAGCTCGAGCCAAAGCTTCCAGTTGGCAGTATAATGACTTTTAATCCTTTTTTCATCACTCACCGGTGATGGTCTCCTTATTTCCGAGTTGTAAACCAGACTATGATGCGTAGAACTAATGCCCCCAACGAAGGCGTTCGGCCTTGGTGTCCTTCTTGAATGACTTCTTCACTTTCTTCCAGTGATCATGACATAGATGGATTTTGCGGGACCTTGCATCCTTCACTTTAAGGCCGGACTTTGTCACACTCTCAGCGATTCTTACTGTTGCAAAGGTTCTCTTTGAGGGCTTATCGCAACCAACGATACTACAGGTCTTTTTGCTTTCAGGGGACACGGTCTACACTTCCATATTCATGTTCATCAGAATGCTGAGTTTATATAACATTGACGGCGATGCATTCCACCCATTGGACTACTAAAGTCTACTCTTTACTTCTGGGTGTGAGAACAGGACCCTTGGAGTAGTTAAATATCACCTGTTCCTCGTTGTTCAGTCTGAGTCGGAGTGATTCCGAATCATCAACTTCACCAATGACTACAGAGTTCATGTTATGATCATTCACTATCTCTGACATTCTGTCCAGGTCATCGGGCGATACTGCAACTAGGAATCCGACCGAGATGAACATCCGCAGCCAATCACTCAGGGGAATCTCTGGTGGACGTGTTGTGTCAATCATGTTTAAATCAACAACACCACCCTTGCCAGAGTATTCCAGCATCATCCCTGCGGTCCCTATAAGCCCTGCCACAGACACATCCTTGGATGCGTTGAGAAGGTGAGATGTTGCTAGGACTCTCATGACTGACAGCCTGCTCACTATGTCCTCAGATGATCTTCCTGTGACTGTGTCCCATCCGAGTGTATAGTAGGAGCCACGCTTGCCAGCCCTGTCAAAGATGAGAACGAGCAGGTCGCCTGTTTTCGCGCCTCCAGATGTGAGCATGTCATTCTTCATCACAGTCCCAGTGGCAGAACCCACAACATAGGTTGAGCTGGACTGAGAGTTCGTATGACCACGGACGATTGGAATCTGAAATGTGTGTGACCCTTCAATCAGCCCCTCAAGAAGTCGTTCTCCAATGCTTGGATCGGAGTATGACAATGCCACAGCAAATGATGTCGGACGGCCGCCAGCAGCATAGATATCCATTACATTAGCAAGGACCACATTGAATCCGGCTGCATGAGGATACTTTAGACATAGTTCTTCTACAATCGAGTCTGTTGTAAGTAGAATGACCTCATCAGAATCTGTACTTATTGCTGCAGAGTCTTCGCCAAGACTGTGAGGCTGATCACTCTTGTATGATGCTTCTCTGAGGCGACCAATAATCCTTGGGAGAACAAACTTTCGAGAGATTCCTTCAAATTCAAGAAGAAGTGATATGATCTCATTCAATGAACTCACAGGGTCACCACCATGGTCTCACAGGTTCATGGTGGACCGAGAAATCTGATTACGTAGGCAGTTTGACCCAAAATGATTCCAATGCCCAATAGAGAGAGACCAATCATGAAGAATATGAGTGCTCTCATCTCGGGACGTATCTCTTCAAACATTATGCCTCACCTTGTCTGATTCTCATGCAATTTTGTTTTACTTATAGACATTATGGGATGACCAAATACAATTACATCCATCTAATTGATTGTATACAGTAGACTTCAGTTCAGAGTATTATTGATCATAGGAGAGAGGCGAGTTTAGCAACTGCCTCATCAAACTTGGCCTTTGATGTGACGATAGAGTCAGCTCCATAGTCAGGCAGGACCTTTAGTTCCTCAATCAGCAGTGCAATGGCCTTTGTTGGTGGAATCTCTTTCTTGTCAAGGGAGCCATCAGGAAAAGTGATTGATGCCTCAACCCAAGTTTCATGAGTGTCATCAGTAGGAAAGAGACAATAGATGTAGTCAGAGTTGCAGCAAATGAATGATGGTGTATGGCTCCATGCCTGATCCAGAAGTTGTCCGAATTCCTTTGCATTCTCGGTCTTGTCTGCCATTTAATATCCCTCAACTGCAATTTGATTGTAGTCAAATTGGCCTTATGACCTTTTCTAAAACAGACTGCAAAGTTCTTTCATGGTCTATGCCAGATAAATGAGTAATATGCTATCTCACCATTCTTCTTTATGGTGGCAATTATGAACTTTTTTCTAACACTAGTTGCAAGCCGGCCCGCCCTGACAATGTCCAGAGGAACAACCCCTTTTTTCTGCGGAATAACATGGATAAGGAATGGTGCATGATCAATGCCAGGCCCATATTCATAGACTGCAAAATCCGTGCCAAACTTCATTCCAGGCCTGACGATAAAACCACGTTCTCGAAGTTGGAAGTAAACGAGAAATCTGTCATAGAACTCATCAGTCATTTCAAGACCTTTTGCAATGATTTCGTCAAAAGTCAATGTTTTGTCTTCTTGGGGATGAATCACTCTTAGCCAGCCAATTTTTGTGAGATATGCGCACTCAATTAATGAGAGTTCAAGGGGTTTATCAAACTCAAAGGACTTTGGCTTTCTAATGCCGACTGGTTGTCCGAAATAGCCTGATGCGTAGAGTTTCATACCTTCTTCTGGATTCCAGACTATCGCTCTATCACCAATGAAGTCAGCCGTTGCATTGATCTCTCTTTCTTCCACTTGATAACCAACCACATTAGATGTTTAGTGTGAGAGACAGACCGCGGATGGTGTTCGCTGCATCCTCACTAAAATTGGATATCTCTTCAAGGGTGTTAATCATATCGCGCGCCCTGAGAATCTTTGCAATGCCAATGTTGGCATTATAGAGGAGTTTGATGATCTTTCGTTGGATGATATCAATATGCTTCTCAATTGTACATATCTCATTCGTGTAGTTGAGAGAGGTTTCCAAATTGATTGAGAGAAATCGAACTGCTTCTCTCTGCTGGGTCACTATTGATAGTACTTGATTGCTGATTTCTTTCAAGTGCTCCCTGAGTTCACCATCTGGCGACCATGACTCACAGACATCGGCTAGATGATAACATGCTATCTCAGCACCATCAATGAGTTTGTCTTGCAGGAACACTAGGCGCAAAAGGTCTTCACGCTGCATCATAGAGTTGGCACTGGCCAGTTCTGAGAGAATGCGCTGCTTCATCTCATTTCCTTTCTCTTCAAGATCGGTTATCTTTCTCAAAGTGTCCTCGCTAACAGCGCTGTTCGAATCAAGCCATTCAGACATCGAGTTGGCAACAATCCTGTTTGCCGAGAGAGCGATTCTAATGTGCTCTTCAATCATCTGAGTGATGTTAGCCAGTTCAGCGGTCAGGAATCGCTTCTCATCTAAGACCAATATTCATACCTCACAGCGCAATTGCATTTTGGGGTCAGTTTTAAATGTTGGGTAGCTGGTCAAAACATGAGGAAAATCTATGGAACTATGGCAGATAATAGCAGCACTACTTCAAGGGCTGGTCGAATGGTTGCCAATAAGCAGTGAGGGACAAGTCATATTATTTCTGTACAATTTCAGCTCGGTTCCTGTTAGCGAGCTCTTGACTGTAGTGGTATGGCTACATCTGGGCACAGCTATGGCAGTCATTGTACGCTATCCAAGGGTGATTCTTGATGTGCTCAGTCTGCGGGACAGAGTACTGTTCAGGAACATCCTGATTGCAACAGTCTTTACCACTATCACTGCCATTCCCCTTTATCTACTTCTAAAGACCACGCTTGCAGGATTTAATGGTGAGGCCATCAATGTTCTGGTGGGCATCCTCTTATTAGTCACTGCACTGATGCTGTACATACCTACTAGACATGAGGGGGAAATAGATGAGAAAGAGGTCGATGACAAGGTTGCTGCTGCAACGGGACTCGTTCAGGGATTCTCTGTAATGCCTGGACTAAGCAGATCGGGCGTGACTGTATCGGCACTTTTGATGCAGAGGGTGAACAAGGAAACCGCATTGAAGTTCAGTTTTCTCATCAGTGTGCCAGCAGTCTTTGGAATACTGTTCATTGAGGTTCTTACTGGTGGGGCCGTCATGCCATCAATACCCATTAGTGATGTGATTGTAATGGAGATCATAGTATTTGTTACAGCATTGGTCTCAATGGAGTTCCTATTGCAGATTGCCAAGAGGGTCGCCTTTTGGAAACTTTGTCTGTTTCTTGCTATTGTGGCTATTGTGTTTGGGCTACCCGCTCTATTCTGACCTCTTCTGAAACATGATGGCAATGGGAGCGTTGGCCTTTCGCCATTCCACTAGTTTGCCCTCATACTCGAGGGGGATCGGTGTCCTCCCGTGATTACCAATTATCACGAACAATGTATCATCACGGGCCTGTCGCATCAGGACTTTGACCCAATTATCGGTGCGACGCACTATCTTTTCAAGCAGTGTCTGTGGGGGTGTTCGATGTCCATATTGGGCATACAGGCTCTCAAAGTCGAGAAAGTGAATATAGAGTAGTTCACTTCTGAATATGTATTTTGTAGACTCAATATATGCGTTCATGTCATTATGAACTGGAATTGTGTACTCGGTTTCAAAATCAAAGGTGCCCACATCATCCTTGTGACATATCGCACGCGTAAACTTCCCATGTCGCTTGACATATGACAACAGATGGAACCCAGTCTTCTGGGAGCCTTGGAGAACAGTTGTTATCAGAGGGATTGCATAGGGATCATCAGTGTTGAGTAGTGCAAGGGCCTCCATTTTCTTGATCATGGTTTCGGGCTTGTACACCACGGCCTCAAAGAGGCCAAAGTTGTCTATCATAATCATGACTATGGACTTTGGACTGAATCTGCCCACAATCTCATCATCAGGGCTGGGAAGACCCTCAGGCACTGTCAGGTCCAGCATCTTAAGAATGGTCGCAGGGATCTCTTCTGCAGTGGTTTCAACTCGTGGTAGCGTCAAATCTAGTCGTTGTAGGAGATACATAAACCATTCAAGAAGCTTTTGCAAACGTTGTGCCTTCGATACAAGCTTTAATAGGCGATGAGTCGCGGTGGCAATGATGATGACCATGCCCCTCAATGATATAATAAATAATGAGAACATAAAGTTCATCCTTGCAGGTGGCAAGGGTGGCGTTGGCAAGACTAGCTGTGCTGGTGCTATTGCGTTGTTATCAGCCCAACAGGGATTCAGGACTCTTGTGCTGTCCACAGACCCCGCCCACAGCCTGAGTGATAGTTTTGATCAAGACCTCTCAGGTGGAGATGAGATCCCAATCAAGGGAGTCGACAAGCTGTGGGGGATGGAGATCAACACAGAAAGGGGCATGGAGGAGTTTCAGGCCACATTGAGCTCAGGGGCAGCGGGACCTGAGGCACAAATGGCCTCTCAGTTCCTTGGGGATATGGGGGGAATGTCGCCACCTGGCGCGGATGAAACAATGGCCTTTGGTAAAATGCTAGAGTATCTGGAAGACGCATCTTATGACAGAATAGTGTTTGACACTGCACCAACAGGGCACACATTGAAACTACTCGAAGTGCCGGATCTTCTGGACACTTGGCTTGGAAAGATTATCACACTCAGACAGAGGCTCAGCTCCATGATGGCAGGATTTAGGGCAATGTTTGGAGGGGGTCAAGAGGAGGAGACCGCATGGGAGATGCTCCAGAGAACAAAGGAGAAGATCAAGAAGGCTCGTGAGGAACTGTCAAATCCTGAGCTCACGCAGTTTGTAGTAGTCATGATCCCCGAAGCAATGGCAGTCTTTGAAACCCAGAGGTTGCTGGCCAGTCTTAATGCTTGGGACATTCCTGCAAACAATATCATCGTCAATCAATTAGTGCCTGATAACCCGGACTGCCCATTCTGTTCCGCGCGTCGCAAGATGCAGCAGTCTAATCTTGCAGACATCAAGGACATCTACAAGGACCTGAGTATCATTGAGGTCCCGCTGTTTGACAGAGAGATAAGAGGAATTGACGAGTTAAAAAGACTGGGTGCGATACTGATTGGAGGAGATAGTGCATGAGGTATTCACTAAGAAAAAAGATCTGCTCATTTGCCCTGCTGATTCTGTTCCTTGCATCAATAGTGGCTGCTGCTTATCTAATATTCAAGCCATAGATTAAAGGAGTCCTAGCAGGTCATACTCCTTTGACCCGTTTCACGACTGGAGGACGAATCTTGTAGAGAATGCGTCCACCACAGTATGGACACTTTACACCTGGGAGAGCCTTAAGACTTTCAGGAGTAACTTCTTTCTTGCAGGTGTGACAGACATAAACCATTACCAACCACCAAATGGGAGTGAGAGTAGAGGCAATAAGAAGTTTTGCTTAGAGAACATTGCACATCCATACTTAGTCATCAACCACTACACCCAGCAAGAGCCCTTCACTTAAGACTTTCGTGATTTTGATGTCGAGTAAGGTTCCAGGTGAAAACCCCCCATGAACTGTCATTATAGGACCTTCGCCCAGAGGATAAACGATTGAATATCCCTTTTTTGCCCATGATGGTTCTGCAACCACACCCCTTACTGTTTTACCCACATAGTCAGTCTTCTTTTCCCTATTGATCTCCTGAGCCACCCTTCGCATCCTTTCAGCAAGTGGGTTTCTTAGAGTTGGTTCTGGAAAACTAGCAAATGCTGAATTGGGCAGAGGTCTGAATCCATAGAGAATCACTCGTTCAACGCCGATCTTGCTCAGCTCACGCATCATCGATATTGACTGCTCTACAGATTCTGGAGTCTCGCCAGGCAGACCGTAGATGAGATATACAAAGGGGTTCATTCCATATGACCTCGCAGTCCTTACAGCCCTAATGACATCATAGGGTGTACCACATTTTCCTATCTGTCGGGCGTGATGCTCAGACCCTGTTTCAAGACCAATGTTGGGAGAAGTTGTTGGAACGGACTTTGCAATCACTTGAGCCACATCATCAGTGAACAAACAGGCCTTAATGTTCTCTATCGCAAGGTGTGTGTTGTTGTTATCAAACTGAGGCAGCGAAACAATATCATTCAGCAAAGATGATATTGCGTCGAGATTGGGCTTGGGTTCGCACGCATCTGTCAGTGGATGACTGCCGCGCATATAGTCCAAGAAGTCGGGGGCCTCAAGTACAATTCGATGTACGCCCAGCTCGAGAAGACCTCTGATTTCTTCCACTATGTCTGTTTTAGATCTACTGCGGGGAGGGCCCCAAGTAGAGGGCACACTGCAAAAGCCACAGCCAGGCGGTATATCTATAGGGCAATCCAGGCGGGTTTCGAGGTCTGCAGAGAAACAGTTTCCGCAATCATTGCATTGCCGGCCATCAGGAAGTTGTAATGCGGTGCGTTGAAAGTTCGAGCACCCCCTTAAAACTTCCACATAGACTTTGCTGGCCTGGTATGCTTGGTAGTCAACAATCCTGTCGACCGATGGTCTGAACTTAGACAGGTCATCTTCTGGGATCAGACTACGACGCCTATTGATTACGGGTTGTCCTGATTCAAAATAACCAATCCCAGTAATATGCGATAGGTCAATGCGCTCATCAAAGAAGTTTTTGCTAATGAGTTCAGTCAAGGTTCCTTCGCCCTCGCCTATAACGAGAACATCGGGATGCAATGCTTTTAGGACAGGTTTTGGATCTAATGCAATGGGACCTCCAACAATGACCAGTCCAGACTTATTTGCCCTTCGCCAAGATTGGATGACATGTCTGCATGAGTCAATGTCCATTGTCATGGCGCTAATAGTGAGATGACTGAACCTCTTGAGTTGCCTGCGGGAAGTTATGTCTTCAGAACGGATAATCCTACATTCAAGATCATTGGCCTCAAAGATGCCAGCAATTGTTCTTGGCCCGCATCCTATGGAGTCACGCGAGCTCTTCCTCCTACCGTGACCTGCTGCAAGGGCATCTACAATAAGAATGCTTTCGACCATCATAGACTCAATATGCTATTCTAGTTATCAATGATTTGAAATTGAACTATGATCAGTTCATCCATGTCAAAACCAGATAAAGATTCATATCCTTAGAACTTATATGGGACATAGTTCCATATACTTTCAATATAACAAAATAACAAGGAGTAAATCGCTGAGTGTCTGACGATGAGATATGTCCAAATTGTGGACTACCCAAGGACTTGTGTGTGTGCGAAACCATAGCACAGGAAGAAGCTCGAATAACAGTGAGGGTCGAAAGACGAAAATGGGGCCGACTTACAACGGTCATTGAAGGTTTTGATAAGAATATTGACATTAATGAGTTGGCCACAAAACTGAAGGGAAAACTGGCATGTGGTGGCGCAGCAAAACATGGTCATGTCGAACTTCAGGGGGACCACCGCGGTGTGATTGTCAGCGTGCTCTCACAGATGGGCTTTCCTGAGGACACCATCACTGTTGATTGGACCTTTAGTCAATCAAGGCGCCGTTAGTAATATTATCACTTACCAACAATATCCATTATGACGAGAGGAAGTTAGGAATTCATGATGATCTCAGATCTATGAGATACTCAATGTGTCAATGCCTAGTTTCTGAACTAGCTCTTTGTATCTATTCCGCACGGTGACCTCTGTTACTCTCGCCACCTCGGCAATTTCTCGTTGTGTGCGCCGCTCATCAAGCATTATTGAAGCGATGTAGATTGCCGCAGCGGCCAACCCTAGTGGATCACGGCCAATGGTCAGGCCAAAGTCTCGACCCCGTTCTAATAGTTCAATTGTTCTAAGCTGCACTCTGCTTGATAATGACAGTTCAGAGATGAATCTTCCAATATAGTCAACAGGATTGCTTAATGGGACCTTTAGATTTAGGCTTCTCAATAAAAGACGGTAACATTGTCCCAGCTTCTTTCTACTGACACGTGAGGCATCTGCCACCTCATCCAGGGGCCTTGGCTTCGAACGAATTCTACAAGCGGCATATATCGTGGCAGCGACCATGGCCTCAATCGATCGTCCTCTGACAAGCTTGTTTTGAATTGACTTTCTGTACAAGAGTGCTGCCAATTCTCTGATCTGCGAGGGAATCTGAAGTTGTGAGGCAAGGCGCTCCAGTTCGTTCATGGCTTGAGCAAGGTTTCTATCAAGAGACGAGTGCACTCTTGAACGTATCTGCCATTTCCTTAATCGATAAATCTCCGAACGTCTTGTGGGGCTTAACTTGCGACCTGACATGTCTTGGTCCCGCCAGTCTATCATAGTGGATAGTCCTTTATCGTGGATGGTGTATCTTAATGGAGCACCGACCCTGCTTCGCGCATCTGACTCCTCAGCACTAAAGGCCCGCCACTCAGCTCCAGTGTCGATTCTCCGGTCGGATAATACAAGACCACACCCTCCACAGACTCTCTCACCCCGTGCAAGGTCATCATGAAAGACTGTTGAGCCGCACTCAGGGCAGATATATTCACTGGAAGAAGTGTTTGCACCCTTCTTTCGCCCTGCCATTACTTCTTGCGAACGATCCAATCCCAATCCTCTCTCCAAATGGTTTGGGTCGCAAAGCTGCCAGAAGTCAAAGAGAGGGTCAAAGTTCTAAGACAAGCTCCCAGACCACACTAATGTCTAAAGGTAAAATTTGCTTTTAATGATTGTGGGAAAAAGAGCATTAGGCATGAACTCACCACTTTAGCACAATAATTATGGATTTGCAGTATGCCATTTCAGGTGGTGCGTTCACAACCATCTTCAGTGATTATGACTGTATGTTCATGTTGCGAAACAAACTCGCCCTTCTCTTCTGCAAGGATGTGGTGCGCAATGAGTGCACCATTCTGTTGAAGCTCACGGATTGCCATCTTTAAAGAAGCGTGTTTCATCTGCCTTGCAAGCCAACGTTCTGCAAATGGGAACTCCTTGTATGACTTGCGGGCAATTCCTAAGAACTGCTTGGTCCCTTTGAAACGGACAGGTACACGAATGGGTAAGAGTTGATAGATCTGTGGATTTGGCAGGTCAGTGACATTTCCAGAACCCGTGCTAGCGAATGTTTCTACAGCGTATACTTCACCCTCTTCAACGATGACCTCGGACTTTCCAGACACACAGGGAATCTGCTTTTCAGCATGAAGTTCCCACTCGTTTAATTGGTGTCCGCTGAGTTGCTTGATAGGCTTGAATCCTGCACTAACAATGGTGTCTTCAATGAGAGCGCCAATTGTGTTGAGTTTGGCGCCAGGACGTAGCATCTTGATTGCGAGTTCGGTCGCTTCAACTGACGCATGAACAAGTCCTTCATAATCAGGGTTCAATGCGATAGTGAAGGCGGAGTCAGAGATGCATCCATCAATGTGGGCACCACAATCGACAGTGACAAGGTCTCCTTCTTGTATCACAGTTTCATCATTCAATGGTGATGTATAATGAGCGGCGATGTTGTTTATTGACACATTACAGGGGAATGAGAGACCTGTGGCATGTTCAAGAATATAGCCCTCAACAGCCTCCACAATATCAATCACTTTTGTGCCGGGCTTAATCATAGGCCTTGCCATTTCAAGGGCCTCTCTTGCAACAACTCCCGCCTTGCGCCACTTGGCCCAGGGGTCGTCTGATTCCTCAGGCTCATTATCATCAACGGATTCAACAGGCTTCTCTTCCGGCACAATATCACCTCAGACTACGAAGGTCAACTGAGTGCACATTATAAAAAGTGTTAGCTTGGTGATTAATTTACAAGATTGATTCTATACTTCTAGCCACACGGGTCATCATTAGCAACATGTAGCCAAGATTCACCTTCTTGTTGGTGAGAACAGCAAGCAGAGCATCTTTTCCTGCACCGCTAATTATGATGTATCCATGCTCACCCTCGATAAACATTCTCACAAAACCACCGCGTTTCAGTTCATCGAAGACGCGACTTGTTGCATCTTGAATCTGCATGGATCGACCAGCAATCACGTCTTCTTCAGGAACTTGGCTCTTGTCAACTTTCTCCGGATAATGGCTACAAATGGGAAGTCCTTGAGAAGTAGAGATAATCATGCTTGCCTGCACATTACCCTGGGAGGCACGGTTGAGTCCCTCTAGCAGATTGATCAGTTGTTGGGTCTTACTTGACAAATTCATTCCTCCCGTGGTGAGGTAATAATGTTACTAGATTATTTAAACATGAATGGTGTCAACTATTCAAATCTTTTCAGCACCCACTGCTTTAAGACCTTCTATGATGTTTCGAAGTCCCTTGCCCTTGTCCTCAAGAATGTGCTTCTCAAGGTAGGTTCCTTGTACGACAATCGAAGCGCCTGCCTTAACAGCATTGACGACAGACTCGCGATCATTAAAACCACCGCCCGTAATCAAGGGTATGTTGGTGAGCTGAGACACAACAGAGATGAATTCTGGTGGAACGCCGCCTCCCTCAGCACCACTACCAGCCTCGAGATAAACAAGTTTGAAGCCTATCAGTTCTGCCGCCATGGCATATGCCAGTGCAAGCTTTGGCTTGTCCCTTGGAAATACCTTGGCGTCTCCGACCCATGCTGCGGTCTTACCAGGTGCAACTAGGAGATATGCCATAGAGATAGGTTCAATCTCACTGAGCTTGACGTTAGCTGCCGCTAGAGCCTGTGCGTGAATAATCCAATATGGGTTAGTACTATTCAGAAGACTCATGAAGAACATGGCGTCTGCGTATCTCGACACTCCAGATATGTTGCCTGGGAACAATATGGTTGGAATCTCAACAGCATCGGTGATTGCCTTGACTGCCTCATCGATGATCCCGAAGGCAGTGCTGCCTCCAATCATTATGGCATCAGTGCCTGCCGACTCTGCAAATCTAGCAATCTTCACACAGGACTCAACACCCATCTTCAAGGGATCTGGGTCAATCAGACTGAAATGAAGAGCTCCCTCTTTATTGAGCTTCTCAGTGATGTAATTCCATACTCTTCCCATTCTAATGGTCTCCTAGAGTTAGAAAGGAGCACGGATGTCCTTCTTTTTATCATTTTGGTGCTCAAGTAATGAGTACAAATCTCAGATTTTTCATAAATGTCGAAGTCTGGGAAACAGCATCCCTGTTGATTTTTGGTATTCAATGTATCTATCACCAAAATATCTTACTAGCATGACTTCTTCCCTTATTGCGACCGAGTAGTAGCCAGGAATGCCAATCAGAAGCATTAGAGTTACTAGTGAGGGAATTAGAATAAAAAGACCTGTGAAAATCATTATGTATGATGAGTAAGATGGATGGCGTATTATCGAGTAAGGCCCCGTAGTCACAAGCTCATGATTTGCACTCATCTCCCACGATATTACTTTTGCCTTACGTTCAGCTCTTGACCATAAATGAAAAACCAGCCCAATAACAACCATTGTTAGTCCCAGTATCCATATTGGTTCAGGAGGATCAATAATTTGGAATATAATTAAGAAACTAAGCAAGCTGACATTTGCAGTCATCCATGATATAATGATCGCAAGAATTACTGCCATTGCTCCTAATGTAGATATAGCCACAGCAACAATTGCAAATGCAGAGTTTTGATCTTCAGAATTATGATACATTATTTCTGGTCTACTCTTAATCTTCCTGTAGTCATAGTAGAGATGAACAAGTATGTCAATGAATACAATCGGAGTGATGAGAGTCCCAGTGATGCTCAGATCAAACATGCGATGTTGATTGTATGTCTATTATAAAGAATTTATCAATAGATGATGATTTTTGCAGATTATTGCAATCGTAAGGCTTTATTACTGCAAGTTCTCTGGCCGCTTGCATCATTCGTGCATTAATATCACTACATACCTGAGGATACAGTCATGGCCGAACCAAGAATAGGAGTTTTTCTCTGTCATTGTGGAAGCAATATAGCTGGGGTCGTTGATATTCCAAGAGTTCTTGAAGTAGTGAAGGGGCTCCCAAATGTTATTCATGCAGAAGAGTACAAATATGTCTGCTCTAAGCCGGGACAGCAGATAATCAAGGACAGAATCAGAGAGCATGGCTTGACCAGAGTTGTCATAGGGGCATGTTCTCCCAGAATGCATGAAACCACCTTCAGGCAAACGATGCGAGAAGCAGACCTGAACCCATACCTCCTTGAGATTGCCAATATTCGAGAACACTGCTCATGGATCCATCAGGACAACCCTGAAGCTGCTACAGACAAGGCCATTGACTTGGTCAGGATGAGCATTGCACGGGCCAGACTTCTTGAACCGCTTGAGGAAACAGAGGTCGAGATCAAAAAGGCATCACTTGTGATTGGTGGTGGTATTGCGGGAATCTCAGCAGCCCTTGACCTTGCTAATGCAGGATTCAAGGTATACTTGATTGAGAAACGCCCATCGATTGGTGGAAACATGGCACGGATTGACAAGACATTCCCCACCCTCGATTGCTCCTCATGTATTCTGACACCACGAATGGCTGAGGCCGGATCACATCCAAACATTGAGTTGTTGACACTTGCAAAGGTTGACAAGGTGGATGGATATGTGGGCAATTTCACCGTCACAATCAAGAAGCTGCCAAGGTATGTGGATATTGACAAATGCACATCTTGTGGGGACTGCGCTTCAATCTGTCCTGTAGACATCCCCTCAGAGTTTGATGCATTTCTAGCATATCGAAAGGCAATATACATCCCCTTTGCCCAAGCCGTCCCCTCTGCATATGTTTTGGACATGGAAAACTGCCTTGGTGTTGATGCAGTCAGATGTGGAAAATGCAAGACTGCGTGTGAGGCGGATGCTATAGACTATGATGATCATGAGAGGTTAATCAAAGTAGAGGTCGGTACAATAATTGTTGCAACGGGCTACGAGATCTTTGATGCTTCTCAAAAGGAAGAGTATGGCTATGGCGAGTTTCCAAATGTGGTCAACTTGATGGAAGTCGAACGAATGTTGAACTCTGCAGGACCGACTCAGGGACACATCACAAGACCCTCAGACTTAAAGGAGGCCAAACGCATTGTATATGTTCAATGCGTTGGAAGCCGGGATGAACGAACGAACAGTTATTGCTCTCGGGTATGTTGCATGACTGCAGTGAAGCAGGCAAGAATGATTCGTGAAAAGACTGGTGCGGAGGTCTATGTGTTCTATATTGATCTGCGCTCATTTGGCAAGGGATATGAGGAGTTCTATGAAACTACAGCTCGGCAGGGAGTGACGTTCATCCGAGGGCGTGTTGGAGAGATCATTGAGGACCTAGATACTCACAATTTGACTGTCAGGGGCGAGGACACACTTCTTAGCAAACCAATTGAATTACATGATGTTGATCTCGTTGTTCTCTCCACGGGCATTGTCCCACCAGTTGATGTAAGAGAAGTCGCCAAAGCTCTTAACCTGAGTTTCTCGCCTGACGGATTTCTCATGGAAGCCCATCCGAAACTCAGGCCTGTTGACTCGTTCAACGATGGGGTCTTTGTTGCTGGAATGGCACAGGGCCCCAAAGATATCCCCGACACCGTGGCTCAAGCAAAGGCGGCAGCTGCAGGAGCAATGGCCCTGATGGGTAGAGGAAAGATAACAATCGAGCCATATTACTCTGTTATAGATGAGGACAGGTGTTCTGGCTGTAAAGTGTGTGTCACAGTCTGCCCATATAGTGCGATCAGAATTAATGAACGAGGGCATGCAGAAGTCAATCCTGCTCTCTGTAAGGGATGCGGTACATGCACAGCATCATGCACAAGTGGTGCCATAAAGTCCCAACATTACACCGACGGACAGATAGCTGCAATGATTGAAGAGTACCTGTCAACTTTTGAGTGATGGTGGTCAGAGTAGAAGTGAGTGATTTCAGTTGAGAGAGAGAGACCTTACTACAGCAGTTCTTGCTGGGGGCAATTCTGAACGATTTGGGTCATATAAGGCCCTTGCACACTTTAGAGGGACTCCTCTAATCAAACATATGGTAGAGATTGCAAAACATCTCTCCGAAAAGATACTGATTGTGGTTTCAAATGATGAGCAGAGAGCAGAGATTGAGAACATTGTTAGTAAAGTGAAGATTGTTACTGATCCTGCAAACGCGCCACGTTGCGCTCTCACAGGAGCCATTACTGCCTTTGAGTTTGCAGACACAAAACACACTATGCTCCTGCCAGTTGATACTCCCTTAGCAAGAGTGGAGATACTACAGATAATAGCTGATCTTGCAGGTCTACACGGAGCTGTGATTCCAACCTGGCCCAACGGGTACATTGAGCCATTACATTCAGTGTATCATTCAGAGCATGCATATGGCCAAGGGCTCAAGGTCATCCGTGAAGGTAGTCACAAAATGAAGGACATGATAGCCTCCCTTGAAAACGTGCTTGGGATCTCAACACATGTGTTGAAGCAGTTTGATCCGGATCTGTTGACCTTCAGGAATGTCAACACAAGGGATGATCTGAGAGAACTTGAGAGATTGGTCTAGAGGGCTCCGCTCTCATGATGAATTCTGCAAGTGCCTTCATGGCCGACCATACATGGGCCATATGGGTCTTCGGGAGTGCATCGTTTTCCAAAGAGCTTGCACTCTTTGGGTTCTATCATTCCCAAAATGACCTCATGGCATCTACAGCCCGGCAGAATGTCAATCGACTCGATTGGGGAAAAGTCGTATCTTTCGCGTGCATCATGTCTTGCGAACTCATCACGAATGTAGTATCCTGATTTCTTGATGACTCCGAGACCTCGCCATGGTGCGTCATCAATATAGAATGCGTGCCTGAGCATCTTCTGTGCCACAAGGTTGCCCTCTGGCTTGACTACACGGGTATACTCGTTCTCAGAAGTCGCCCTGCCATCATTAATCTGGTTAAGGATCATTCTAATTGCCTCTAGTACATCAAGAGGCTCAAACCCTGCGGCCACACAGGGCACCCTGTGTTTTTCCGCAAAGGGCCTGAATGCGTTTGTTCCAATGATTGTGCTCACATGCCCTGGTGTAATAAAGCCATCAACATTGAACCCTTCAAGGCTGACGAGTATCTCCATTGCTGGGGGAATTACCTTAAGAGATGTGAGAATGGAGAAGTTATCAGGAGGCCCCCTCAGAATCTCAACAGCCATTGTGGGTGCAGTGGTCTCGAAACCAGCACCGATGAAGATCACATCCTTTTCAGGGTTCGCCTTTGCAATCTCGACTGCCTCATTTACGCCGTAAACTACTCTAACATCAGCGCCACGCATCCGCTCTTTCACTAGGGAAGAGGAAGTGGATGGGACTTGAATCATGTCTCCAAATGATGTAATAATGTGTCCCATTCGTGCCAACTCAATTGCCATATCAACGTCCTCAGCGGCACATACACAGACGGGACATCCTGGACCAGCCACAAGTTTGATGTTATTTGGCAGAATCGAGCGTAATCCATGCCTTGTGATTGTGTCTTCATGAGTACCACATACATGAACAATTCGAATGTTCTTCCCTTCACTCAATTGTTCAATTTCCTGAGCAATGGCCTTGGCATATTTAGAATCTCGGAAAGGACGAGTGTCAATCATAATGAATCAGACCATCAATGCAATGATTATTCTGCATAAAAGAAGTAGGCTATGGCAAGGCAATCAGATCAATGAGTTTGAAGAGTGACGAACTCATCAATTATGACCATTGCCTCGCCAAGTGATATTGACAGTAGACTGGCCAATTGTTTTGGCGTTATAGAAGGATTATTGTTCAGAATATTGTTCCATGCGTATCCTGCAATATTGGGATACAGTGGATTTCTCTTGACAGTTTCCACCAGAATCTCCCAGAAGTATGTACGTTTTAGCTCAGCAATATTAGTATCCAGCATTGGTAATGGAACACTTCCACTGCTCACAATTTCAGGAGGTTGAATTGGAGAATCATCATCACTGAGATCAGATAGCCTTGCCTGTTTCACTTAGACGTCCCTTCCCGGCGTTATACGAGTCTGGGCTAAGACTCGAAGTAATAATGGAACTATCCCATTATAAGCATTGAGGCGTTCTGTTATGCATTTTAGTTAGAATAGATGATGATTTGATTAAATAAGTAGCAGCGATGAAAAGGACTACGTAGGAATATTTAACAGTCTATTATGATGAGGACTACAAGAAATAGACCACTAAGGTCAATAATATGGGGTTTGGAATCAAAGTGCCTGAAGGAATAAGGCGCCTAGTACTAGATGTTTTGAAACCACACGAACCGTTGTTAACGGATTTAGCGTTAATGGTGTCTCGTGATAAAAATGTGAGTGGAGTGAACATCAGCCTGAAAGAGGTTGATCAGAACACAGAGTCTATCACCATCACACTTGAGGGTGATAATCTGGACTATATGGCAATCAAAGAGATTCTTGAGCAGGCGGGTGCAGTCATCCACTCAATAGATCAGGTTGTAGCAGGTCGAAGATTCGTTGAGGAAGTGAATTTGCAACCAGAGAATAGTTAGTTCATGGCGACTTGCCATGTATCTCTGAGAGCAATTTTTCACTCTCCTCCTCTATTTTACGCTGAACTAGATTAAACAGTTCCTGCTCGAAGGCAGAGGGAAGAATTTTTACAACATTAATGAGTTGATCAACAATTTTCTCAGTCAGAGCATCAGCCGCTTTGAAAACGCCCTTTACAATGCTTCTGACAATTTCTTCACCCACACTATTACGAACAACTGAATTGATCACAGAAGTGATTGTTCCCTGCGGGTCTAAGAAGAAGGGCAGATGATTCTTGTCCCGGAGTACTGCAAAACCCAGTTTTTCAGCAATACACTCAGTATACCATTCAAGACTGGACTCTTTCAGCAACAGCTTGTTTGCAAACTCGGTCTTTGTGAGGGGGTTTGGATAACTCCATGCATGCCGAATTACCATGTACAAGGCGGCACCGAAGAACGGCTCTGACTCGCGAGGGAGACCTTCCTGAAACACATATCTGCGTATGAGATCAAGAGCAAGAAACTCATACCTTTCGTCCACATTATATTCTGCAAAGAATTCATGAGCATCTCTCACTGTATTCACGATAATGTGGGGACTCGCACCAATGTCAATACCCTCGCTATGATACAAATCACGCATATCTCCATGCATTATTAGTTGATAACTCATGATTAAAGCTTAATATTTCTGTTGCATAGAATAGCAGTGGGGCGCGTTAAGAAACTCCAGTCATTTTTCCTTGTATGTCTTCTCAAGAGTCCAACGAACACGTCTCTGAATATCTTTAAGGCGCTCCTCACTTCCATAGTTCTTTATCACGAGTTTCTTCAATATTCCATCTTCTGCAATCACTTCAAAATCAAAGGCGTCATTCCATTCAATCTCGCCATTCTCCACCCTGTGCCTGTCCTCTTGTTGATATCCGCCCAATGTGCGTTCGGTCAGAAATCTGGCAAAGGCACCGAGTTTGATGTCATATACAGCATGGTCAGCAGGGATTATTGTGATTGTGCGTTCATCCACTATCATTGTTGCAAGATTTAGATTGCGTTGCTTGTTCATCAGGACAATCTCATATGGGAATGTACGCTCGGGCGGTTTGGTCATGGAAGCTTGTGGTGCGGATGAGGATGTAGGAGGTTCAGCTTTAAGGCCAACATCAGCAGTCGAAAAGCTGCTTTTGCTAATCATCGAGTCAATCAGTTGCAAGTATTCCTCTAATTTGGCAGTCATGCTTGTTACCTTGTCAATATACTCCACAATGCCTTTCTTCAGGGCCAGGAGGTTCTTGATGGTTTCATCATCCATGGTCAGCACCAACTCTGCAGTGCAATTCTTTCACACTATAACATATGATATCTTGTGTTATTGAATTCATGCATTACGTATTTCAAGAAAGAATCATTCTTCTGCATGGACCGAGATGGCAAAATCCGGGCATTCTAGCTCGCACAGGCGACAGAGCTTGCATGCATCCAAATCTACAACCTCGGGCAGGAAGAAGCCTCTATTATCAACATGTTCAGAAACCTTGAGGACATTCTGAGGACACACATGAATGCAAATGTGGCATCCTTTACAGAGTTTGGCATCTATGATTATCGTTGATGCTTTCCTTGCCATTTATTGTTCCTCATGTCGAGCCTGAGCTATTAGTGATATAACAATTCTCATAGGTCAATTTTTGAGTGATGATTATATATTGCAAGTCAGTATTTGAGATATAATAAGGTGATTATTGCTTGAGGTCTTTCCTTGTGTTTGCCTGCCCAAAGTGCAAGAACTTTACGAATGCGCCTGTTGGACAGAAGAGAAGACGTTGCAGCTATTGTGGTCATATAATTGATATCTCAAGGGCGCAATGTGCTCATTTTGACAGTCCAGAGGCTGCACAACATGCAGTAAAGGAGTTCAATGCCTCCCGGGGCGGTGACGAGTTTCAGAGGGCAGTAGAGCGCTCAAGAGAAAAGATACGATCATTGGTGCCACGAGAAAGAGTTTCAGGAGCGGGTCTGGTTGAAGAGGGCACTCGAACCCTACAGACTGGGAAGAGAAGGGTGTTGTTGAATCTTCTCGAACAGTCAGCCAGTCAGAAACCGTGTTCATTGGATGAGTTTGCAGAGTTGTGCAGAAGACACAATCTGGACTGGTCATGGGTGGAGGAGCAATTGATCAAGTTGTCCAATCAAGGAGTGATTATATTTCCGAGGCCCTGGTCAATTCGGATTGTTCAGACTCAGAGTCATTCAAAAGCCAAGAAGTCAGCGTCAGCAGACATCACAGGAGAGGTGCGTCATTTTCTCCATGAACATGGGGGTTCAGCAAAGGTTAGTGATATCATCAGTCATTTCAGTGACAGAGGGATTGCCGAGTCCTTGGTTGATAAGGCCCTAGACAAGATGATGCGCTCTGGCGAGATATATCAACCTAGTGCGAGTGAGGTCAAGCTGATAGATTAGTTCAATAGGCTTTGAATCATGATAATAGATGAGAATTATGCCCATTGTTGAACTGGTCGCAAAGAAGGCCCTTGAGAGGAATCCAAGCCTAGGGATTAGTGTGATTGACATGATAGTACTCCTATGGCTCTATACCAATCCATACTCCAGCCATAGGAGACAGATCAGCAGCATGAAAAATGTTCTAAAGATGACAGAGAGCTTGCAGGGTGCAGCTGGTACTGTAGAGATCACCGATGAGGAGCTGACACAGATTGTCCTCTCAAGTCTCACAAGATTGAAAGAAATGGGTCTTGTGTATCTTCAGTCAGCAGGCATACATTTCATAAAGGGAACACTCACACAGAAAGGGATAGATCTCATTGAGGAGTCCATCCAGACACCAGTACTAAGGAGGGTGACCTCAGAGTTTGGTAACAACCCATGAGATAGAATTTCTGTTGAAAAGGTATTGAAGCGAATGTTTAAATGTAAAATGTTTCCGAAAAGCCAAGTCGCTCTCTGATGACGACTGTTTCAGAACAGAAGGAAGCAGTGCAAGCCTCTGGTTCTGCTCGCGAGAACGGCTTGTAAACGTGTGCCGGAAATGTTCTGAAGTGGTCGATTAGGGCGCCAAAAGGACTGACACCTTACGCATAAGTAGTGCGTAGTAATTGCACAGTCAAAACACCTGAGGTGAGGCAAATGCCATCATATGGATATTCGATCATAGGCATCGATCCTGACAGAACAGCAGTAGCCAGTGGCAGGAATATGCGATGTTCCCCAAAGCATAGCAGAGAGATATGTAATACTATCAAGGGAATGATGCTTGACAAGGCAATAGAGCTATTAGAGAGTGTGATCGAGCAAAAAGCTTGGATTCCTTATAGACGACATAAGAAGAAGAGGGGTCATCATTCAGGAATGAAGAAGTGGATGGCAGGAGGTCACCCTGTAAAGGCGTCCAAATACATTCTCAAGGTGCTCAAGAATGCGGAAGCCAATGCTGATGACAAAGGACTTGATATCGATAGACTAAGAGTGTTTCATGCAGCTGCACATAAAGGCAGAACATACAAGGCGTACATTGAGAGAGCATTTGGAAGAAGCACTCCATATTTTGAGATTACCACTCATGTTGAAATTGTATTGGAAGAGGTGGGCTAGTTGTCTGCTGTTAAATACTTCATAGATATGAACTCCAGGAAGCTCCGAGTAGATGAGTATCTCGCACGAGAACTCAACTCTGCTGGTTATGGTGGAGTCGACATTCGAAAGATCTCGATGAAGACAGAAGTGATAATCTATGCTTCTAGACCTGGTGTTGTCATTGGAAGGCGAGGGGCAAAGATCAGGGAGTTGACAGACACTCTTGAAAACGAGTTTGGCATAGAGAAGCCACAGATTGAAGTCAGTGAGATCGAGTCGCCATGGCTAAATGCTCAGGTAATGGCTTCAAGACTGGCCAGACAGCTTGAGAGGGGTGTCAGATTCAGAAGGATGGCATATTGGATACTGAGAAGAGTAATGCGTGCAGGAGCAATCGGTTGTGAGATCATTATTAGTGGAAAACTATCAAGCAGAAGAGCACGTTATCAGAAGTTTAGGCAGGGCACTATTGCCAAGACTGGTGAACCATCCGACCTTTATGTCGACGAGGCTTACGACATTGCCATTTTGAAACCAGGAGTGATTGGAATTAAAGTCAGGATAATGAAGCCTGATGCGAAACTTCCGGGGATTATAAATGTGAAAGTACCAAAGGTGCGTAAGGCCACCGAACTAACTCGTAAACCAGAAGTCATTGAGGAGGTGCCTGAGGGGGCAGAGGCCATTGAGGAGGTGCCTGAGGGAATAGCTGACATTGAAGAGCTTCGTGAGCTTGAGGAGCTTGATGGCTTAGAACTACTAGATGAAACAGAGGTGGAGCCAGAAGAACCACCCGCAGAAGAGAAGCCTCCAGAAGAGGAGGAGGAGGCCGTGGACACATCTTCAGTGGATGATCTGAGCGAGTTGGACGAATTGGATAACCTTGACAAGGAGGAGTAATTATGGCTAGACTTACTGCTAAAGACATTCGGAACCTCACCCCCACAGAGAGAGAGAAGAAGCTAGAGGAGCTCTATAACGAGCTATCCAGTGTCAGGATTCAATTGGCCACAGGTGGGGGTACTGAGAACCCATACAAGATTCGTTCAATCAAGAGGGCAATAGCCCGAATCTTAACAATTCAGAGAGAAGAAGAACTGGAGGCTTTGAAGTGAACATTGAACCTATGAGTATTATCAATGCAGAATTAATAGGTCTTCACACTCATGTGGTTGCTTCCAGTGATCCGGGTCAAGTGTGTAATGAAGGCAAGATAATAGATGAAACACGCGAGATGTTCTACATAAAACAGGACAGCAGAGTGATCAAAGTTCCAAAGAGTATTGCTGTGTTTGACTTCACTTTACCAGATGGCACAATTGTGAGAGTGAATGGTAAGATACTGAGGGGACGGCCTGAAGAGAGACTGAAGAAGAGCCTGAGGAGGAGATGGTGAGATGGCCAAGGCAGGACAAAAAGTTCGAAACATTGGAATCCCAAATATTGAACCGCCAGAGAGAACATGTGATGATCCAAACTGTCCATTCCATGGAAGCCTACCTGTAAGAGGTAGAATCATGGAGGGCATTATAACAAGCGTGAAGATGCACAAGACAATAACGTTTCAGATGGATTATCTGGCACTTATCAAGAAATACATGAGATATGAGAGAAGGCGTTCAAAGAAGCATGCACACCTTCCACCATGTCTGGATGCCAAACCAGGCGACACTGTGAGAGTTGTTGAGTGTAGACCATTAAGCAAGACCGTATCATGCGTAGTAGTTTCGGTGACACCTGCAAAGATAGAGGAGGAGTGAAAGAATGTCAAGAAAGGTCGGTCGAGGAATCAGAAAGTTCATTCCTAGAATTGCACGAGGCCTCCCGATTGGAGCAAAGATCATCTGCGCAGACAACTCAGGAGCTCGTGAGTTGAGGATAATCACTGTTCTTGGCTATAAGGGTAAGCTTAGGAAGCTTGGTAAAGCAGGCATTGGAGACCGTGTCAATGTGTCTGTGACCAAGGGCAAGCAGGAGATGAGAAAGCAGGTGCTTCAAGCTGTGATTGTTCGTCAGAGGAAGCCCTACAGAAGACCAGATGGTACATGGATGCAGTTTGAGGATAATGCTGCCGTGTTGATCAAGCCAGGCGGTGAGCCACAAGGTTCTGAACTCAGAGGTCCCATGGCACGAGAGGTCACCCTGCGATGGCCAAGAGTGGCTGCCATTGCATCGAAAATTGTGTGAGGTTGAGATAGATGACAAAGAAACCGAGTCCAAAGTCCCCACGGAAGCAGCGAAGGCGGATTTACAAAGCCCCCCTTCATGCTAAGAGAAAGTTCCTCAGATGCAGATTGGATCAGTTCTTGCAGGAAGAGTATGGTCTACGTAATCTTCCTATAAAGAAGGGAGACCTTGTGAAAGTTATGAGAGGACAGTTTAGAGACACAGAAGGCAAAGTAGTAGGCGTGGACTACAGCAAGGTTCGTGTCTATATTGACAGTGCGACCACAAACAAGGCCAATGGCACAGAGGTGCAAATACCAATCCATCCTTCCAATCTCATGATTGTCAAATTAGAGCTGGACAATGAGAGAAAACAACTCATAGAGAGTAAAATGGTCCAGATTGCGGAGAGTGAGTAAATGGCAAGAAGAGGCCAAAAGAAACATCTGAAAAGACTACCAGCACCAAGACACTGGCCCATTAAGAGAAAGGCAGGAAAGTTCACAACCAGAGTTATTCCTGGCCCTCATCCAAAGGAGCACTGCTTGACTCTTGCAATCCTCCTTAGAGAGGTTCTTAGTTATGCTGAGAACATGAGAGAAGTGAAGGCCATATTGAACACTGGCCAAGTCATTGTGGATGGCCGTGTGAGAAAGGAGCCTCGCTATCCAGTAGGACTTATGGATGTAATAGAGATCAAGAACTCTGGCGACAGATTCAGACTCTTACCAAAGAAGGGTGGTGGTCTCAGACTAGTCAGAATTGATGAGAGCGAGATCGGATACAAGCTCTGCAGAATTGAGAAGAAGATAATGGTGCCTGGCGGAAAGCTTCAGATGACACTTCACGACGGAAGAAACATTTTGTTGGCTGATGGTGAGAAGCCATCAGACTATAAGACTTTGGACACATTGAAAATCACTGTTCCAGAGCAGAAACTTGTTTCGAAGATTCCTCTTGAAACAGGTGTATACGCAATCGTCACGCAAGGCCGAAACATCGGAATCGAGGGCAAAGTTGTTGAGATTGAGAGAAGATTTGGTACTCATGCCAGTACTGTGACAATTGAAGACCCTAATGGTAATAGATTCCAGACAGCTCTCGAGTATGTATTCGCTGTTGGCAAGGATAAACCCGAAGTAAGTCTTAGTTATGAGGGGGTTGTTAACGAATGAGCATTCCAGATGAACAACTTGAGAAGATATTCGTTGATGACTGGGAAGCATTCCCCATGAGAAAGCCACATATTTCGAAGGTCGTTGTCGATATGTGTACTGGCGGTGGGGAACAGCTTAATCGTGCAGAAACTATACTCGAGATGTTGACAGGACAGAAACCAGTCAGATCAAGGGCAAAGCAAACAGTCAGAGACTTTGGAATACGAAGAAAGGAGCCGATTGCAGTACGTGTGACGCTAAGACATGAGAAGGCCATTGATTTCTTGAAAAGAGCACTTGAGGCAAAGGAGAATGTGCTTCTGCTAAAGAATTGGGATGAAGATGGAAACTTCGCATTTGGAATCGCCGAGCACATTGACATACCTGGTGTCAAATATGACCCGCAACTGGGAATTCAGGGAATGAATATCACTGTGTGTGTGGAGCGGCCAGGATATAGAGTGAAACGGAGAAGGAAGCAGCGGACAAAGGTACCATATCGACATCGACTAACTCCTGAAGAGAGTATGATCTTCATCAGGAAAGAGTTTGGAATTGAAATACTGGAGAAGCCAAGAGAGAGGACCTATCTCTTCTAGAGGTGAGCACAGATGAGTACAGCGAAGAAAATGAAGGGAAAGAAGAGCAAGAAGATTGGAAAGGGCAGTAGGACTTGCGTTCGATGCCAAACACATCAGGCAATCATACGCTCATATGGACTCAACATGTGCCGCCGATGCTTCAGAGAAACCGCTGAAAAGCTTGGATTCCGTAAGTATAGTTAAGGGAGGTCGTGAAAGAGATGACACTATTAGACCCGTTGGCAGATGCGATGTCAAGCATTTACAATAGCGAGCTTGTGGGCAAGCCAGAGGTAATCATTGCCCCAGCATCCAGCTTGATAGAGCGAGTGCTGCGTGTGATGCAAGCGAATGGCTACATTGGTGAGTTTGAGAAGATTGATGATGGAAAGGCTGGAAGGTTCAGAATCCAGCTCATGGGACGTACAAACAAATGCGGAGTCATCAAGCCACGATATCCCGTAAAGCGTGATGGGTTTGAGAAGTTTGAGAAACGGTTTCTGCCAGCATACAACTTTGGAATACTCATCGTGACTACTCCTCAGGGAGTGATGACTCACGAAGAGGCCAAAAGGCGTGGAATCGGAGGCAGACTACTAGCCTACGTGTATTGAGGGATCTATGATGTCTGGAGAATATATCTACGAGCGAAGGATTAAGATACCTGAAGACTGCAAGGTCACGCTGGAAGGAAAGACTATCACAGTGTCAGGGCCCAAGGGCACACTCACACGTGACTTTCCTGAACCACAGACCACATTGTCAATTCAGAACGATGAAGTTGTGGCTTACACAACCATCAAGAGAAAGCGTGCCCGTGCTCTTGTAGGGACCATTATCGCTCATCTCAGAAACATGTTCATCGGAGTTCAACATGGTTATACTTACGAGATGAAAATTGTCTACAGCCACTTCCCCATCACTGTAGAGGTTCATGGTAAAGAAATCTACATCAAGAACTTCATTGGCGAGAGAGGGATCAGGAAGACCCGCATAGTGGGGGATGTAGATATCAAGATCACAGAAGATGAAGTCATCATCAGTGGCATAGACATTGAACATGTCGCACAGACTGCTGCTAACATTCAGCTTGCGACAAAAATCAGGGACAAGGACAGACGTGTGTTCCTTGATGGTATCTATGTCATCAGAAAGAGAAAGGGTGAATCTGTCAAGTCCATAGTCTAGGAGGCCAAGAGATGTCAAAGAAACCAAAGTTGGGAGATATTCCTGGTATTGGCCCTAAAATTGAGGAGAAACTCAGAGAGGCAGGCATTAAGACCCCTCTTAAGCTCAGTAGGGCAGATCCTGTAAAGTTGGCGGCCAAAGTAAATGGTCTGAGTGAGAAGAAGGCTGCAACACTGATTGAGGCTGCTAAGAAGATCATTCAGGCTCAAGAGGCTGACAAACAAGCCAAGGAAGAGAAGCCCAAGAAGACAGTCAAAAAGGAGAAGCCTAAGAAGAAGGCTCCAAAGGTAGAAGAGCCCAAGGTGGCTCCTAAGAAGAAGACAACCAAGAAAGTTGAAGAGAAACCAGAGGCTGCTCCAAAGAAGCAGGAAACAAAGCCAGAACCACCTAAGAAGGAAGCCCCCAAGAAAAAGAGGAAGCCTTCTAAAAGGAAGCAGGCTGAGAAGCCCAAGAAGGTCACAAAGAAGCAAGAGCCCCTTACCAGGGAAACTCTTGTCGATCCAAGATTATGGAGAATTGCATATGAGAAGCGGCGCAGACAGCCCAAGTTTCATCATGAGCAAGCTCATCGTTGGGTTCGTGTCAAGAGATCATGGAGAAAGGTTAGAGGTATTGACAGTGCCACACGCGAGAAGCGTAAGGGACGTCCCATAATGGTGAGTGCAGGATACAGAAAGCCCAGAAAGGCAAGGGGAATTCACCCATCAAGGTATATTGAGGTCCTAGTTCACAGGCCCGAAGAACTCAAGGGTCTGGACCCAGAGCTTCATGCAGTCAGGATTGGAGGTACCGTTGGTAATCGTAAACGACAGGAGATAATCTCCCAAGCTGATGCAATGCTCATTAGAGTTCTCAATCCAGGAGCTGCAGAAACTGTGGAGGAGGAGGAACTCTTTGCAGATCTAGAGGGTATTGAAGACCTGGAGGTTGACTAGAATGAAACTTACAACACAGAAGCGTCTGGCAGCACAAGTAATGGGAGTCGGAGTTTCCAGAGTATGGATTGACCCAGAATTTGAAGATGAGGTTTCACTAGCTATTACCAAAGACGATATCAGACGCCTTATTGACGAGGGAGCAATCCAGGTCAAGCAAAAGACAGGTGTGAGCAGAGGTCGTGCCCGTTTCAAGCAGGCCCAGAAGAGAAAGGGACAGAGACGTGGCCCAGGCAGAAGAAAGGGCAAATACACTGCGAAAATATCGCGCAAAGAGCGATGGATGATGAAGATTCGGCCGTTAAGGAAGGAACTCAAGAGGCTCAGAGATGAGGGCCGAATCACAAGGAAAGTCTATCGCATGTTGTATCTCAAAGCAAAAGGCAATGCATTCAGAAACACTGCTCACTTGAGGACATATATCGCAGAGAACAAGCTGGAGGTGTCCTAGATGGCAAAGGGACCAACGTACAGAGTTAAATTCAGACGACGACGAGAAGGCAAGACAAACTACTATCGTAGACGAAGGCTGTTGCTATCGAGGAAACCTCGGCTAGTCGTAAGAAAGACAAACACAAGAACAATTGTCCAGATCATAAATGCACAGGTCACTGGAGATGTGACCCTGTCTTCAGCTGTTTCATCCGAACTGAAGAACTATGGATGGAATGCAGGTATTGGAAACACTCCTGCGGCATATCTTACTGGACTACTGGCAGGTCGGAGAGCAGTGGAGAAAGGGATCTCTGAGGCAGTATTGGACCTTGGACTTCATCCACCTGTAAGAGGCTCAAAGATATATGCTGCTCTCAAGGGAGCTGTCGATGCTGGACTTGTGGTTCCCCATGATTCAGAGATTCTCCCCAGTGAGGACAGACTCACAGGTAAACACATAGTTTCTGCTTTCGAGTATTATCAAGAGAATCAAAATGACACATTTATGTTCTCTAAACTTGGAAAGAAGAAGACAACCATTGCTACCATTCCCAAACAGTTTGAGAAGACTAAGAGATCAATTTTGGAACTTCCTAAGGCTGAATTGACAAAACCAAAGAAGAGGACCACAGCAAAAGCCCCGGCAAAGCCCAAGAAAGCAAAGAAAGAGAGGGAAAAGCCTGCTATAAGGGCACCTCGCGCGGTTCCGAGAAAACCAAAGCCCAAGAAGCTTGTCGCTAGAAGAGGCAAGAAGGGCAGAAAAGGAAAGAAATAGGGGATGAACAGAAATGAGTAGAAGAAGACGACCCGCCCGTGTTGAAGCAAATCCTTTGGAAGATTGGACACCCAAGACAAATCTTGGTAGATTGGTCAAAGAGGGTCATATCAATAGCCTTGAAGAGATTATTGCAAACAATTACGTGATCAGGGAGCCAGAGATTGTTGATGTGCTGTTTCCTGAATTGCGTCAGGAGGTTGTTGATGTCAAACTTGTTCAGAGACAGTCTGATAGTGGACAGCAGAAAAGTTTCAGAATTACAGTGGTTGTTGGCAATGGGGAGGGCATTATTGGAATTGGCATGGGCAAAGCCAGTGAGTTTGTTCCCGCGGTCAGATCTGCTGAAGCGAGAGCGAAGATGAACATCTCACTGTTCAGAAGAGGCTGCGGTTCATGGGAGTGTCGGTGTAGCGACCCGCATAGTATTCCATTCCAAGTTCAAGGTTCATCAGGATCAGTCACAGTTACCTTGAAGCCCGCGCCAAAGGGAACCGGTCTAGTCACTGGAGATGTTGCAAAGATAGTACTAAGAATAGCAGGGTTGAAAGATGTGTGGTCAATCACAAAGGGACGCTCACGAAGTTCAGCGAACTTTGCTAAAGCAGTGGTTGATGCACTAATGGCAACTTATCGAATGTTACCACCACAAGAATGGCAGACACCAGGAGTTGTTGAGTGATGAGTGAGAATGAAAAAGTGATTCTGGCAATTCGAGTAAGAGGTCAGGTGAGTGTCAGACCTCAGATAGAGGAGACTCTCAACAAGCTCCTACTACTCAAACTTCACCATGCGAGAATCTTCAGACTTACCCCAAGCATAGAGGGGATGATCAAAAAAGCAAAGGACTATATCACTTGGGGTGAAATAAATGATGAAACAGCCAGACTCCTCTTGACCAAGCGAGGTAGACTCTCTGGAAACCGAAGATTGACTAATGAATATGTCAAGAAGAACTCTTCATTCAAGACAATCAAAGCCTTTGCCAAGGCGCTTGTTGAGGGGAGGGCTTCAATGTCCGATGTGGAGGGTCTCAAACCAATATTCAGACTCACACCACCATCAAAGGGTTTCAAGGGCAAACGAAATCTGCCTGTTGGCATGGGTGGGGTCACTGGATATAGAGGCGCTGGCATAAACGAGCTGGCAAAAAGAATGATTTGAGGGTGAGATAGATGAGTTGGGATGATGATCCAGACGAGAGGCGAAAGGCCTTCAGAAGATGGTTCGGAGATTTCCTCCCAGAGTCCATCTTCAAGGATCTTGAAGAAATGCTAGAGAGAATGATGTCACAGATTGACAGAGACCTTTTGGACCCAGACACTCTGAATGAGATCATGCGAGATCCAAGAAGTACAAAGCCTTTCGTGTTTGGATTTAGTATGAGAGTAGGACCCGACGGCAAGCCAATCATTGAACGGTTTGGTGATCCAACACCCAAAGAGGCCCACGGAGAACTACCACCGCCAATTGAACCACTGGTGGATGTGTTTGAAGAGAAAAATGAGATCATAATCGTTGCAGACCTCCCGGGTGTTGAGAAAGATGAGATTCGAGTTCGAGTCAAGGGTCAAACATTGACCATTCATGTTGACAACCCAGAGAGACCATACCACAAAGTGATTCAACTTCCTGCCAGAGTGGCAAGAGAGGAGGCCACCTCATCATTGAGGAATGGAGTACTTGAGGTGCGTCTGAAAAAGGCATAACGAGGGGTATCAATAATGCAAAAGAGAAGACCAAAGAAGATCCATAAGATGAGAGGACGAAGAGCTGCTGGATATGGCTTCAGTGCAGGACATAGAGCATCAGGTCAGAGAGGCGGCAAGGGAATGGCAGGTTCAAAAAAGCATCATTACATCAAGGTCATGAAAGAGAACCCACGATACTTTGGTAAGTGGGGCTTTAAGAGACCTCAAGACTTGAGAGAAGAAGTCACAGTACTCAACATAGGAGAGATTGATGCAGCAGCAGAAAGGCTTGTTTCTCAGGGATCTGCAACCAAGAACGGTAGAAGATATACAATTGATATTGCACAATTAGGGATTGACAAGATTCTTGGTGCAGGAAGAGTCACCAAACAGCTAAACCTTATTGGAGTCAGGGCAATCTCAGAGAGAGCCCGACAAAAGGTCATTGAAAAAGGTGGTACTATTGATCTCCCTGCAGAGTAGTCGATTGACCACCACATTTTCTCTTTATTTTCAGGTAGGTGTTCGCAAAAGTCAAGGTTAATGATTGTATTAGGATTCAAGTATTAAGAAAAGGCAAATGGGGCAATATTGCCCCATTTATTCCAATGGGAAAGAGTCCTTATGTGATCACCCAGGGTAGAGTTCGTATAAGATATCGCAAGCATTGAGAACACTGCTGATGAACTGGCGAAGCTCATCTGCAGTCAAGTCAGTGTCGTTGGTTTCTGTAAGGACAACAATATTGTCATTGGGATCAATGCCAAACTTAACACCATTTCTCTCAAAGTTTTTCTTATGCATCTCATAGGCGAACTGCAACCGCTTACTCTCATCTGCGATTTCAAAGAAGCTGGTGAATTGGGCTATTATATAAAGCCATACATCATTGGGACTGGCCATGATATTAACTACAAGATTGTCAAAATGATCTGTTTCCCATGTCATTGAGATAATATCGCCGCGCTGCTCATATTTAATCCCAAGTTCATCCAGTTTTGCTCGAGCCGTATCTAGTAATCCCATAAATATCACCATCAATCAAGAATAATCTCGATGTGTTTTGTGACGGTTGGATTAAGAATTCATAAAATAAATCATGTGTGTATATATTACTGGATTATCGTTTTACTTGAATAAATCCAGTTTTTCAGGTTTCAATATAGTCAGTAGCATACTTGGTAAAAATGAAAATAACGGGGGAGTACTACTCCCGCGTTGTATTATAGAATTCCAAGGAGTCCTTGTATGCCTTCTCCTCCCATGGAAGCAAGCTGTTCTTTGGCAATCTGTTCATAGTACTGCTTTATGATTGACACCATTAGAAGAATTCCTGTTCCACTTGCGAGCGCGCCCATAACATCTGCAACGGCTGCAATCACTCCTATTAGAAAGCCTCCAAGGCCTGCAACCACAGGGATGTACCTATCGAGTAGTCGTTCCAAGACCCTCTCGCTCCTTCTGAATCCAGGAACGATGTATCCGCTGTCGAGCAACTGTCTTGCAACGTCCCTAGGGGCAATTCCTGATATATCAACCCAAATTTTGCTGAAGCCCCAACAGAGCAGTATCATTAGACTTGCATAGACCAAGACATGTAGTGCCCCTTGAGGTTCGCCGAGGATGCTGAATATTCCTTGAGGCGGTGTTATATAGTAAGCCAATCCGCCCGTTGCGATCATCCTGTTCGATTTTGGATCCAATGTGAATACCCCCAGCCAAGACAACCATGGATTCGTACCATTGGGGTTCCAATTGTTGTATATGATCTGACCAAAGAATAGAATGTTTGCATACAATGCTTGGGCCAGAATTACAGGTATGTTAGATGTATACAGCAGTTTGATGGGATATCGTGCCTTCATCCCTCTGTATTTTGCATATTGTAGAGGTATCTCCACTCGCACAGATTCCATCCAGAGAACCGCGAAGAATATCCCAAATGTCACTGTCAATGACATGATGCTTGGGTCATAGCCATTCCGAATCAGTAGCCACGCCGCATCCACTGGAGGGCCAGCATCTGTACCAATTCCGAATGCTCGAAGAAGGTTTGCAATCATTGCTGCCACGATGCCCTTTGGTAAGTTCGTTGCAGCCTGTGCATAACCAAGAGGAGCACCTCCCTCAGTATTGGTGATGTTGAACATGTTGAACATGACCTGTCCTGCAACATTAGTCATGATAAATAGCGAAACTCCAGATCCGAGACCCCAACCCTTCTGAATCAGCTCGTCCATAAGGATGACAATAATGCCTGACATGAACAGTTGTAGCCAGACAATCAGGGCATTTGTTGCAGTCAGTTCACCATAAGCGTTACCGATTATATATGCAAATGCCTGAAATGCAGTCATGAACATTGCGAGGACCTTCTGGCCACCAGTGAATAGGGCTCGGTCATCGGGGTCGCTAAAGTCAACATTGATTATCTTTGATCCAGACAGGAGCTGCATGACAAGTCCTGCAGTGACTATTGGTCCGATCCCTAGCTCCATGAGTGTACCGCGAGTACTTGCTAGAATCACTCGCATTGCCCAAAGATAGTCTGTTCCAGCCTGTGGCTCCACACCGTATAATGGCAAGTGTGACATTACAAGGAATAGTATTAGTACCACTGCTGTCCACACAATCTTCTCTCGAAATGATACCTCACGATCAGGTGTCTTCACCTCTGGCATGACACGGACAAAGGGAGACAAAGCACGTAGGAATGTTGAAGTCATAGACCAAGGTCTCCTGCAGGTTTTAGTTTTGACGGTCGTAAAGTTATAGACCTTTAAAGATAGTGGTATACGAGAGAGGATGAATAAATGATATTAGCGTTTCCAATAGTAAATTTGCTTTCAGGGGTCCGGAGTTTGTGTCCAAATCACAATGATTGTACATAAGTGTACAGTCATGGATTGCAAAGAACATATATATACTGGATTGCTCAGCATGCATTATCGGTCTCATGACCGTTGATTCACGTGGTGCGTTTCATATGAAGCGAAGGACTGCAATATTTACCCTACTGATTCTTGCAGCACTTGTTCTCTCAGCACTCCCCATTCTTGGAGTGGCAACACCTGTTTCGGGAGGGATCTCTGAGAGTACAACAGTGCGAGTGACGCGAACCGTTGAGTCATATGTAGTAGAGTAGGATCATCCCTACTCTAACTACTTTGATTACACATGGACCATAACTAAGGATGGTGCAACTCAGATACGTGTACATTTTACAAAGATCGATGTTGAGGACAACTATGACTTTGTATATGTATACGATTATGCCGGTTCACAACTTCACAAGCTCACTGGTCTTTATTCTTCTGGTGGATGGAGCGATTGGAGCTATGGTGACACAATCAAGGTCAGGCTCAAGACTGACTACTCAGTCACAGAATGGGGCTTTGCCATAGACCAGATAGAATATGAAGGTGGAACTGGTGGAGGTGGTACTACAGACAATGTCCTAGAGAGTGGAGTACCAGTGTCAAGTTCATTGAGCGCCACTGGTGACACCGAGATGTGGACCATTGAGGTCGCCGCAGATGCTGTCAGCATGCACTCAGTGTTGACTTGTGGTACCAATGACTACGACCTATATGGGCGCCTTGGTGCCGAGCCAACAACCAGCACCTATGACTGGAGAGGCTACACCAGCGGCGGTGAGGACGTCACCTATGACAATCCTGGCCAGGGAACCTGGTACATCATGGTCAGATCATACAGCGGTTCTGGCTCTTATGAACTTACAGTGACTATCACCTATGACACAGGTGGCGGTAGTGGCAGCAATGTTCTTGAGAGCGGTGTACCGGTCACAAGCTCTTTGAGTGGTACTGGTGACACCGAGATGTGGACCATTGAGGTTGGGGCAAATGCCATCAGTATGCATTCTGTGCTGACTTGTGGCACTAACGACTACGACCTATATGGGCGCCTTGGTGCCGAGCCAACAACCAGCACCTATGACTGGAGAGGCTATACTACTGGTGGTGAGGACGTCACCTATGACAACCCTGGCGAGGGCACCTGGTACATCATGGTCAGATCATACAGTGGCTCAGGTTCTTACGAGCTCACGGTCACCATCACCTATGACACTGGTGGCGGTGGCGGCGGAGATGGAGTAGTCACAAAGTGGGCAGTGATTGTTGGAATCAGTGACTATGAAGCTATCAGCGATCTTAGCTATTGTGATGAGGATGCCACCGATTGGTACAATTACATGACCAATGTCATGGGTTATGATAACATTAGGGTACTTGGTGACACCCATTCCTCAAACTATCCGGCGTACTATGATCTCGCAACGGAGTATAATGTGAAAGCAGCATTGAACTGGATGGTTTCGGGTGCTGATGCGGATGATCAGATTGCCTTCATCACATCAGGCCATGGTTCAGGCGATGGTTCTGGATCATCATATCTCTGTATGTGGGACAGCAATAGTGGTGAGAATGGTGAGGATGGTAATCTGTATGACACTGAGCTCGCCTCAATTATTGGGAATGCAGTAGCATCTCAGATATTCATCTTCATTGATCACTGTTACAGCGGTGGGCTGATTCCGGAGATTGCAGCATTGAGTAATAGTGCTAACATCTACATGACAACCACCTGCACAGACAACGGCTATGGGTATGATGATTCCACTCATCAAAATGGTGCGTGGACATACCAATTCCTAGAATATGGCCTTATCAACCACTTTGGAAGTAATCCGAATACTCTGATGGAAGACTGCTTTGACTATGCTCTAGCTGCATATCCATACAGTGGTGGAGACACTCCACAGGAGTTTGATGGAAACACATCTGTAGGATTCAAATTGTGAGGGGATTATTTCCCCCACTACTTTTTTTTTTCTTCAGGATGTTTGATTAGACAGTAAAGTTCTGAAGGCAGAAATCTGGTCAGACTTGTCATGTTAGTCAGGATTGGAATAATGGCAAGGAATCTTGGGGTATCCACATCCACACTCAGACCTTGGGAACGTCAGGGCCTTCTTGCTCCCAGCACAAGGACTGCAGGTGGGCACAGACGTTATGAAACCAACCCTACCAAGAATGACCTGTGCAATGGTCCTTCAAGAGCTGTCATCCACCTCCACAAATCGCATCATTGGTTTTTGTATGAGCTTAAATTGTGTCTGATGAATTGTCTATTGGACTAGCATGTTGGGCATCGAAGAGACCCAGACGTACGAAGGCCCGAGGGAAGAGAGCATCTTCTCGAAGGAGGTCCTCACCCTCTCATGACCATAAAGCATCAAGTGGGAGAGGGTCCGTGGTGGAAGAGTACGTACAGACCAGTCTGTACGACGGCGGCCCTGCCATGGTGAGAGATGCGGCAACCCCCACTGTGTCCGGAGATGATACGACCGGGGCAACACAGGGGGAAGGAGGCCAGTTCTGCGACAATGCAGAAAAAGCCCCTGCGAACACTAGAGTCTATCTGGTGGGTGGTGACACTTGCAGGGGAAGGGCTGAACGCATGAGTCCTGTTCAGACGAGTTCACCACTGCGCGACAAGTCTGAACAAGATTAGGTTGTCAGTAATACCCAGTGTTCGATCAATAGTTTCACTGAGTAGTTATCTTTAGTGATGTCACCCTTAGTATTCCTTAACTTACCGTTTCAATGTCTCATCCAATTCTTCTAGAGGATTATCAACAAGCCATTCCACGCCAGAACGCCAAGTCTTGAATTCTGTATCAAAGTTATCAGGATAAAACCAGTAAAGACAACTGTGTTTTCTAACTGTGTCCATAGTGAATACTTGAAGGTTAGGTAGATTTTCCCAGAGCGTATAGAAGAGGTTATGTTCATGTGATGGTGGCATCCGCCCCCAGAGAACCACGCCAGAATCTGACAATAGATCTATGGAGAGTGGAAAAGGAGGCGCGAAGTCCTCAAGAAAGGCGTTGAATAGTTGATTTCTTCGCCCTTCATCAGGGTTCCTGCTATAGAACAGCTTTGTGGAGGTGACATCAAACTGAGACCTGTCAATCTGAGCGCGAATCGACTCGATATAATTGCTCATGATATTGATCACTTTTCGACTCACTGTGCTCTGAGACAAGCCAAGCTTTTTTTGCAGAGCGCTCTGAGGGATTGTGGCATTTGAAGTCAGTTCTCTTAAGATTATCAGATCGGCAGGGCCAAAATCCAATGTTTCGGGGGGCCTCTCTTTCTGAACAGGCAAGATTGTAGATGCAGAAATGATCACTTTTCTCCAAGTAGCCCAGTCATAGTTCCATGACATAGACTGCGGGTCAAAAAACTCCAGGTTCGTTGTTGTTGATGTCCTATATCCATTGCTCAGATGATAGAAAACATCATCACAGACACCTATCTCTTTTAGCTTGTCAAGAAACTGATATAGCTTGTCTAAGCCCTTCGTTGGTATGTCGAATTGAGCCATGATCCCCGTAAAAGGCCCATATATCCTAGAGCGATAATGAGTGTATGGATGAACATCGCATGCTACTTCAATTCCATTCAGTTGATTCTTAGTGTGAGCCTTGAATAGCACAATAACCCGGACCAGACCCAATCGGGAGGGGTTGAACACTGCAACAGGGTTGGATAGTACACCAGACTTCTTCAATGACTCAATATGCTTGTTTGCAGTGATCCAGCTGGTGTTTGCCTTTTCAGCAATCTCTCGTACTGAGATTGTAGGCTTTAGCTCTATCAGCTGAAGAATTCTAAGGTCTAATTCTGTAAGCGTCATTACCCATCATCTTGTGTTTGAGTTCAGGCAGAAGAGAGGTGTAGAGTCTTGACATACTACACCTCCTTGAGCAGTAATGCTCATGCAGCTACTTCTAAGGAACCACAGGGATCGGCATCACCTGAGCCGCCCGGAGGATCAAACACATAGTCAGTAGTACCTGATGTGGCCCCTCCAGTGAATGATACAAGGTCAACTGAGAAGATGTAATCACCAGATTCGAGTGCATGGTTATAGAAGTACATTGTACAATGCAGTATCTCTAGCCGAGTGTTGATTGTATAGGCATAAGTATACTCGGCGCCAGAAGGTAATTCCAATGATGGATAGATATCAAGGGTGTACCGTCGTGTGCCACTAAGCTTGATGTCAAAATATGCCACAACATCATCAGCACGACCATCATTGTCTGCATCGGTATATTCTGCTCCAAGAATAGTCAGACTGAGGACAACTCTATCATTCGTACTGGAAACTGTCACACTTGACGCGTGCACTGGAGTGATGAATAATCCTAATCCCCCAATCATTAAAAACCCAAGTAGTAGGCTCAGACAAACTGTGAATTTTGACATAATTGGTCGAGAATGTAAGTAAAATATACTATAAAAATATTGTTAAGAATTGACCCACCACAAAAATTGGATGGATGGCCCGGTATGGGGCCCGTCCCCATACCGTGAACCAGTCCAAGTTTCAGCTATACGATATATGTATCACTTGTTTCGACATTCAGAGTGGGGTCGTAGGTCCAGTCAGTCTTGGTCACATCAATAACACTCACCATATGTTCACCAGATGCAACATCCTGTTGGATGAAATAGGCAACACCACTGGAGTCAGTTGTCGCAGTCAGTCGAATCACAGTACCATCAGGGTGGGTCCAGTCGATTGTGACATCCGCCCCTGAAACCGGGTTGCCATCTGTGTCAACAATTGTGATGAAACATTCAAGGTCGGTGCGTGGTGTTCTACCATGGATGATCACTTCATTCCATGAGATGTCTTGAACATACATGGTCTGTGTTGTGCCAGAGCCGCCTCCAGAACTATCGCCGGTGACTCCTGCCTCAGTGCTAGCATGATAGATGAGTTTACCAATAGATGTGGCACCAAGCTGCATGACTTCTACATTCCATGCATATAGCTGGTCGGTGGTGCCTTCAACGGTTATTCCATGATGTGTTGTAGTGATCTTATTGGTAAAACCATATACAATCTCTTCAAGAAACTCCTGATAGTGATCGCCAACATCCTGTCCCTCATAGCCCAGAGTTCGCCCCTCACGGTCAGGACCCATGTTTGCATATTGGGCACACCAGAGAGTTTCAGCGGCTGCACTATCATTCACCAATGGCTCAGTCACATCAGGGCGTATGGCATCGAACTCGTACTCATAGGCCTCCCAAGCCCTTGTTGTTGCCTTCTCGTGGCAGCTGTGATAGCTCATCCTGTAGAAGTACGAACCAACTCTCCCACTGAATTCTTCATGCTCTTTTCCACTATCGCTTGCATCATCATCTGTATGCATCGGATTACAAATATCAGAGAGGTAATGTGTCAACAACCCCATGGCCTTTCGTGCATCAGATGCATATGAAGAGTCAGCGGGTTGTCCTGCATTCACCCAGAGGGTGAGATTGCCAACCACCCAGTCATAGCATGTCTGCACAGCATTTGGGGCACCACGGTCTGGTGGGCCTCCCCTATAGCCATAGTCGCCAAAGTCGTAATTATGATTAGTCCAGTCTTGAAGGACCATGTCTGGTACTTCAGTCCAGTAGAGATATTCAGACATGTCCTCCTCAAGCCAAGTAACAAGTTGAGGAAACTGTTCCTTGACATATATCATTCCGTACTTCGCGAATTGATCATGTGTTCCATAATCAGGGTTACTTGGATCGTTGCTCGCACCGCCATTACTCCAGGCATTGGCCACCGTGGGACCAGTGCCAAGTATCATGAGCGAGAGCAAGAACAAAAACAAGAGATGTTTTGATCTCATCTTTGAGCCTCCAATGAAAATGGGTATATTATATACCTTATTAATATATAGGATTCATATTTTACCCAACATTTATTAGGGACTGTATCATACGAAAACCACCAAAATTGACGGACCAGGAGAGGTCAGTCGAGTTGGCAAGGTGAGAAAATAGTGAGAAACAAAACCTACGCAGGACTGGTCTTGTTCTTTCTTGTTGTAGCAGCTTTCCCCATAGTCACAAATGCCATGGCTTTGAACTCAGGCAGAGATGGTTTTGTGATCTATCCAGGTCCACCATCATGGCTTGGTGGAGGCGATGACACAACAACATACCCATGGCAAGATGATGACCCCGAAACCCCGTGGGGTATCGAGCGAGTCTTCAATGGAAACTATGACGGAGACCAGCCTACCACTTCCGTACAAGTGGCGATACTTGATACTGGAATCGACCTAGACCACCCAGATCTGGCTCCGAACATCGCTTGGGCAGTTGATGCTACTGGCGGTGGCAATCCCAATGATGTAAATGGACATGGCACTCATGTTGCAGGCACCATTGGTGCGATCAGGGACAATGCCGGAGTTGTTGGCATGTATGCCAATGTTGACATCTATGCAATCAAGGTCTTGGGCAATGGTGGTCGTGGTGACTGGGGTGACCTTGCCACTGGAATCTATCTCGCTTGTGCGGGACCTGACGGTGTTGAAGGTAATGCTGATGATGCTGATGTCATTAGCATGAGTCTAGGTGGCTCTTCGGCCCCACAGGAGGTTCATGATGCAATTATCCATGCATACAACATGGGTATTGTCATCGTTGCTGCAGCTGGAAATGAGGGAGATGGAGACCCATCCACAGAAGAAATCTCATACCCTGCAGCATATGCAGAAGTAATTGCAGTTGGTGCAACTGACAAGGACGACAGTATTGCCTCCTTCTCAAACACAGGTTCATATCTTGAAGTGGCAGCACCTGGTGTCAGCATCTATAGCACATACAAGAATGGCGGTTATGACACATTATCAGGCACTTCCATGGCATGTCCTCATGTCACTGGTCTTGTGGCCTTGATAATCGCAATCAACGGCAAGATGCCTGTTGGCACCTTTGATGACACTGGTACTGACACAATAAGAGGTTACCTTCACAGCACAGCCCTAGACCTTGGCCCATCTGGCTGGGATCCAGCTTATGGCTATGGTCTGATTCAGAGATAGACATTCAGTGATGCATGTGGATGCAGGCAGACTCAGTTATTGAACAGCCTGCATTCAATCCTTTTTTTCAAAGTCTTAATTGTCGATTCACCTGAAGTCTGCCAGTGCGTTTCTTAGTTTATCAATAAAGAACTCATCCTCTTCAAGTCTGCGCTTGAACTCGCGCCAAGTGGAAGAGCATCTCTTATACTCAATTCCAAGGAGTTCATGAATCTTCTTGTCAATCTCTCGTTTGTTCTCCTTGGTAACTTCAACTCCGATCTCCACAAAGATGTCCTTGATGTGCCGGAAATAACATGTCATGATTATCACACTCTGTGATGATAGAGTAATCTTCGTCCGGTGCAATAAATCCTATGCCAATCCACTTATATATAGTTAAGTTGAGTGTGATGAGGAAGAATCATGAAGTATAGAAGAGTTGGAAAGAGCGGACTGAAGATAAGCGAGCTGTCATTGGGAACATGGCTCACTTTTGGTGGAACAATGGAGGATGAGGTTGCAGAGCAATGCATCAATACTGCCATTGAAAATGGGATTAACTTCATCGATTCTGCAGAGATCTATGCCCGAGGTGGTGCTGAAAAGGTCATTGGAGAATGGCTTGCTGAAGAAACTGTTGATAGGAACAAGATTGTGATTTCCAGCAAAGTGTTCTGGCCCACAAGCGATAATGTTAACGACTGGGGGCTTAACAGAAAAAACATCATGAGTGCCATAGAGGGCACTCTTGAACGTCTGGGCACCGATCACATTGACATCTATTTCATGCATCGATTTGATTATACAACGCCGCTGCGCGAAACAGTTGAAGTGGTTGATGACTTGATCCGTTCGGGCATGACGCATTACTGGGGAACATCAGCCTGGACTGCTGCACAACTTGAGAGGGTTCATGCAATAGCGCGTGAGATAGGCGCACATCCGCCAATTGTTGAACAGCCAATGTATAATATGTTCTTCAGACATATCGAACTTGAGATAATGCGGGTTGCAACCGACCTTGGAATGGGATTCACGGTCTTTAGTCCTCTTGCTCAAGGGCTACTTACGGGAAAGTACAATGAAGGCATCCCAGAGGGTAGTCGGGGCAGCAGATTTGAGTCCCTCAAGAAGAGGCTCACCCCTGAAACTCTGGCCAAGCTGAAAAAACTGGCAGAGATCGCGGAGTCGTTGGACATAACCATGAGCCAATTGGGTCTGGCGTGGATACTCAGACGACCCGAGATCTCAGCAGCACTGATAGGCGCATCTCGACCCGAACATATCATTGAGAATGTGAAGGCCTCCGATGTGAAACTGAACAATAATGTGCTGGAGGAGATTGAAGGAGTTTTGAAAAATAAGCCAGCATGGCCTGAAACATACGAGCCAAACATATACTATGAGGACAGGATTAGATATTGAACCTTAGCGATGAACCGTATTACAAGACTTGGTTGTGGATTCCCAAGGTCTGGCTAATTACATATGTTGTTGCGGTGTTAGCATCATTTTTTTCAGTGCAGATATTTGGTCCAAGGTCCTATAGAATGGCCATCGGACTCGTTGTATTTGGCTTAGGAATTCCCCTGACATTCAAAAGCCTAGTTGGAGTTGGATGTGATGTCAGGTTCCAGATCTGTGCGTTGGTGAAGGGGATGATAGCAGGAGGAGCTTTCCTCCTTCTAACATTTATTGCCGATCCTCTCACATGGTCAGTGATCAGTCAGCTCGTTGCATGGACCCCGTTGTCAGATCCCATAGAACTCTGGAGCATCCAGCAGGTCTGGATATTTACTGGACTCTTTGGAGGCTTTGCTGCAAGAGTTGTGGAAGTCAAAAGAATTAATGTCAGTTATCGTAGATGAGAGTTTCAGGCGATTGGAAAGGCTTAATTCAAAAAATCCGAAACGAGATTATTAATATGCAAGAAGACAAATATGATTGGGAAACACTGGACTGGCTCGCAAATGCTAGAGAACTTATTCATTGGGCGAATTCAATAGTCGATGGGGTTCCAGTTCTATTGCTGATCAGGCATTCTCACAGAGAGACCATAGAATCTATGGAAGAGATGGTGGAGAAGAGGATAACGCCACTTGGGAAAGAGATGGCTGTTGAGTTTGGAAAACGACTGCCCACTAATCGTGAACTTGAGATAATGCACAGCTTCGTCCCAAGATGTAGAGAGACCGCTCATGCAATTGCGGAAGGGTTTGAACAGGTGGGTGGAGAGGTACGCAGTATTGAAGATGTTGTCTTTCTTGTCGGACCTCAGGTGTTGGACAGGTCAATCTGGGGCAGGCTTGGGACTGATGGAGAGAGTACTGCAGACTTTGTGAATTACTGGGCTGACGGTAAATTTCCAGAACAGAAGATTGAGCCATTTGAACAGTATATCCACAGAGTCAAAGATGAGTTTGTCAAGCGGCTCATAAGTAGTGAGGATAATGCGCTGCATGTTCATGTCACTCATGATCTCACGCTTTTGAGTTCAAAACGTCATTTTTTCAGAAATCCCATTGATATAAGCATGAGACCGCCGTATCTTGGTGGTCTGGGGATTACCATTGAGGGCAACAGACTGATGATCTTTGATCCGATACGTGACTGAGAGGAAGAGCGAGTATCATGGCCAGTCAAATGCTTTGTTCCAAGTGACACTTGAACCAGAGTAGGGATTTTTGTAGACTGTCTTGTAAAACTCTACGACCTTGTCATTTGATATTGCACGATTAAATGTAGGCAGGACAAAATCTGTTCGGCCAATATAGTAAGTGAACACATAGGGTGCCCAGAAATTGGGCTGTCCCTCTTCATTCTCAGGCCGGATGAACATCATAACCGCACTGGCGTACTTGCGGTTCTGAAATGTGTGTTCCATAATATAGTCAATCGTGTCTTCAGCAGTGTAGCCTTCATGGTTTACCATTATTGCCGCATTTATCGAGATCATCCGTCTCAAGCGATAGTATATCTCAGTGGCCTTGATCAGAGGACCATTATCCTTCACTCCCAGAAAGTCCTTGGCAGTATCAGCGGTGCCCTCTGAGATCACGCAACGCCCTGTGTGCAGTGGGACTATTGAGAGGTCTACAAATCCTCTCTCGCGGTAGAACTTCTCCCTCCACAGGTTTGAAACATGATGTTCATATTCATGATATATGACAGAGATCATGGAATACTTGTTGAAAGTCCTGTCAACATTGAACTGATTCACTGACTTGAAGTTCCCCATATAGTAGTTATAGCCACTCCAAGGTTGACCAGTGACAATCTGATATTCTACACCATTATCAGGGACTGTTTCGCCCATGAGCGAAAAGATGTGATTCTGAAATAATTGGCCGACTTCTACCGTCTTCTGTTGAAGTTCGCCCAAGATTAGATTCTTGAGAGCATCACCCTGGATCATGCCTTCCAAAGTGAGCCGCCGGATGCGTTTCTCCAAGCTCTCATCAGGAAACTCTGTGAGTTGTGTGTCCAGTTCATCCAGAGTGTCAATAATGACTTCATCTGGAAATTTCTTCACTTTAATGTGAAACAGTTCACTCACAAGTTTGATGTATTCGGGATCCCTGTCATCAAGCCATCTGACCACTGATGCTAGTGATCTGGTTTCTCCGAGTAGAAAGTCAAGTCTTATTGATGGAGGTAATTCTTCACGTAGGAGGTCGAGCAGTTCTAAAAGGTCACTCTCGAGGGTTTCAGCATCCTTGTCATGACTCTGGAGTGTAGGGGACAGTTCTTTGGGTCCAAAGTATGCATCAACCACACTGACTCCTGTAAGACGTTTTGTGAAATTTCCGACTTCCCCGCAGAGTTTGACAAACAGGCTTGGAGCATCCATTTCAATCATATGCTGAAGAGATTCTAACTGCTATTGACTATTTGCTTTTTAGTAGAGAGATTCATATTATGAGTGTTGGAGTATCTAATGGCGAAGATAATGGCAGAGGCTCTTGATCTGAAGTCATACGACCAGAGAGTCATCATAAAGGGAATACTTCAGGAGAAGACAGGTACAATAGTCAGATGTCATACTTGTAATCATAACTGCAACATCAGAGAGGGAAGACTTGGAGTCTGCAAGACCAGAGTGAATGTCAATGGAGAGATACTGTCTCTCTGCTACGGCAATGTGTCATCAGTGAGTAACAATCCCATTGAAAAGAAGCCATTCTTTCACTTTGCCCCAAGCACGAAGGCGCTGACTGTGGGGAGTTGGAGTTGTAACGCATCATGCAGCTTTTGTCAGAATCATGACATCTCGAAGACTCCACCTACACCAGGCTTATCGAAGTATATGAGTCCGGAGAGTTTTGTCGAGCGGGCAAAGAGAAACAGTGATGGAATATCAATCTCCTTCAATGAAGCGGCCACGTTGATGCTGGAATGGAATCTAGAAGTGTTCAGACTCGCGCACGAACAGGGACTTTACAACACAATCGTCACAAATGGATATATGACGAGAGAAGCCCTCGATTTGATGATAGATGCAGGACTGGATGCTGCCAATGTTGACATAAAGGGATGCAGAAAAGAGGTCCTATCAGAATGCAGTATTGATGTTGATAGTGTCTGGAGCAATGTTGGTCATATGTTAAAGAGAGGAGTACATGTGGAACTGACAACTCTCGTGGTGCCTGGACTCAGCGACAACATGGAGTGTGCAAAAGGCATTGCTCAGCGAATTGTTGAGATTGATCCATCAATCCCTTGGCACATCAATAGGTACTTTCCTCACTACAAGTATGGTGCACCTGCAACATCAATCGATCTTCTCAAGATGTTGTGGAGTCTTGCAAACAGATTAGGTGTTGAGTTTGTCTACATTGGCAATTTATGGAGGAAAGGCTATGAGGATACTATCTGTCCGCAGTGCGGTACCATCTGTTATGAGCGACATGGATTTAGGTCTTTCAACGCAGGAGTAGATGATGATGGACGATGCATTTTTTGTAAGTATGATCTTGGTATCAAGTTTTGGAGGAGTTACAAGTAGATGCTAGTAATTCTGTTCTTATTGGGAATGCTGTTGATGGTTCCACTTCATTTCAGGTCTCTTGAACATATCAAGTTGAGAGAGAAATATGGAGAGGAGAAGGGGAAGGAGAGGGGTGCTATTCTGGGGATGATTTCGGGCTGGGGTTTCTTTGGCTTCTGGATTGGAGTCTGGATCGCACCACAACCACAGTTTATCATACCACTCTTTGACACCATGATTATCCAGATGCCTGTCATCAACCTTGCAGTCCCAATAGTGCATCTGATTATTGCTCTGGCATTCCTATTGTTGGGGGCGTGGCTAGGGATTGTTGGAGTGATGAGCCTTGGGCTGGAGGTTTCCGAGAAGCACCAGCCAAGGAGAGTAATCACTGAAGGGCCCTACTCACACATGCGTCATCCTCAATACTTGGGTGGAATATTGGCCCATATTGGAGTGGTCTTCCTACTATCAGCAGGAGCCGCTCTATTGTTCACGCCAATCATAGTCTTGGTAAATTATCTGATGTGCAGGAAGGAGGAACAGGAGCTGATTCATGAGTTTGGAGATGAGTATTTCGAGTATCAAAGAAGAGTTCCCATGCTTCCCTTCTTTCACAGAAAGTCAATAAGGAGTAATGGGCCAGAGTCAGGTCTATTACGATCTTCTGATAATGAACACAACTCCAACAATGAAGACAACTGCAACTAACATTGTGAAGGTTTCGGTAGTCAGGAGGGAAGACTGGTCATCAACATCGGGAATGGTTCCATCTGTAGTCAGAGTGGTTGTTTCGGTGGTGTTAGACTTCCAGCCGGCAAGTCTGGCAACAAGCCACCAGAGGGCCCTGCCTTTTTGCTCACAACTTGTGAATGTAGTATGACCCGCCTGATCGCCGTTGAAGTCCTCATGCTCCACAGGGATTGTGTAGGTTGTACCATCGACCTCGTACTGGTAAGTGTTCTGGCTGCCATTGCTCCAGCAGTCAAGGTCTGCAAAGTCAAAGAGCACCTTGTTGTTTTCAATGCAGTATTGCCTGATCATATTGTTGCGCAACCAGCGATTGTAACCTTCTTCACCTGTTGCCTGCGCATTGCAAGTCATATAGACAAATGTAACATCAAGATTAGCTGCCTCTAGAGAGGCCATTGCATCAAGATACGCTTGAGCCTGTGCCTCTGAATAATAGTAGAGCTGAGTGCACCATGACCACATTGATACGGTAATGCTGGGATTGGCATTAAGGGTATTTTGAGTCAGGGCCAGACCATCACTAGTTTCCCAGTAAAGATCAGGAGTGATATAGGTCTCAGGAGGATTTCCATCAAGGATGCAGAGGGCATCTTCAACATCTGGTAGTGAACTGTGTGATTGCACCTGCGCATATGCTGCATCATTGCTCTCAATTCGATCAAGGCCAGTTATTATTTGACTGCCATGACTTGTGTGAGCATAATGTATCTTGACATTCTTTTGAGCTGCATCAATCCACTCTGATGGAATTGATGAGAGATCAATGCAGTTGTGATCAATAATCAGACCGCCAGTCCATTGTGATGCATTCCTCTCATATGACTGCGTTATTGCATTAACATTGCTTGGTACCGTTGTCAGCACGAGGAGTGCCAGAATCATAGAAAAAGACAGAAATGTGGTGGTTCGCTTCATAATTAAAAACTCCAGCAAATATCAATGATATCTCATACCTTTTTGCTTTTTGCAGACAAAAACTCAACGACCTTAAATCCGCAGCTTTGAATGAAATATTGACATGTTTCATGTCAAGCCTCGAAAATTGGCATCTGCTCCAGGGAGCGTTTTTTGTGCTCCCACCACTTTTCAAATATGAACTTAAAAAAAAAGAGGGGGAAGTGTTGAACTTCCCCTAAGAAGACTTTCGCAGTGATACAGTCCTTATGCCAACAAGAACCAACGCTAAGACTCCAACACCCCCAACGCCAATGGATGCTATCAATACAGAATCGATGAATTGACTCACTTGGCTTGGAGATTGATTCGGAAAGACTGAGAATATCGGATCGTGCGTGATAGAATAACCACTCCAATTCGAATAGCAAGAGCTATAGTAATACACCTGCCATGTGTATGATTCAAGGGCATCCATTGTTCCTGCGGGAGTCATCTCATTAGCGGTTTCTGAATAGAATAGGGACGGCATCACAGCAGTGCTCACATTATAGGTAGCGCCATTCTTGCCCCATACATAAGTCCCGCCAAAGTCAACCATTGTTCGAATGGCATCCTCATCAATGAACTGCAAAGTCCCATCAGGAATATCCTCGACATATGTGAGGTTTGATGGTATTTCTGGAAGCTCACCAGGTTCATCATAAGTTCCTGTAGGATCCAAGTCTTCATCATATGCCTCAGCAGTTATTGAATAGCTTGAAAATGAACTCCAGTAGTTGAGGGCTAGACTGAGCCCCTGGATCTCCTCAACTTGACCCCCAGTTTCGGGATCGGAGAAGTCTCCGATATATTGGTCAATCTTTAGAACTGCGGCTTCGTCTACAACATCAAACTTGTAGGTCATGGAGAAACTATCCAGATTGACAGCAATAGGTTCTGGGGAGTCAAAAGAGAAGCCATTGTCATTCCCAAAGCCATAGTCCATCTCATAAAGGTTGTCAAAGTACAAGATAGGAAGCTCTGGCCATAACTCGCCTTCAATATTGGTGACCTCTGCACCCCATTGAATCTCACCGTTGTCATTCAGATGAGGAGTTTCAATCTCGCCAATAGTCCCACTCGTGGGGATAAAGTCGTATACATACTCTGAGTTGTTGAGCTCGTAGTAGACCCAATCAGAGTAATTAGAGTCGTTCTCGTAATTGATAGGAACCTCAGTGTATGAAACATCCATGATGCCATTATTATTGGTGTCATTGAATGCTGTCAGGCCGAGGAAGTAATGTTCCATCCATAGACTCTGGTTACCGCTGAGAAACATCTCATTGACATCGTAGCCATAGCCCCCATAGTCCCACTCGTACTCGTATTCAATGCTCTCATTCATATAGGAGGCCCATTCGTATCCCTGAGCAAGATAGGGGATTACATCATTTGGATCCACTTCTGTCATGTTTTCATTGTACCAGACAAAGTCGCTTGAGTAGTACATGTATGAATAGTAGCTCGAGAAATAGAACAGAGAGTATAGAAACACTTCATCTCCTGTGAAGTACTGTGTGTCTGGCATCCAGAAGAGGTTCCAGATGTCAATGCTCTCGTTTTGCTCCGCAAGAGCTGCCATAACAGATGCATCGGGATCAAGAATAATGGTCACCAGTAGACTTGTGAAGTTCCAATTATCCACATAGGAATAGGTGAAGTTGTCCTCAATATAATAGACATTACCATTGATGTCATAGACCTCATAATAGTACGGTTCATACTCATATGGGTCATCATTGCCATTATACTCATAATTACCAGTATCGTTCCACCAGTCCCATGCCACATAGACCCCAGGCTTCATCTCAACAAATGGATCTACAACTTGGGAAGGCGTGCCATTGGACTCTTGTGCGACCACACTGTTATGAGCGGCATTTAGGACAATGACACTCAACAGCAGGCCCAATGCAATGAATTGCATGCTTGTTTTCAAACTTTGATTCCTCCAATAGATTATACCCAGTCCTTGTCGTGAACTATATAGAGTGTTTTTGATGAACGGTTCATAAACGGTCAGTATGCAAAAGTCCATAACCTTCAAGAAGTTGAAAAGGGCATTCATAACATCCTGAACCGTTCCAAAACGAGTTTGATGTGATTATCTGATAACATCTTGAATAAGGACTATCAGTTTCGTCCGACCTGTGACTGAGCGCGAGATTATCGATTTTCGTTCAAGCGTGCTGAGAGTCACACTGAGGGTTGATTTGCTCAGACCTGTCAATCTTCTCAGTTCTTCTTGTGTCATCTGGCCCCCGTTCTCTTTCAGCGTATTAATGATACGTCGTTCAGTGTTATTCAGAGTGACTATCATAATCTGGTCGTGTGCCGAGGCATTTGGTTTTGATTGAGCGTTGTTCTCGGACAGTCTGACCTCCAGATCTGCAATTCTTCTCTGCATTCTCAGGATGACCATGACGATCACGTTGATAATGAGGATTAGAGAGATTACAAGTGAAACAGTAGTGGCCAAAAAGACAACTTCTCTTGCAATGGAGGATGAAACTATCCATGTCCATACCGATACGAACAACACTAAGACAGAAATGATGATAAGAATGATGTCTATCCTCTCAAAGGCGTTCTCTCTTGGCATTGTCGCACCTTGCCTAATATCAGACCTGTTGATTACTAATTAGTTTCGTTTAATAATAAAGTGATGATGAAGTCACGTGACAGTCCGAATTCGCAACATGTATATTGAATATTATTGGATAGATAGTGATGATGAATTTGAGTCAGCGAATGGAAACGGACCAACTATCACCCGAAGAACTGCAACAGTTAAGGCGCCTACTGATAGTCAAGACAAAGCTCAGAAACCTGAAGAGAAAGGGCATCACAGCAGATATAGCGATCTGCCCAGTTTGCAAGAGCCACAGGATTGTCGATCTCACCTCGTTCTTTGACCTTGGATATATTGGCAGTCTTCAACCCGCATACTATTGTCTTGACTGCGGTTGGTATGGGAGGATATTGACAATAATGACCAACCGTCCTGAGGATGACGCGATCCTCGAGGATCTGAAGGACGCATTTCCATCACTGAGGAGTCCTGAAACCAACGATGATTGATGTAGAGAGCCCTATTCGCGACTCAGCTCAAAGACAACTTGGTTGTAAGCATCAGGACAGGCATGTGTGGCTCTGCATTGATCTTCCAGCCATGGAAAGTGAGCATTGAACATCATAGCAAATGCCTTTGGCAACATCGAATATAGTGCACTAATGCACACTCTCCCATGTACTCCAAGACTTGTGATGCGCACTTCGTCACCAACTTTGTGACCTGCAGCACAATGCCCTTCTTGTTTAATCACACGACACACAATCTCCCAAGGTTCTTCTCGCACGCATTTATCATTCATGAGTAGATATTTGGAGTAAGAAGTCAAAAATCCTTCTGATTCTTGTCATAATACATCTAGACTGCTGCTGCCGTCTAATTGCAATTCCTCATCATTCTCACCTGTGACCAATAGTTTATGAGTGGCGCTAAAAACTCCCTGTATTCTGGAAGTTCAAATGCTTTGATCAAGCGGTATTTCACAGCCATTGGTCAAATGGTTTCAAGAATCATAGTAGAAATGGCAACGATGCAAATTCATCATTTTAATGCGATTGATAATGCTCGCAATAATTAGAGAGGATACAAGAGAAACAGTGAGGCTTTAGTGCTCTACATACCTTACGGCCATGCTGAACTAGATTATAATTGAAAGAATACATACATTCATCTGTGACTATTTGATCCAGTAAAATATGAGCTCTCTCGCGAGTGGTGTTTTCAGGAATCAGTCCCAACCTCTTTGTGATTCTAAAGACATGCGTGTCTACAGGAATCACTGGAAGTCCGAATGAGAAGAGAAGGACTATTGCCGCAGTCTTTGGTCCGACGCCATGCAGGGAAGTCAGCCAAGCCTTGGCATCTTCAATATCCATGTCTTTCAGCAGGGACAGGTCGAAACCTCCTGTTCGAGAATGGATCTCGGTGAGAATTGCTTTGATCCTCTTTGCCTTCAGATTGTGAAGACCACAATGACTGATTGATTCTGCAATTCTCTCATGAGAGGCGTTCATGACTTCACTCCAATCAGTGAAATCAGACTTGAGCTGCTGAAAGGCGCGTTCAGCAGTGATATCAGTGGTGTTCTGTGCAAGCACTGTGATTACAAGCTGATCAACAGGAGGAAGACGGTTGTGATGAATGCGTGTGCCATATTCATTCATTATTGCTCTGCAGATGGCAAGTGCTTTCCGCTGTTTTTGTTTCAATTCGTCATCATTCAAGGCTTTACACACTTCAGGTCTTATCGTACAATAGAGTTCTTATGTCATTTTCAGAAGGCTTTTGAGTCAATTCACTATTCCGAGATAAGAGTAGAGATGACGGTAATAGTAGTGTTCGAGAGTACACGGGGAAGGACTAAAGCTATGGCTGAGGCAATCTGCGAGGGAGTAAAATCAAAGAGTGTTGATTGCAAGCTTACGAGCGCAAGTCAGTTTGATGGGCTTGATGGAGCATGCGCATTTGCAATCGGTAGCTCAACAAGAATGAAAAAGCCATTACCTCTTGTCAGAAGAATACTTGCAGAACTGGATGACCTTAATGGACTCCCATCCGCTTCATTTGGATCCTACGGCTGGAGTGGAGAGGCACCAGCGATAATCACAAGTCTTCTTGAGGAGAAGGGGGCCACAATTGTTAGTAAGCCCATCAGAGCTAAGGACTTCCCAACTGAAGAGATGTTGGAGAAGTGCCGTGGGCTTGGATCGCTTCTAGCGGACAGATGTAATCAGTAGATTGAAAAAGGACAGAATGTGAGTCTTGGAGTGAGCGGTGGTAGATGGGACATATTGCAAGATTAACAAGATATGCTCTAAAGCATAAAAGGCATTTCATTGGCTTCATGAGCATTGCATCAGTGGCAACCCTGTTCAACCTGTTCACGCCGCTGGTACTCAGGGACATAGTTGATCAGGTCACTTCAGGTGCCAATTTTCAAACGGCAATATTCTCAATATTCCTGTACCTCAGTCTCTTTGGTTTTTATTGTTTCTTTGACTTTATCCAGAGATACCTCAGCGCATTGATGGCACAGCATGTCATCTATGACTTGAGGACTGAACTCTATCAGAGCCTTCTTGAGAAGGACCTTGCATTCTATGACAGAAATGAAACCGGTCAGATTCTCGCCCGGGTCACCACTGATGTGACTACCATGCGTCAGTTCTTACTCTGGGGATACAGGGTGATCTTCATCGGTGCTGCAAGTCTTATCGGCACGTATTATGTCATGTGGCTAATTAATGTCCAATTGACTCTTCTCCTGCTTCCAATTCTCCCCGCACTGCTACTGATCATCTATATTTTTGCCAAGAAGGTCCGACCTGTGTTTTTCTCTGCAAGAACACAGTATGGCACTCTGAGTGCTGTCTTGCAGGAGAACATTGTGGGAATGCGGGTTGTCCAGTCATATGTGTCTATGGACCGTGAGAGAGAGCGCGTGCGAAAGGAGAATGAGAGATATCTTGGGCTGGTGGTTGATGCATTTCGCTTGTCAGCGTTTTATTCGCCACTCCTTATTGCGGTCTTAGGGATTGGCACTGGAGTTCTCATCTATATGGGAGGTGTCCAATTTAGCGCGGGCGTCCTAAGCTATGGTGAGTTTGTGGGCTTTGTCAGCCTAGTAGGGATGTTATTACTTCCTGCGAGATTTCTCAGCTGGGGCATTGGTCTGTATCAGAGAGCCTCTGCCGCTGCTGAGCGAACATTTTACATCCTAGATGCAAGAGAGGAGATAATGGATCCAGAAGATCCTGCTGAGATCAGTGATATTCGTGGAGAGGTCGAGTTCAAAAATGTATATTTCAGTCATGGTGGAGAGAACTGGGTGTTGAAGGATGTTTCGTTCAAAGTGCAACCCGGGCAGGTTGTGGCATTATTGGGGAGAACTGGGTCTGGAAAGACCAGTGTCGTCAATCTCATTCCAAGGTTCTATGATGTTGACAGTCGCAGAGTTGTGGAATACAACGGGAAAGTCTATGCTCTGGACAATAAGGGACATGTCAAGATAGATGGTACAACATATCATGAACACGATGGTTTCATAGTAGTCAATGGTGAGGAGCTGCAAGTTCAAGATCCTGGCCATATTGAGATTGATGGAGTGGACATTCGATTCTATAAGATAAGTGAGTTGAGAGAACAGATAGGAATGGTCCATCAAGACCCATTCTTGTTCTCAGCGTCAATAAAAGAGAACATCGCCTTTGCAAGACCATATGCCACTGATGAGGAGATAGAGAATGCTGCAAGGGCGGCAATGATTCATGATTTCATTATGACACTTGATCAGGGATATGACACTGAGGTTGGAGAGCGTGGAGTCACCCTCAGTGGGGGACAGAAGCAGCGGATTGCAATTGCCCGGGCTTTGCTGGCAGACCCCCGAATTCTGATTCTGGATGACTCAACAAGCTCAGTTGATGCCAATACTGAACTGCAGATTCAGAGAGCCTTGGAGAACTTGATGAGGGGGCGTACCACATTCATAATCACTCATAGGCTGTCTACAATCAGAAATGCGGACATAATAATAATGATGGACAGAGGACGCATCGTGGAGATGGGCAATCACTCCGAGTTGATTGAGAAAGAAGGCATGTATGCGAGTCTTTTCCAGACATTGTCTAGGATGGCAGCGATAGCATTAGAAGAAACAGGAGGGAGGGTATCATAAGCCATTCATGGGACGAAGTAGAGAGGACATATGATTATCCAGACTCCGTCTTAATGAAGCGCATATTAAGCTACATCCTTGCATATCCAAGATTAGTGATTATTGTCATCATCATGGTGGCAAGCTCAATCATATTCAGTATCTATGCCCCCTTTGTCCTACAACATGCAATAGACACCGACTTTGTGAGTGGCGATCTTGATGCCTTGCTGCAGACCTCTCTGCTCTATATCATTCTGGTGATTCTGGTGTGGTTGACATCATATGGGCAGGGATACACCACGACCTTAATGGGTCAACGTGCGGTCTACACAATCCGTCAGAGTCTATTTGAGCACCTTCAAAGAATGTCCCAAGCATATTACGACAAGACTTCAAGTGGTAGTATTATATCTCGATTGACAAATGATATTGACAGGATGAGCGAGTTGCTGAGTGGGGGACTGATTAACACATTTGCACAATTCTTCATTGTATTCGGAGTCGCAGTTGTCATATTCACTGTGGACTTTCAACTTGCAATAATCACACTTCTTGTTGTGCCCATTCTTGCTGTTGCCACGCACATCTTTAGGAAACGTGCAAGGGAGGCGTACAGAGAAACAAGAAAGACCATATCAAGAGTGACCGCCAACTTTGCGGAAACAATATCGGGAGCAAAGGTAACAAAGACATTCACTCGCGAGAAGGAGAGCATGGAGAAGTTTGATGAATTAAACAGAGATGACTATCAGGCCAATGTTGATGCTGCCAAGTTTGCATCTGTATTCTTCCCAGCAATCAGATTTGTTGGCGGGTTAGGTGTTGTGCTCATCCTCTTCTTTGGAGCAGCTAGAATCGTCGAGGGCACACTCACAGTGGGAGTTCTGTTGTTTTACATCCAGATGAATTCACTATTCTTTAGGCCTGTCATTATCTTGACAAACTTTTATAACACGGTTCAAAGTGCATTTGCAGGGGCCGAGAGGGTATTCGCTATAATGGATAGCGAGCCAGCAGTTCTTGACAGACCCGATGCAGTCGAGCTAAAAGATGTGAGAGGGCACATAAGATACCGGAATGTGTGGTTTGCATATGTTGACGAGAACTATGTCTTAGAAGACTTCAATCTCGAGATTCAACCCGGTGAGACTGTCGCCATAGTGGGGGACACTGGAGCAGGCAAGACGACCGTGGTAAATCTCTTGAACCGATTCTATGAGGTTCAGTCAGGGTCCATTGAGATTGATGGCATTAATATTAGAGATGTGACCCTCAAGTCCCTGAGGGCAAACATTGGACTAGTCCTTCAAGACTCATTTCTATTCATGGGCACCATCAAGGACAACATAAGATATGGCAGACCCGAAGCCACTGACAATGAGATCATCGAGGCAACCAAGGTCATTGGTGCATATGACCTTATCCAAAGGCTGGAGAAGGGTTTTGACACCGAGGTTGGAGAGAGGGGAGGAAGACTCTCTGAAGGAGAACGACAACTAGTGAGCTTTGCTAGGGCACTTCTTGCAAACCCCAAGATACTCATACTTGACGAGGCAACAAGCTCGATTGACATCTATACCGAGCACACCATACAGAGGGGAATGCAAAAGCTTCTAGAGGGACGAACATCCATTGTTATAGCCCACAGATTATCAACGATTGTCAATGCGGACAGAATTCTTGTACTTGAGAACGGCAGGATAGTAGAGTCTGGTACTCATGCAGAACTGATGGCCAAGAGGGAGAAGTACTACTCATTATATGAAAAACAGATCAGACCTAGGACAATGGTGTTCTAATGGTGGCCCCGCCCGAAGCGGGACCTTTTGATTTAATTGCAGTCGTTCATTATTATTCAAAAATTCTCTGGATTCCGTGTTTCCCGATATAGAACGGAACACCTCTATATCCCGTGAGGACAACACCTTGATCGTTGAGTGTCAACATTTTCTGTCCCTTCATTATGAATATGTGGTTTCCATGCGTGAAGACGATCTTGTCATCTGACAACAAGAGGAGGATTTTCGCATTACTTTCATCAATGCCAAGGAATACTACTGAATTCAATGAGAGTTTCATGTCCCATTTCTTGAATGTAAAGAGACCATTATTGACCAACTCTTCAAATGACTTGCCATTCAGGCCGGATTGATTCATCTCTTCGTCGGATGCAACTCTTGACACCGATTCTATATTGGCATCACCAAAGTAGAGTTGAACTCCTTGCAACTGACCGCTAATTGACTGACCAATGGCCCCCATTCTGGTTTCTGCAATGGCATCAACGGCAAAGGATGACGGGCCAACAAAGGCAATCCCGATTCTTTCACCTTCTTGCATCAGGGAGACCCAGTGGCAGCCAGGTTGAAGTTGAACTAGAGATCTCTCTTCATCGACCAGCCTTATTGGCTCTTCGAGGACTCTGACTATGTCATCAGTGACTATGTTCATTCTGACTCCTCCTCGTCTGAGAACTCAATGTCAATGTCCTCCTCTTCGGGCTCTTCCTCCTCAGCTGGCATTCCCGTCAATTCCTCCTGCTTCTCAAGGCGATAGGTAAGCCATTGGGCCAGTTTGTAGGCCAGACGCCCCATTACTGTGATGTAGTACATTCCTCGGACCTCCCCTTTGATGATATAACCCGCTTCAAGTAGTGGTGTCAGATGGTGAGTAAGGGAGCTGCCAGTCTTGCCAATGTATTGCTCGAGTTCATTGAAGGACTTGCCACCATTTCTGAGGTAGTCGAGGATTCGTAGTCTGTCGACATTTCCTAGGGGGTCCACAACTCGTGCAATACGTTCAGGAGGTATTGCTTGGATTGATTTCATACTCCTTGGTCGCTGCCCCTTCATTCGCTTGAGTGGGCGAATTCTGATCTCCTTTCCGACACCATCCAGACAGCCGACTGCAAGACGAATCTGCTCACCAATTCCCTCCATCATCTCATCAAGACCATCTATCAGAGGGCCCAGATCAATGACTGGTGGTGGTGGATGAACATGCCTATGCTTGTGTGGAGGACCGGGTTGAGGTGGGCGAGGGTGAGGGCCTGCTTGGGGAGGGGGCGGGCCAGGAGGACCCTCAGGCATGGGCGGTTCTACGCCCTGCTCTTTTTCGCGTTTCAGGTTTTCAAACTCTCTCTTCAGGTGCTCAATCTCTCTTCGGAGTTCTTCAATATCGTCGCTCATTGTATTTCAACTGTAAATTTTTACAGTTCTATATTCGGCAAATTTACATTTAAATCTTCGGTTTTTATACATTAATGAGTGAGTGAAATCTGGTAAACACATTCGAGAATAAGCCAAAATGGCTGGTTTAATGCAAAATTTGGCACTTTAGCCAAAATACGCTTATAAATAACCAATGTAAAGATAGTTAACCACCGAAAGGGGGTATATACTATGTCAAAAAAGAAAAAGGCTAAAATCCCAACATTTTTTGTGAAATCCGCTTTGAAGGAGTATGCTAAGGCAAATGGTGTTCAGATCGGCAGTGATGCATACGATCGCTTCAATCAAGAGATTGCAAATCTATTGAACGCTGCTTTTGAGAGGACTAAGAACAACAAACGCAAGACACTGAAAGCATACGACTTCTAGTTCGTTTACAACTATGGGATAAGGGTGTTAATAACTGCACAATAATCTCAAAGACAGCATAGTGAAGACTTCAAGCGACCAGGATTCACACCCTGTCCCGAACATTGTCAATTATTTTTTTGTGATTGTATTATACCATTCTGCTCAAGCTCAGAGAAAATATTAACCACAAGTTCAAGAGGGATATCAAGTTCTTTTGCGATTTGAGCGCAGATGTCTTCAAGATTAAACAGATTGCCAAGTGCGAAACGACGAATCAGTTGTATCATACGTATCTGTTTGGCATTAAAGGCCAATTGCAATGCCTTCGGGTGGATAGAGTATTCCAACTTTTGCTTTTTAGCAGTGAGGAAGTCCAATAGTTGTTGAGAAGCCCATTCATGATCGAAGAATGTCCTGTCGCCTTGCCAGTTGTTAAGAATGAGCCCAAATTCAGATTCAAAATAATCTATGAATCTCTGGAGACGAAGCAGAATGATGTCATCAATGTTCTTCTTAGATATGATTATGCCAGCAAGATAGGTCCCGTAGCATATTGTTGAGGTCATGTCATCAATCTTCAGGATCATATGTTGCCTGCAGTCAAACTCAGGGTTTGACTGACTCCTAGCAAGAACAATTGCTGTGAGTAGGGCACTGAATAAATCAGGTTCAATGTCTTCATCGGTTAGAGAGATGTTGAATAAGGAGAGTCCACTACTTATCTGTGATATGATGACACTGTGGATGTCATTGAGTTCAACCCTGATTCCTGGAGAAACTATTTGCATTAATTTTCCCCCTGACAACCTTGGCAATGATCCCCGTTGCCAAGCAGTGATATTTTGTTGTCATATCATATAATAAGTATTATCAGTTTGATGTTAAATTATTTTCTACTAACGCTAAAACGCACAAATTGAAAAGTTGAGAGAAAAGAGGCCCCCCGAATAATATGAGGAGCCAGTATGAATTATCTCTCAGCCTTGAGACGTTTAATCTCTTCAATCAGGGCAGGGACAACCTCGAAGAGGTCACCCACAATTCCAAAGTCGGCAATCTCAAATATTGGCGCTTCTGGATCTTTGTTGATTGCAACAATGATGTCGGATGATGACATTCCAGCAAGGTGTTGAATGGCACCTGATATTCCAAGTGCTATATAGAGTCGTGGACATACTGTTCGGCCAGACTGACCAACTTGCTGAGTGGGAGGAAGCCAGCCCAAGTCAACAATTGGACGTGATCCACCAACTGCTGCATCAAGCAATTCAGCAAGTCTGCGTGACAAGTCCAGATTTGAAGGGTCCTTGATCCCACGGCCACTACTGACAATCACATCGGCCTCTTCCACGGATTTCATGCCCTCAGTGACTTCGCTCACTCTATCGAGCACCCGAGTTCGAACCTGAACAGGATTGATCTTTGCATCAAACTTCTCAATCTCACCAGTTCTCGAAGTGTCGGGCTCACCAGGTTTGAACACGTTGGGGCGCACAGTGGCCATCTGGGGTCGGGTGTAGGGTGATATGATCTCTGCCATGATGTTTCCACCAAAGGCAGGGCGAGTCTGAATCAATTGACGTTCCTCATCAATATCAAGACCAGTACAGTCAGCAGTAAGGCCAAGACCAAGTCTTGCTGCAATTCTTGGTGCTAAATCTCGACCGTTATTGGTTGCACCAAAAAGAACCACTGCAGGTTTTGCAGGGGCAATCAGGGATGCAAGAGTAATAGTGTAGGCATCGGTAGTATAGTCCCTGAATATCTTATCATCAGCAACTATCACCTTGTCAGCACCATAATGAATCAGAGTTTCTGCCAGCGAAGTTACCTCATGACCTATCAATACAGCGACGAGATTTTCACCGAGTTTGTCAGCAAGCTCCCGACCTTTTGTTACCAGTTCGAGGGCCACGCTTCTCAAGCGTCTATCTACAGTTTCACAGAAGACCCATACATCTTTGTACTGCGCAATGAGCTCCTTGTCTATCATCTTGCGCTCAATGAGAATTGCATCTGCAGGACAGACTGCCTCACATGAGCCACAGAGCACACATTTGTCAAGGTCAAATTTCACCTTGTCGCCATCACGCTCTATCGCACCAAAACTGCAGGCCTTGATGCATAGCATGCAACCCGTACATGCATCTCTATCGTAAATCAGCCCCATTTCTCATATCGCCCCCTTCTTTGCAAGGAACTCCACAAGTTGCTTGGCCGCCTCTTTGGGGTCCTCAGCCTCAATCTTGATACCGCCAGACCTCTTCTCAGGTGGGAACACTTTCCGCACTGCAGTGGGAGAACCCTTTAAGCCAATCAGGTCCTCGTTGACACCAAGAGCTGCTGCATCAACCACCTCGAGGGGCTTTTTCTTCGCCTTCATTATGCCCATTATATTCGGGAGCCTTGGCTCATTGAGACCCTTTGTGGCTGTAATGAGAACTGGTAGCTTTGCCTTTACAACTTCATAGCCCTCATCAGTCTCCCTATGAGCAATGACTGTCTTTCCATCTTCAGACATCTCAAGATGCCTGACATAACATATTTGAGGAATTCCAAGTAGTTCGGCCAACTCGGGACCAACCTGTGCAGTATCGCCATCGATTGCCTGCTTGCCACATATGATCATATCAAACTCCATCTTCTTGATCTGCTGGGCCAGAGTAAAAGCAGTGGCCCAGGTGTCAGCACCGGCAAAGGCACGATCAGTCAAATGAATGGCCCGATCACCACCCATTGCTAGAGCCTTGTACAGCGCATCTACTGCTTGAGGGGGTCCCATAGTGATGATAGTGACCTCTCCTCCATGAGCCTCTTTGAGTTGGATCGCAGCCTCAACTGCATATTCATCAAAGGGATTCAGAATACTTGGAACACCATCACGTATCAGAGTCCCGGTCTCAGGATTTATCTTGACTTCTGCAACCTCTGGAACTTGCTTCACTGGCACAATGATTTTCATCCGGAAACACTCCATTAAATGCGTCATGAATGCATGTAGACAAAAAATAATGCCCCATTATAAGCAATACGCACGAGGAATTCAATCGCAACTTTCAATCAGGAATCTATGCAACTGGCCATTCAAAGAAGAATTAAATCTTACTAGTGGTATTCGTAAGTGGTGTTGAGTTCAATCGGTTGAGTTGAGTGTGAATAAAAATGAGTCCAGTCTATTGGAATTATGATATGAAACGTGTTTCAATCATCGTTGTTCTGTTGTCAGTATTGATTGTGATGGTACCAATTGACATCATGCTGAAACTTGAACTTATCGCGCTTGTTGTCGTATTGGCAATCGCGTGGTGTTTTCGATTGGAAAAGGACTTCAAGGTTGGGAGTTCAAATGATACTGAAGTCTATACGCCTGAAGTGGAGGAGCCAAGAGCGTTCTTAAGTGAGTTGCCAATTGAAACCATTGAAGGAATTGGTGAGGTTTATGGCAAGAAGCTTAGTGCTGAAGGGATCACTACAGTACAAGACTTGCTAGAGAACGAGCCAGAGAGAATAGCAGAGATATGCGGGGTGAGAGTTGATAAGGTGGAGGTCTGGGTGGCGATGGCTCGTTTTACATGGCTGGAAGGAGTCACTGAAGAGGATGCAGAGGCCATTGTTCTTGGGGCCAATATCAGCGAGATCATCGATCTTGCCAATGCTGACGCCAACGAGTTGCTTGAGCAGGTCAGGAATGCTGTGGAACGAGGGGATGTGAGAGTTCCAGCAGGATACGAATTCACGCTTGAAAGAGTCAAGATGTGGATTGAGGCAGCGAGAAGAGTTTCATCAAAGTGAGGGCATTATGACTTTGGCGCAAGCCTTTTATGATATATGATGTGCATAACTCTCAGTTTGACAATACCCATTAACTGGTGAACTGACATGGGGAAAGAGAAAATACTTGGCGGAATCATCTTCATTTTCGCATTATTGTTGATCCTTTACTACACGTGGGGTCTCGTACTACTACCACTATTTCCAGCTTTGGGAGATTGGGTGGACGCAACATTCGGAACGGGGACTTTCCTTAACTTGATATTTAAACCAAGTTGGGAGATTCTTGTCATAATTCCAATTTACCTTGCTGCTATACTCATTGGCCTGATAGCAATGTGGATTGGATATACAATGCTCACCACTCCTGCACCAGAGCCACTAGAGGACTTTGATTTTGATGAAGAGGAAGTGGCCGAGGAGAAGCCTGAGGAGTCCACTGAGTAAAGACTTGACCCAAAAATCATCTAGAGTCGAGGAATGAGTGGGGCGCTAATTGCCCTCTCATCACTCGATCGAATCAGTTCAATTCTAACTATTACTCATTCTAATTGCTTCTTCAATCAGTTTTTTGCCTTTCTCGCACAGTCTATCGGCGGCTTCCTGAGTCTTGCCCTCAGCAAAGCATCTCCATAATGGTTCGGTGCCAGAGGGGCGCAATAAGACCCAGCCATCCTTGTAGATCAGTTTGATACCATCGATTGTGATTCTCTCATTGTCCTTTGTAAGTTCAAGGAGTGGTTCCAAGAGCCTTGTCTTAATCTCACTTGGTACGGAAACTTTGATCTTTGTGCTGTAATATTGCGGAAGTTCATTGACAATCTCAGAGAGGGACTTGTTCTCAACCGACATTATCTCAACTATTTGTGCTGCAGTCATTGCGCCATCACGCACGGGCTGATGGGGAGGATAGAAGACACCACCATTCTCTTCACCTCCAAGCTCAGCACCAGTTTCCTTTAGTCTATGAGACACAACAACACTACCAACCACTGTCCAGTCTATCTTTGCACCTGCGTTTCTTGCCACATCTTCAATCAGCCGTCCGCTACTCACTGGGGTGACAAGTGTGGAACCACTCTTACGTGCAAGAACTCTCGAAGCGACTATAGCAAAAGACTGGTCACCCCAGAGAATGCGTCCGTTCTCATCGACAAATGTTGCCCTATCAGCATCACCGTCATGGGCGATACCAAGGTCCGCCCCTGTAGATCTCACCACTTCCGCAAGATGAACAATGTTCTCAGGAGTGGGTTCGGGGTTTCGGCCAGGGAAGGCACCATCAAGTTGTGAGTTTAGCGATATCACGGTGCATCCAAGTTCTCTCATCAGTATTGGTGTGACCAGTGATCCAACACTGTTCGCCCCGTCAACGACTACGGTGAGAGATCTCTTATGTATTGCCTCCGCATCAACATGAGATTCTATTGCAGAAATGTATTGTTCAATGGCTCTGTCATAGTTGCGGGTGGAGCCAATCTCCGCCCAGTCAGCCTTTCTGAAGCTGCTATTGAAGTAGACATCCTCAATCGATGACTCAACCTCTCTAGACACTTCAATCCCATCAGCCCCCATGACTTTTATCCCATTGAACTCAGGGGGATTGTGAGATGCCGTGATCATTATCCCGCCCACACAGTTCAGGCGTGGGATCATGAACTGAAGAGTAGGAGTTGGGGACGGACCGATATCCACAACCGAACATCCAGTTGATAGAAGCCCCGATCTAACCGCGTTTGTCAACATTGTCCCACCACGCCTTGAGTCCCGAGAGATCGCAATCTCGCCAGGTCCCAAGACCGTGCCCACTGCGCGTGCGAGCCTGAGTGCAAGCTCTGGAGTCATCTCATCATTGATTCGTCCTCGAACACCATTGGTACCAAACAGGCGCCCCATTGTTCATCACATCAATACTGGCAGAAATCTCAGCACTTAAGAGTATAATTGATTGAGGAAATTGTGAGGCTCTGGCATTGGGATTTCTAAGAAGAAAGTCTGACAAGAGATACAAGGAGGCTGCAAGGCTCCTCTCCGATGGCAGGGCATCAGAGGCCATCTCCATACTGAAAGAGATCTTGCAGCAGGACCCAAAACATTCGAACGCCCTTACCACCCTTGGTGTGGCCCTCCTAGAGATCCAAGGCAATGCTAAATGGGATGATCCTGGGACACAAGAGGCATTCAGACTCTTTGACAGAGCAGCTGAGATCAATCCTAAGGACCCTGTCCCCCTGTTTAATAAAGCAGTGAGCCTTCGCAATCTTGACAGACTGGAGGAGGCCCTCGAGGTGTTTCAACAGGTCCTCGATATTGAAGAACGCCTTCCGCTTGCAATCCTGCATATGGCAGAGATAAACTACGAACTTGGACGATGGGAGAAGGCCATTGAACTCGCACGCCTTGCATTAATCAGAGATCCAGGAATCGGTGAGGCACTCTCATGGGTCAAGGAAGCAATGCGCAAGGCGGGCTATCTAGATGAAGACGGTAATGTCATCCTAGAAAAAGTCCCGTGGAATGTCGACAAGCTTGGAAAGAGAAACACCCCAAATGATGATTAAGATTGACATGGTTTTTGATTTCCAGTTGAACGGTGATGTTTGGCAAGTCCAGTTCGCAATGCTTAAATGCTTATCAATCAGATTGAGCGCGTCTACGGACGAATATATTCACCCCTATCTACATTGTAGGTGATGTCATGTCTAAAGCTGAACCAATGTATCGCGGCTATCCCCTTTCTCAACTAGCTAAGATGAGTATGGATGAACTGATTGAGCTACTACCCACTCGTAGACGCAGGACCCTTCGACGTGGCTTGCCCCCACGTCATAAGAAATTGCTCATGAAACTTCGTGCTGCCCGCAAGACCCAGCGCAAGGGCAAAGAAGTCATCGTCAAGACCCACTGCCGCGATATGGTCATTCTCCCTGAAATGGTAGATCTCACTATAGGTGTTCACAACGGCAAAGAGTTCGTCCGTGTCAAGATTCTCCCACAGATGATTGGACATTTGTTGGGGGAGTTTGCAATCACGAATAAGCGTGTACAGCACGGCAGCCCAGGAATTGGTGCGACTAAGAGCAGCGCATATGTGCCACTGAAATAGTCCAAGTGGGGATTCTATCCCACCGCCTATTGCATCAATTCATTCAGTTTCTATAGATGTAAGGTCATTTCATAGAGTCTATGATGCAGCTTGTAGCCGCGCTCATGGCAGAGTTGTGCCAGTTCCTCGTTGTCAGAGAATGCGATTCTGACGTAGTCAAACTGGGGCAGGCTGTGTTGCTGTAGCCCATACATAAAATCATCAAACACATAGGTCCTATCGATTATGAAGGGGTGACATCCTGGAAATGAGGGAGTAAAACGACAGGCACCGACAATCTCTCCAGTCATGGTTCTTAGAACAAGGACCTTATTGCGGTCGGTCTTGAGGTAACGCCTAATCTGTGTTGGTGGAAATGCTTCGGGATATTTTGCCTCGATAACTACAATCTCTCTTTCTTTGATCAAATCACATGAGAGTTCACCGCTGGGGGATATTGATTCGAAAGGCACGAAGTAATGCCACATATTGCCTGTGATTGCAAAGCCGAACTTCTTGTAGAGGTGTTGAGCATGAAAGTTGTCCTGTTGAGTGTAGAGAATTATCTTTGAAACCTCTTTCTTCTTAAACCATTCAATGGCGAAACGCATCAGTTGTGAACCATATCCTTGGTTCTGATATGACTCCTTCACTCCTATTCTACTAAGATGACCAGCATTTTCGCCGAATATGCCAAGAGAGAGTTGACCAATTAGTTCACCATCATCCAGAAAGAGTCCAAAGAACCGATTGGCCTCCACAATGATCTTGAATACCTCGAATGTTATATAATCATCAGGAAAAACTGCTAGGTCCAGATCTGTGAGCTGTTCCCAGTCTAAAACTTGAAGTGGTCTGATTTCAAACGGTTTCATCCAATATTCCCCATTGTGGATGGACTGCGTTAAAACAAAAACACTTGGTCAATGGCCATTGGCCGCACTAATCACTTCGTCATCCATTTTATCGAGTTGTAAACTCTTTTAATGGCAGGGGGCAGATTCTTTGCCCTCTTCAGTGAGCTATCCGCAATGAGTGAAACGCCCTCATCAACGCCAAGTTTAATCAGACCTATGCAATTGAATAGTGGAGAGATGTCCAATTCAGATATTTCGTTTTTTGTAAGGGTTAGATTTCGCAGTCTTTTGCATCTCTTTAGGGGAGAGAGATCTATATTCCTGATACGATTGCCATAGAGATGAAGTGTCTTCAAACCGTGTAGGTGTGCTAGGACACTAAGGTCAATCTCAGAGAGACGATTGAACGACAGGTCCAGATGTGTGAGATTGACACAGTCACCAAGTGGGGACAGATCGATTGAGTCCAGCTCATTTCCGCCTAGTGAGAGTTCCATCAATGATGTGCAATTGCTCAGGGGTCCAAGGTCGATTCTCTGCAGTTCGTTGCCTGATAGAGTCAGTACTTCAACATTCTGCATCTGGCTGAGTGGGGACAAGTCAGTTGATGATATCCGCCTGTCGCTCAGGTCGATTGTGGTCGCTCCTATATCAAAGGACTCAACAACCCTTGCACTCTTCTTTGTTTCACTCCATATGGTAATATCCGGCATTATGTATGCATCTCAAACTAGATTTACATCAGCCTCTAATAAAGTGAGAGGAATCATAAAATTTCTGTTCTAGAGAGAGGAAGAAATAGACATCGCTCAATTTCTCGGGTGAGGCAACAAGTCAAACTGCACGGATATTGTCTGCCTGACCCCCTTAGTTTCTTTAGTAAACTGTCAGGTCATATGCTGAGAATGCCACCGGAGCTGTCTTAATAAAAGCCAATAAGAACGGTTATCACTTGTTCATAATTGTCAACCTTTAGCCAGCCAAAGGGCACACAGGCCGCCATGTCTGAATAGTCAGGTTCGTCTGGCTCCGTTATCTTCTTGATTCCACCTGTGTCTATGTTGTGCTCATGACACTGAGAGGACTACTAAAGCCTTTCAATAAAGCCTCTGCTGAAATCGACTGATTCGCACTTTCTCGTCAATGATGCAATGCTAGTGAACTTGTGATCAAAATCGCCAGGTGGATCTGTGTACCACTTGTGAATTCTACAATCCAACATGATAAAAGAGATACCTCTAATGGAGGTATGTACTCCAATCTCATTATAGTTTTATTTAATCAAATTAATAGCACATGAGTTCGGTCAGGCGAAACATGATATAATGTTATAATCGATTGATCTTGTTTGAACCGCTGCTTCCAGAAGAGGACTCAATTGGCAGAATGAGGTATACACCATCCCATTTTGCAGGTGCGTTAACAATGAGTTTCAATAAGTTGGTCAATAGCGATCTATCACTCTTCACTGCTTCAACAAGGCCATCAGGCCAAAGGCCAAGGAGACCAAAGGTGTCATCTGAGTATTCGGCTAATAAACAACCAGTCTGTAGTTTGGTACCATCAATCTCGATAAGTCCTATTAAGGCGTAAATAGCCTTGTTTGTATACACCTTGCCGTCAGGGGACGTTATCTTCTTGATGTTGCCAATTATTGAATAGTTCTCTCTTGAGGAGATCAGCATTGAGATTTCATTGATGAAGTTCTTTGACAGCTTGTAGTCAGACGAGTTTCTTATTATTGACTCAATGCTTGCAAATTCAAAGGTGAAGTCATCGGATGGCCCGGGGTCTTCACCATCAAACTCAACAACCCAATATGACAATATAGTTACCTCCAAAACATAATTACTTGTTATAGAAACCTTGTGGTTTATTTCTTTTGTGAGGTTGAATTCATGCAGATTGTGATTGTGCTTTTGTTTGTAAAGTCGAAGTATGAAGGAATCTCAGTTTGGAGAGAAAGCTGACTTGATAGCGAATATCATATTGGCTTCAGGTAAATTTGCATCAATGCACGTTGTTGTTCAAAATTAATCTGGAGCTCTTTAATTCGGTCTATATTGGCATAATACAAGGGTTGGCGCATGTCATTCAGGTTTGGAATTCTTCTACACAGATGAACACTTGTCAGTCTACGAAGAGCTGATGAAACAGAGCGCGGAGATAGACTTACCTCGTTACAGATCTGCTTTGGAGACATTGGCCCCTTTGTGGCCAGCTCATGCAGTACTACAAGGGCACTGATTGGTAGTGTGATACTTGACATGATACTCACCAGATCTTTTTTGGGGAGGCAAGTTACTCGTTGTTTTCTTGCCATCCCCGTAATAATATATATGGCAAATAATTTATATTTATTTTGCCATTGAAGTATTTCCAAGAGAATGACTGAACAATAGTATCCTATCACAGCCCAATGAGTTTTTGATTGTGATAAATCATATAGATTAGTCAATGGAGAGAACCGAACTGAGAAAAAGAGGGTTGCTGGATCAGAAGGACTTGGAGATTCTGGATGCACTGGATCAGCTGGGAGGAAATGCAACAGCTCAAGAGATCAGTGAGTTTTTGAGTTCAAAGAACCCTGAGCAGAATTATCCAGCGAGGACCATTCGATATAGGGTTTCTATGCTTACAGAGAGGGGGATATTGCTTCCACAGTTTCTTCAGACACATGAAAGGAGGATTGGTCTGGGAGAAGGGATTCTTCTAGTTCAAGAGGGAGGAAGTATGAGTGAGGTCCTTGAAAGGGTAGCCAGGAATATTCCCATATTCTATTGGTTCTTTCCCACAATTGGCCAGTTTAATGGTCTAATGATCCATACAATTCATGATGTTCAATCACCTGACATGATTCATAATATTGCCAGAGTAATGATAGAAACAGGTCTCATCAAAGATTATTCGTTCTTCGATATTGTGGACTATGCCACAAAGAGTGTTGATTTCAGATATTATCAACCAGAGGGTGGCTGGGACTGGAATTGGAAACGATGGTATAATAATATTCAGTCGAACCTTCAGGAACAAAGAGCCAATCCATTCGTTCTTCAGGAAGATCAACCATTATTCGAGTGTGATGAGGTTGATATCACCATCCTCAAACATATGAAGATTAACCCCAATGTTTCAATGAGAGAGTTAGCATCAATCACACAGGCGCCATTGCCAGAGGTGCGTGAACGAGTTCAAAAACTACGGGAAAACGGAGTGATTAGAGGTTCTAAGCGTGCATATGGTCTTATAGGAGAATTACTATGGGTTTCATGTTTTCTCAGAATGAATGATAATGTGGGGGGAGTCATGCAATGCATCAGGGAACTGCCATTTCCTGGAGGTATATTGATGCATGATAATGAAAGATATTGTGTTCAGCTCGGGCTTGACGCTGATGATCTGAAGCCATTTCTTGAGGGGTTACGAATGATGGGGTCGTTCCTTGATTCATATTCAATTCAAATTCATCTTGCAGATAGAGTTGAGGCGCATTATCTGGACATGTTCGACTATTTCGACAAAGAAGAGAAAAGGTGGAAGATACCCGTTGAAGAGTATCTTCGTATGATCACCAAGAAGAAATAATTGTGTTGATTTACTCATTTTGCCTTCCGAATTGCCACTAGGTCTTCTATGAAGAGGGTTCCAAATATTAGGTCACCAGTTACAATGAGGAGTAACAATTGCGATGCTTGACCAATCAGAAAATAGAATAGTCCAATGATAAAAACCCAGACCTTCTCGAAAGAAGCGATTTTGACCAGTCCATGATTCTCACGAGTGTCAAGACTGATTATGTAGAATCCAATACCAAAGGCAAAAACTAGTCCCATGAAGCAGTCAAACCACAGCAGAGTTGGAGGGGCTGGAACATCTCCTGCCAGTGAGAAATACGAGATGTCAATTCGTGGCAGTATGAGGAATGTGATTGAAAGTGCCCAGTTCCAGATTGCTGCTATTGTATACATGAGCCTGTGATAGTTCTCCCTGTTCAATAGTTCACACCATTTATTGAAGCGCTCAGCCGCCTTAAATCATCTACTAGGCGATGAAAAACTTCATTCGGATTCTTGCGATGGTATATTTGAATGGTAATGAGGTTCCTCACAGCCAGCGCTGCAAAGGTGATACTCAATGCAATCAGAGCGGGAATGAGTGAGGTGGAAGTTTCACTGGATCTTGGCCGTACCTCTTCAACAATACGGGTTGATGTGTATGAGCGGGATATTGATAAATTGAAAAAAATAGTGGCAGACCCGAGTTCGGTCTATTTTATTAGAGATGGAGAGTATTACAAGGCTGCGATTAGTCGTGATCATTTCTACAAGTTAATGCCCACGGGAGAGAACACAGCACCAGCTCTTGTGATTGATGGAGTATTGATGCACCGTGTGAAAGAAACAAATCCAATGGATGATGCATCGAGCAAAGCGGTCCACTGCGCAAAGGGGGGCTTTAACATGCTTGAGGTATGTACTGGACTTGGCTATTCAACTATAGCCTGCCTGAGTAGAGGAGTGGCAAGTATAATCACTATTGAGAAGGACCATGATGTGTTGGACCTTGCGAGGATAAACCCATGGTCCAAAGAGATATTTGATAACCCACATGTTACAGTCATTGAGGGGGACGCTATTGATGTGATTAGAGAGTTTGATAATAGGCAGTTTGACAGTATACTACATGACCCGCCAAGATTCACTATGGCGACTGAGTTGTATACCAAGGAGTTTTACAGGGACCTCTTTAGGGTTTTGAAGTCAAATGGAGTCATGTTTCACTATGTCGGCTCACCAGGAGCCAGACATCGGAGGATTGATTTGCAGAAGGGGATAATGTCAAGGCTTCGAAAAGTGGGCTTTCTCCAAATTAGGAGGAGGAAGAATGTATTCGGCATCACTGCTAAGAAGCCGTGAGTCATGGGACAGTCTTCATACTTGAGGCAGTTCTCATGTTCTTCTTGGCCGCACTGAGTTCTGGGTCTAGCTCCAATGCACGCTTGTAACACTCGATTGCCCTCTTCACTTCGCCCTTCTCCCTCAAGACAACGCCAAGATTATTCCAGCCCTTAGGATCATCAGGCATGAGTTCAACGTATCTTTCCAAGATGGGAATCGCTTCGGGCCAACGTTCAATAATCCAGAGAGCAGTGCCATATCTAAAGAGAATCCTTGGCTGATGGGGATTTGCACTCAGGCTCATCTCATAGAAGTCCACAGACCTCAAGTAATCGCCCGCCTCATAACACAGGTCGCCCACTAGATTGGAGGCCTCCACCTCTTCAGGATCATATTCAAGAGCCATGTTGAGGCTGACGCAAGCTGCGTTGTATCGTGACATTCTTGCCTGACAAATACCGCGAACTCTCCATGCTTCTGCAATCTCTTCATCAAGTTCAAGTATTCGTGATGTCACTCTCAGGACAGTTTGGCAGTCATTGTTCTCCAGTGCAGCGTTTACAAGTGTCATCAGAACGCTAATGTCATCGCCGCCAAGCTTCATGTAGGAGAGCAGGGCATTGACTGACTCGGTCAAGTGATAATATGTGAATTCCAACAGGCCCAGATGTTTCCAGGCCTCAGCCCAGTCAGGCCGTGCCTTTATTGCATTATCATAGCATTCACGGGCCTTTTGATATTGATTCGCATCCCAGTAAATGTGCCCAAGCGTGTCCCAAGCCTCAGCAAGCTGAGGGTCAACATCAGTTGCTCTTCTCAAGAACTCCTCAGCTGCGCTGTATTCCCTGAATTTGAAGAACTGCATCCCCTTATGAAATAATCTCAAGGCATTCTCCGTTCTTTGTTCACTCAAATTGGTACACATCCAATAATGGACATATTGTATGAGATGTTTTTAGCCTTAATATTATGAACACGTATCTTTAAAGAGAAAACTAGAGGGATGGTTTCACCCAGCCCCTCTAGGATACTTTGAATTAAGGCTCCAGCAAGATGTGCTTATCTCAACTGGGTACTACTACATCCACGCGTTCCCAATCATTAGGTGAGCCAATAAAAGCCATCAAGAAACCGCTCAGAATTTCATTGTTCTCCTTCACTGCTTCAGCGAATGGGTCTGGCCAGAGTCCAAGGATAGCCCAATTTCCCCCCTGATATTGAGCAAGAAGGCATCCGAGTTGAAGGGATGTACCAGTTCCAGTATGAATACCCATTAGAGCATATATCCGTTTGTCTGAGAGGTCATCACCCTGAGGTGAGATGATTTCCTTTAGATTACCAATGACTGAATACTTGTCGTTATCGCGGCAGAGGTTCAGAAGGTCGTCAACATACTTGTCTACCAACACAAATTGATCCTCAGATTTTACGATGTTATCGATGTTTACAAAGGACAATGTGAAGTCGTCAGATGGGCCTGGATCGGCACCATCGAATTTTACATTCCAATTAGACAAATACAATTCCTCCATCCCGTTTGGGATTAGTTAATGCATTTGTAAGTTGATTTATGAAGTTTTTGAGTTAATCCCTCAAAGGCCTATATGGTTGGTTTCCCATTTGAAAAACTGCATATTCCAACTCGCATACCAGATAAGTGGACAAGTGTCAGTCAAATTTTGAAGGCAGCAAGCTAGAGTGGGAGAAAAAGAAGGAGGCTTCGTCGACTCCCTTCCAATGAATAGGTTATACTGAACTTTACTGTTTCTGTGAGAAGTGCTAACCAGTTTTGGGAATTACTACATCCACGCGTTTCCAGTCATTGGGTGAGATAATAAAGTCCATCAACCAGATTTTGAGAGATTTATGGAACCACTTCACAGACTCCGCAAAATAATCTGGCCAAAGACCTAAAATCAACCATCCATCATCTTTATACTGACCAAGAAGGCAGCCGAGTTTTTGAGATGTAGCGTGAATTCCCATTAGCACGTAAATTTTTTTGTCCGAGAAGTCCGTGCCCCGAGGCGAAATGATTTCTTTTATATTACCAATAACATAGTAGTTATTCCTATTTTCACAGAAACTCAATACTTCATTGACATATTTGTCAGTCAGTGCAAATTGATTCTCGGACTTGACAATGTTATCAAGGTCTACAAAGGACAATGTGAAGTCGTCAGATAAGCCTGGATCGGCACCATCGAATTTTACATTCCAATTAGACAAATACAATTCCTCCATCCCGTTTGGGATTAGTTAATGTATTCATGGGTTGATTTATGAGATTTTTGAGTAATCTCTCAAAGGTCTATGTGGATGGTTTCCCACTTCACTCGTCCTGCCTCCACCGCCTCCTTAATCTTTCGCTCAGTCCTATTAAGGCGTGCATTGCCAGTCTTGACATCAGCCAGCACGACTGTGATTGGTCCATCGGACTCGCCGTCCTTTACACGAGAGTAGCCATCGAAGATAATATAGTCAATTGGAGCACCAATGAATCGTGCATCACTTGGTTCGTGTTTGAAAACCGTCTTTAGCAATGGAACAAGATGTTCTGCTATCTTTCCCTTCAACACATATCTACTTCGCTGAGCTGCATCCTTTCTGAGCCTATCTTCCTGCTCCGCCCACATCTGTCTGAATTCGGCCTCTACGATAGCAATCCTACTTTTTAGATGTTGTTTCATTG
>JAJRWI010000016.1 GCA_024276825.1 archaeon
CAGAAAGAAAAGAGACGAACAATGATGAGCGTTAATAAACTTCATTCTCATCACTTCCGCCCCTACTCCTGGCAGATTCCTGAATACACTATCGTCAAATCTTTCATGCAAAAGCATGGAAGATCTGTATCTCTGGGCTACAGACACCAACAACTTCTTCTTGAGGTCAACACCTTCACTCTTTAGTATCGCAATCTGATCGAAAGTTGCATTCTGAACACGCAACTTAAATGACAAGAAATGTGGAAGATCATTTCCAAAAGCATCAGCAACCTGTAACCACCAAGCCAAATTCTCCGAAGTTTGCAACTCCAAGGCTGTCTTAACAAATCCCTGTTTCCACAAGGTTGAAAAAGCGAATCTAATCAGGCTCTTCCAAACAAACAACATCGGTCCAGTCGCGCCGGAAAACTCTTGCATTGCTACTCCAGACGTATCTCTCGGAGCATGCAGACACATCCTCATGGCACTGTTAATTACAGGAGCAATCCCCTTAAAATCAATCTTCGAGGCAACAGGCGCACCATAAATCGCTCCAGGCCATATTCTAACACTAAGAAGATTCCTCAACGAAGAAGCACTTATCAGCCCCTTTCTTAGCAATTCTCCGTTGCTAAAAACGATTCTTCTCCCTCTCCCTGCCGCGTCACCTCTGAACAGATTTCCTCCGGAGTCCAAAGTCATCCCTAAGATAGTCACTTCATGAACAACTTCAATGCGCTCTCCACCAATTCTAAAATCCCGTCTCAGATCCTCTTCATCTCCGTTAATGACCAAGATGTGACTTTTTGATGAATTATAACTGGCGTTGATATCCTCAGCCCATTCCTGAACTCTATCCAATATCATCTGAAGATTCTGTGGATTATCCGCTACTGGAAGTCTATCATCAGCAAACAATAACTGAGCAATGATATGGTCTGGACCCAAAATGGTGGACCCATACCTCTCTCCCGCTTGCTCAGATATTGAATCATCGATCGTCATATTAAATTCTCCAGGGGAAAGTATCCCTCCCTGAAGAACACCACACATGATTGGAAAACTCATTTCCTCGTCAATCTCTCCGAATTCGTCCAGCATATTTGACTTATGATTACTCAATAAAGATTCAATAATCTTGCAACTATGCCAATCCAAACCACGTGCAGCCAGTTTATAAATGACAGTAGAATGTGCAACTGAATCATATGCTTTTGCCCATTAGCCAATGCTCTATCAACCATAGTCCTAACCACAAATAGATGGTCTGAAGTACTTCTTCCGCTCCTGAACCCATACTGACTTGGGTTCAACTTGGATTCTATCCAATCTTTCAATCTATTCCATATAATCTTCTCACTGATACGAAACAAGACTTCCGTTAGATTGATTGGTCTCGTATTAGAAGCATGTCTGTCATTCCCTTTTTTCAGTAAAAGGTTTAACAAACCTGGTTCCCACTTTTCCGGCATCTTTCCAGTCTCCAATACCTTGTTGACTAATTCAGCAATGTTAACTGCCACCACATCAATGAAATCCTTAATCAAATCAATGGTGATACCAGAAAGTCCTGGAGCCTTTCTTCTTTTCATTTGAGATACTGCATCCTCTACTTCCTCTCTCGTGACTTCCATGAAATCTCCATTCACGTCCCTAACGACCGAAAATCCATTTCCTGCAGCCCAAGGAGCCGAATTAATAGAAGATTCTCTATGGGTGAAACAAACTCTCTTTAACCCAGCGTTTCTGTGATATTTGTTTTTGCATCTCATATTCTTCTTCGTAAGAGCAATACAAACACCCTTCTTACAAGTCAACCATTTCCTTACCGAAGAAAGATATAAAGGATTGTTCAAATTCCTTCCCCATACTCCAGAATAGTGAACCTTAAGTTCATCCTTTTCCTCATCTCTAGGAATTAGGATTCCCTTGGATTTGCCACACCTCAACGCTAAATGAAGTGCCTTCTCACTCTGCCGATTAATCAGATCAGAAATTATCTTATCATTCTCTTCTCTAGTTCTATTTCCATCCCTTTTTCTTATCCTCTCCTTAAGATTGGTTAAGTCTCTCCGAAGTTCTTTTTCCCTTCTCCAAAGAAACAACGCTTCACTTGGTGTATGGAATTTCTTCAATTTCTTTGCAACAGCCTTGATCCTACGAATGATTTTCCTATGCAGTCGAAATAGAGGATTTAACTTCCGGCTCTTCTTTCCTCTTGACTTCACCACATTCATCCATTTTTTAGTAGCAACTTCCAGACCCGTCGTAACATCATCTCCTTTATCCTTTTTCAATATCTTTGCTTTTGCAATATTGGCAGCTACCAATAATTTAGCATCAATGTTATCCTCTTCTTTCAAAGCTATCCTCAACGCATCAACTTCCTTGGCTTTATGTCTCCTCTTGTTTCCTCTTACACCTCTAGGAATATTGAAACTAGCAACCAGCCCTCGATGCCCCATAACCTCAATATCATGAGCTCTTACTGTGACATATTCACTCAATGAATCAGAAATGAGGCAACCGTCTATCAAAGTCTTGCAGTGATTCCTTCCTTGTTGATGAGAATATTCGACATCTTCAAGACCAGGGCATATTCTAAACCCAGCCTCTACAAGTTCATTTAAAACCTTTTCCCTCTCTTTCTTGCCAGGCGAAACGTTTTCTTCGGGCCTTCCTCTCGCATCTGTATTTAAATCTCCTATCATAAACACATGATGTCCTTGGTTCAAAAGGAAGATGGCCATTCTCACAAAAGAAGCTGTTAACTCATGAGTTCTACTCGAGTCTTGCAGGATCCGCCAGTACATATTGGCAAAGTAGATATGTTTGCCGGCAACATCCATACGCACCCAAACCCGCTCAATCCCACAATCAGAAAGCATATTGCCATCTCTCTGACAACACTCAACAACTTCTTTCATCTCGTTACCAACTCTCTTTCCGCTCCAAACACCTCCGAATCTTGTATCAGCCTCACCATCCTCATCTAATCTAGACCTCCCAGAGATCATCTCAAACCCTTCAATGCTTACTTGAAGAGGATCTTGCCTCGTCTCCTGCAACAAGATTACGTCTGCTTCTACTTCATCAGCTGCTCCTTCAATACACAATCTTTTGAGCGGATCACG
>JAJRWI010000017.1 GCA_024276825.1 archaeon
ATAATTGTGGCAACACTGGACGGCCCGACAACACATCCGAAAGCAGTACATGTTGATGATGGTCAGATTTATGCGACTTGCGAGAGAAGGGTTTATGTTTGGCGGAAGCAGGACTTTGGGATTATTGGCTGGTTCGAACTCACCTATCCTGCAGTGACTTCAACTCTGCAGGGTGATCGATTTTATGTTGGTGCTGAGGATGGCCGACTAGTTTCAATAAAAAAGGACACGCATGAAACATCCAGCTGGCAACTGCACAAGTCAGATATAACATCACTCTGGTCTGATTCTGCTATTATCTGTACAGCAACCAAGAAAGAGCCTGCTATTGTTTGGGAACATGCAAAATCGGGCTCTCCAAATGAAATAGTGCGGTTGAATAAGGACAAAGATGTTGTTGTATCAGGGAATTCAACTCATCTATTCTTGGGATGCAGTACTGGTCAAATTAGTGTCTGGAATCGTGAATTATGGAAACCTGAAGAATCCATGGTTTCAGGACGTTCAGACCCTGTCAAATCAATCTGGTGCAACGAGATTTATTTAGTTGCATTGCTAGGTCAGTCATACTTGGCAATTTGGGACTTGAAAAGTAAAAATGTGGCAGGTCAATTAAAGATAAACGAAGGCAAGTTTATCGCATTTGATGTCGATGGACCAAACATCTACCTTGCTGGTTTGGATAGAACAATGATCATACGTATATTGTTTGATGGTAAACTGCTTGATTTTAACTCGAAACAGTTTAAGCCCTTATCTAGTACACCCATAAGAACATCCCCCTATGATGTGCTTGAAGAAGCCCTTCTAAAGCAACAGCAGGGTGATGACTTCTTCCACGCTGGCCATTATCCGCAAGCTGTAGCTGAGTATGAGAAAGCCCTTCAACTGCTTGTTGATAATTCGCGGACGCTAAGTGGGGTTCCAACTGAGCGTTCAGAGCTTATGGACGAGCTCAATTCGAGACTAGCAAGGGCCCTTCTCAGGGCTAAGATCAGTGAAATTGCTGAATTGACTACTATTGTTAAGGACTTGCAAGAGAAGCTGGAATCAAATGGGTTTGGTTCGCTTCATGATGAGACCCTGAAGCAGCTATGGGTCAGGGTTGACCGTGCGATCAAAGAGAGTGGCATGCTTGCTGACGCCCAGGCTGATAACATTCTTAGCTACCAACTTGCCAGTAATTTGGATGAACTCGTAAGTGTGGTCAAGGTTGTAAAAGAAAAAATTGCCCGCTATTTGGAAAAAGTGGCAAAGGTCGAACTTCTAGTGAAGAATATTGATGCTGAATGGCGCAAGATTGAGCGCCGAAAAAGCACGCTTGCTGAACGTAAGGACTTTCTCGAGTCTGCAGTTTCGACTCTACAAGAGAATCTGCAAGAATCTGAATTGCTAATGGAAAGTAAACAAATTCTTGAGAAGGCATATTCTAAATACAGCACACTTCTTGACCAGATCTCACGGATCATCGAGGCCAGCAAGGCGACAGCAGAAGAAGAGGCCAAAGAATTCATGACCAAAGAGGAGGCAATTGCGGCTATATCAGGACTTCTAAAGATATTTCCTAAAAAGATAGAAACCATCGAGTCCATGGATAATAAAGAAGAAAGAGAACTTGAACTTGAAAGAATTCAAAAGGCAATGGCTCAAGCACTGGAAACTGCCCAGCGTCATAAACTGAAGGACTTGATAAAACGGATTAGAGTCGCTCTGGCTCAGATTGATGGTGATGCTGTCACTGAGGAATCACAAGAAGAAGTGTCAGAAGTCAAAGAAAAGAAGAAGCCCAAGAAACCAGCTAAAAAACGGAAGAAGAAGGCCTCTAGCTAGCGGGCTCGTCCTGAGGATACCAAAACACATCTAGGTCAGAGACCTCTTCCCTCAAGAGTTCAATCCAGTCCCCTGCAATCTGTTCGATGATTGGGTTTATTGTGATTGCCTGTTCAACGGCAACGAGAGCGGCTTCAACATCTCCAAGCGCAAAGTAGCACACACCGGCATTGTACCAATCAACTGCAGAGTTTGGATTGAGAGTAAGGGCTCTCTCAAGAGCCTCTATGGCTAACTCCCATTCCTCAAGTGAAATATACGCACTGGCAAGCAACTCCCAGTCTTTAATGCTTCGGGGATTTATCTTCAGACTGTTTTCAAGCGCCCTAATCCCCTCGGCATTCTCATTTAGCAGAATATGAATGAATCCCTTCTCACGCCAGACAGTCTGATCCGTGGGATTAATTCTTAGCATGTTCTCAAGAGCAGCAATTGCCTGCTTTGGCCTCTTGAGGTTCAAGTTGCAAATTGCCATCTTTTCCCATAATTGAGCATCATTTGGATCGATAGAGAGTCCTCTCTCCAGTGTTGAGATCGCTTCATCATAAGCAGCTCTCTCAATCAAGCTCATTGCTGTATCGAGGATTTTCTTTGTGGCAACTTGTCTTGTCTTATTCTGCAACTTTTTTACTCCTTGCTCATGTTCATCAAGAAATGATCTTGGATGCTTCAAGAAATATTGTCTAATTAGCCCTTATAGAGTCATCACTATAGTCATAATAACTGTGAAAAACCTTGTTCTTATAGCAATGCATTGTTTATCTTTTAATTAATTCCATAAACTCACAATCTTCTTTAAAATTCTGAAACTATTCAATAACTCAACAAATGTGATAATGATTGTTTGATGTTGCGAAAACTATATAGTTAATCATTTTTCGCTCACACTGTAATCTGCAGGGTGGTCAGTAATAAAAGCGTGTCTTGAAGTGGTGCCAGTGGAAGAAAAATCAATTGAGTGGTATTCTATTGAACCTGGTCATGCAATAAGCAAGCTTGATAGCTCACTAGATGGTCTTTCGTCCAAAAAGGCAGAATCCCGTCTGATAAAATATGGTCTCAATGAGTTGAAGGAGATCAAAAGAATTGGTCCTTTACGGATGTTTCTTGAGCAATTCACCGACCCCCTTGTAATAATCTTACTCTTCGCAATTCTTGTATCTGTTCTGACTAACCTGTTTGGCACACATCACGGTGGAGAGAGTTGGATTGACGCCATTGTGATCTCAGCAATTGTCATTTTTAATGCCTGTTTTGGATTCATTCAGGAGTACCGTTCTGAAAAGGCACTTGAGGCGCTAAAGAAAATGGCTGCGCCCAAAGCGCGTGTGAAAAGAGATGGCCTATGGACAGAGATTGATTCGCGCTTTTTAGTACCTGGCGATATTATTGGATTCGACTCAGGTGTCAGAATTCCTGCAGATGCAAGGATAATTGACGCTGTGGGCCTTTCTGTAGATGAGGCGATATTGACTGGCGAGTCGGTAACCGTTAGAAAGAGTAAGGACACACTTCAACTATCAAATCCCGTTATTGGCGACATGAAGAACATGGTCTTTCAGGGGTCCATTATCACCGCTGGCAAGGGGACCGCAGTTGTCGTGGCAACCGGAATGTCAACTGAATTCGGACGCATTGCCCAGCTCGTGCAAGAAAGTGAGAAGGAGATGACTCCTCTTCAAGAAGACCTCGAAGACATGGGAAAGAAAGTTGGCCTGATGATACTTATTCTGTGTGCGATGGTCTTTTTTGTTGAAGTCATTATGATTAAGGACCAAGGCATACTTGAATCGTTTCTTGTTGCCATTGCACTGGCGGTTGCTGCAATACCTGAGGGATTACCTGCTGTAGTGACCATTACTCTGGCAATTGGTGTCCAACGAATGGTGAAACGGAATGCTATAGTACGACGCTTGCCCTCGGTTGAAACCCTTGGTTCAACGACTATTATTGCATCTGACAAGACTGGGACAATTACCACAAATGAAATGACCGTTCATCATATCTATACAAGTCAGAACCACTATTACATTTCAGGTGCAGGATATAATAGAGAAGGAGAGTTCTATCTTCTTACTGATGATGACCCGTACAATGATGAATCCAATCTCTCTTCTGAAGCTCAAATTGATCCCACAATGGACCCTCATTTACGATTGCTATTGCAAACAGGACAACTATGCTCTAATACTCTACTTCAACCAGACCCAACAGGACATAATGACTGGATGGTGGTTGGTGACCCCACAGAAGGGGCGCTTCTTGTGGTCGCAGAAAAGGCTGGTATCTCTTACACTGATACCACTTCAAAGTTTAAGGAGATTCATGAGATCTCATTTGACTCAAAGAGAAAGCGAATGACGACTATTTGCAGAGACCCTGATGGACAACACTGGGCTTTTGTAAAGGGTGCGCCTGAGGTGCTACTTGAAATTTGCGAATATATTTATGAGTATGGCGAAACTCGGCCAATAACTCAGGCGGACAAGGATCGAGTCCTGAAGATCAATCAAGAACTTGCTAGTCGTGCAATGAGAGTCTTATCA
>JAJRWI010000018.1 GCA_024276825.1 archaeon
ACTACATTAAGTGCCTTGTTCAGATTGATGTTCGAGTTTCTCCTTCGGATGCTCATATCAATCTCATTATCATCAGAGCTTCTCGCACTTATTCCAACAACAGAGTCTGTGACATAAGCTGCAAACTTGGCAGACTTTCCCCTGTATCCGTGAACTGGCATATCTAGGACATATCCCACTGGGCCACTTTTTTCTGCGTTCTTTTGCACATATCTGAATATCTCATGTTCAATCCGCGTTGCACTGATTGCAAGGTTGACAATATGGTTCATGGAGCTTGGCTTTATGCCAAGAGTCAATCTGCGGGTCAGATCCTTTGACTCATGCTTGTAATCAATCTCTTGCAGTGCCTGCACAAGAAGTCCTGCTTCTAGGTATAAGGTTCGTTTGTCAAAATTCTCAAACTCTCTACGGGCAAATGGGGTTTCATCACAATAATCACCAATTGCACCATACAAGGCCAAACGTAGGGCATGTTCAGGCAATCGGGCCTCAAAATGGCGATAGACAAGTTCAGCAGCACAAGGGCCAATTTCGTGAATGAGTCTTATATGAGATGATAAATACCTCTTGTGTGAGGCTTCAAGGGGATGATGGTCTAACCATATAATCTCGGTACTATCAGGAAATGTGTCTAGTGCCTTCTTGATGTGAGGAAATCGTTTCTTATTCACGGCAATGTCACTAATGATGACTGTTGCAGGTCCGTCTTTTGCAACACGATACAGGTCCTGATGTATTTGAGAGGGACGGCTGAAATATAATGCTGATCCTGGGAAGGCCAAAAGACCTATGGCTCCCGAAGTGATTCCATCCAGATCCCCGTGTGTTATGCATACTGTGGTCAAACTTGTCACCAACAATATCAAAGTGAATGCGAGATTTCTTATGGCATTTGTTATTGAGCAAAATGGAGAGAGATATTCAGTCAGAATATTAAGGTCTGTGACCTATTGCTTGTACATCTCTTCAAGAACACGGTCCCATTCGTCCTTTTCTTCTTCAGACTTCTTTCGTTTCTTTCTGGCCCTCCGTGCGCGCTCTGCTTCCTTCTTCTTTCTTTCTTCCTCCTTCTTGCGTCGTTTGCGTTCAGCTTCAGCTTCCTTTGAGATTCTTGTTTCTTCCTCAACGTCACGCTTAGAGAACCAGCTTATGAGTAAGGCTGCGAACGGAAATAGGAGGAGTATGGGGACAAGAAACAGCAACACTATTTCTGGTTGGTTGAGTTCAACACTGTTCAAAATGCCAGGGGGTAAATTAAATGGTGCCAAGAGAACTTGAGGGCTCATCAGTAAGAATGACACAGTCACAACCAATATGAACCGTATAGCTGACCCGAGAATTGTAGACCCAATGATGTATGAGCCAGAGGGTGCAGATGCCTTAGCAGTGAGTTCATCACGGGCATTTGGATCTGATGTTAATAGTTCATCAATATATATTTGCAATCGCCTAACATCAGCAATGGCATCCAAATTTTCAAGGCCTTCTTGCGAGCCAACAATCTTGCGTTCTATTGCTTCACGAAGAAACGAGAATGCTGTTGCTCCAGTACTTCGCCCCATCGCAGTTGTACGGATCTTTTCACCACGTTCTATAGCATCTTGTTTTCTCGTGGCTTGCCTTAGAGCAAGAAGCTGCTTCTTCAGGGTTTCTTCTCTGTCCTCTACTGGCTTGCCTACCGAGTAGCTATAAATCATCTGATAACTGATCTCGAGATATGCGAATGAAACAAGAGCGAGTATCTGCAAAGAGCCTGTCAAGAAAGTTATGAAGTTGGTGGGGTATGTTTCATAATTGGGAAGCGTCAGATGCCGAAATGCAGCAATTATCAGGATGGCTTGGATAGAAATGAATGCGCCTCCAACATACTTGTGCTCCATCCTTACTAGAGTCTGCAAGAAGAGCGCTACGCCTATTCCAGCACAGAGAAAGTAAAGGAACAAGAATGTGTTGTCTTGTAATATTCCAATGATATTGAGGAGATTAGCATTCAAGTTTGCAAACATCTCATTAATGTTTGTGACAGGTTCTGAAACACCATATGGCTGCATGTACCACATGCGAAGAACAACAGTGTTGTAAAGCCAGACAACCAGATTAGTGGCAGGCGTTGGTCCCAGTAATATGAATGCAAACCCATAGATAATCATGGTGGATATGAGGAAAAAAATAAACGAGAGCAGTCTGAACACAGTGACTACAAAGTCATAGGGAGCACTCCAGCCCCAAACACCATTTACATCCATTATGTTATAGACAAGATAGCACATGTATGCAAATGTGATTGTTGAGAGAATACGTAGAACCCATGTGACAACCTTCATAGTAGAGCAGCCCCCTTTTGCTTGATCTTTGTGTATTGTTGAATGATCGTGGGTAGGAAGTCTTCAGGGCCCACATTCACCACGGAGATGCCAAACCTAGACAGGGCACGGGCAATCTTGCTTCGCCGTTCCCATAGTTCCTCTTGAACAGCCTCTGCAAGCACTTTTTCCACGGGGCCAAACTGTCCTACGGGGGCCTCGAACCATGGTCCGAATGGGCTTATCACCATAGCCTTGTGCCCGTTTGCAACAAGTGTCTTCATTGCGTTAAGTAGAGGAGCAGGTGACTCTTCAAGGTCGGTCATCCATATGAAGAATGTACGTTTGCGAGTTCGTGCAGTGACATACTCAATTGCAGCCTCAAAATTACTCCAACCATGGGGTTCAGCTCTTGCAAGGGCATCAAGCACATCATACATGTGATTGGGAAGTGCAGAGGGTGGAACATACGCATGAACAACATCCGAGAACACACATGTCCCAACCAGGTCTTTTCGTTCAAGACCCATATGAGTAAGCAGGACTGCCGCACGAATAGCATATTCCAACTTTGTGTTTTCTGGGTAGCCATTACCCATACTTCCGCTGGAGTCAACCATACATATTATCTGAACATTCTTTTCCATCTCAAACTGCTTGACTACCATCTCACCTCGCTTGGCAGAGGTCTTCCAGTCAATCAGTCTAAATGGGTCTCCAACCATATATTCTCGAAAGCCTGCAAACTCAGTACCCATGCCAACGACTTTTGTCCTGTGCGCACCAAACATCAGACCGAGCTGCCTTTGCTTGCCAAGTGCTTCAAGGCGTCTTACATCTTTCCATGTTGGGTAGACTAAAATCTCAGTGGGGGCCTCCAGTGATCTAGTGTAATAGTGTAAGCCAAGCCGGTCTCGAATTATCACATTGGTGGGTCCAAGGATGTATCGACCTCGCATTCTGGCTTGCAGGATATAAGAGAAGGTCATGCTTCGGCCAGGTTCAATTCTTGAGGCCAAAAAATTCTCGCCAATTGCAAGAATCCATGTTTCAGGATATGCATCATGAACCTCAATGAAGTCAAAGTTTCTCCTTGATTTATTTGTAATCTTGACTCGAACCTGGAGAAAGTCGCCAGAGAATACCTTGGCCTTGTCAATACGGCGCTCCACCTCAAGACCAGCAACATTAGCAGTCAATGCGAAGAGTGGAAGTGTTACCACTAGGCCGACCAGTAGGTAAACACCAATCACTGTCAGGTACCAATTGGCAAAAGAGAACCCACTGGTTAGTAATAAGACCCCTGCAAAGACTACTACGAAGCCCCGTTGAGTGAGCACTTTTTCATTCTCCCGTTTCTTTTGATTCTACTTTGGACAGTCCACTTCGCCCAGTATTTTTGTGATCACACGTTCAACAGTCATTCCTTCCAGTTCAGCTTCTGGCTTCAGTATGAGCCTGTGATTCAATGTCTGAATACAGAGCTTTCTTACATCCTCAGGAACAACATAATCACGCCCGTTCATGGCAGCTCGTGTCTTTGAGGCGCTCATCAGTACCAGAGAGGCACGTGGAGAGCCACCAAGCAATATCTGAGGATCATTTCTCGTTCTTACGATAATATCTCGAATGTAGTTGATTATGTCCTCTTCGAGATATACTGTTTTACAGGCCTGCTGCATTCTGACTAATGTCTGTGGGTCGGTTAGCACCCTCAGATCAGTGGCCTCGCCAATATGCTTTCTGCGAATGACTTCTGCCTCTTCACTGCTAGTAGGATAGTCAAGAATTAACCTGAACATAAATCTGTCAAGTTGTGCCTCTGGAAGAGGATATGTGCCCTCTTGCTCCACAGGGTTCTGTGTTGCAATGATCAGGAAGGGCTCTGGCAGTTTCATGGTCACGCCCTCAATTGAAACCTGACGCTCCTCCATCACCTCAAGCAGAGCACTCTGCGATTTTGGAGGACAACGATTTATCTCATCAGCAAGGACCAGGTTTGCAAAGACAGGGCCCTTTCTGAACCAGAACTCACCAGTCTGCTGATTAAACACATTGCTGCCTAAAAGATCAGCAGGAAGTGTGTCCACAGTCAGCTGGATTCTCTTAAACGCACATCCAAGAATGGAAGCAAAGGTCCTAGCCATGTAGGTCTTAGCAAGTCCGGGAACACCCTCAAGAACCACGTGCCCATTGGAAAGAAATGCAATGAGCACATCTCGAAGAATGTCAACTTTTCCAACTATGACCCTACTACACTCTCTGACAATCTCGGAAGTCAATGCATGAACTTCATCTATTGTCATTGGTGGACCCATGCTGCCTTTCCCTTGTTGTGACGCACCTAATGTCATCTTGTATGTTCCACCTCATTTTGTTTCGATTAGTAATGATTGAATGTTTCTCATAAAGAAGAAGAGCTCCATGAGCTCATTCTCCTTAATTTTCATCTTTGGATTTGCAGATATCTCCTCAATCCGTCTGATCTTCCTGAGAAAGTCCGCCTCTTTCATGTTAGTGTCCTTGAATCGATATAGATCCCACACCTTCTTTACATCATATTGAGACCAAAGGTGTTTTTTCATGAGACCTCGGCGGAGCTTTCTATATAGCATCTTAATGACTCGTGCATAATTGCCTTCCGTGCGATAATACGCCATTCGTTCGCTGAAATATGTCTGTCCCCGCCTCATGAACACCTCTGATACACTCTTGACCTCAGGCTTTTTCATGTCTGGTAGATATTTCTTGATGCCCAGTGCAGTTGTCAGGGGGTAGAATGGTGCAAACCAGATGTTTGTTGTCATCCATAATGCCCTGCCCAAGAATAGACCGTAAAACAGTTCAGCTGAGTTCCAAGGTTGTGCCAACAAAGACTCACAAAAGACAATTGGCACTGATCTGTCGTTCGAGGTCAACCAATGTATCACATTCATTCCGAATCGCTGATTGCCTGCAAATCTACTCCACATGTCATTATTGAAAGCACTTGGATCGCTCATAGCGACCAGACGCCCTTCGCCTAAAGGTATGGCTCCAGCTATGGGAAGACGCCCTTTCCATTCATAGTCATCAGGTACAGGGTTTTCAGAGGTGACATTGTTTCACACCATGCTCGCGTTGTGGTCCAAGCAAAGCCAGCTGCACCAAGTAGACTCCTAGGACTTATAGCAGATGCCCAATTCAAATGAAGACCACCACTCTCGCGTATACCAGATGTGAGTTCGGGGGCTGCAATTGCACTCTGAAAGTCATTGATGACGGGCAAGCGAGGGCTCAGATCATATGAGTCAAGGTCATAAACCACGCCACCCGTGAATGATAAAAATCCCTTAACGCCATACTGCTCAAGGGCTGCTCCGCCAAAGAAGTCCAGCAGGTAGTTGTTAAGGAGATAGAATGAAGCATTTGCGGTTCCAAAATCATCCGCAATTAATACGCTTCCACCTTGAGCCAAATGCGTAGTAATAGTGAGTATGGCATCAAAACTAAAGTCCCTGACAGGACCCATAATAACAAGACAGGCGTTCCCCTCATACCGTTGAATGACACTCATCGAGGACTGGATTGCCTTGACCTCGTATCCGTCATTTTCAAGTGCAGTACGAAAGTTCGATAGTCCGTTCCAGTTGTCATTGTAGATGCTGAAGTCTTGAGGGTAGTTGTTTCCGACTCCAAAGAGAGTGGATCCTACAAGAAAGCCTATAGGAAACCACGAAAGGATGAATAGTATTATTTGAAGCGTTTGTTTCCAGCCCATCTTGTTTCACCAGGTCATGTTGTTGGCACGAGTGGGGTACTCTCCTCAACTCGTGGGTAGATGTCCGTGAATATCTTGATTGCTAGGTCAAACTTTTCACGGGTGATCTCATGGTTGGAGAACCGTGCTTCTTCATATATTTGCACGAATTTCTCAACCACATCCATGTCGAGTGGGAGCACCTTGGACACGCGTTCCAAGAATTCACGTGCAGTTTCAGAGTGCATCCGCTCAGCACCCACTTTGATGCCACAGAGCTGTTCAAATGTGCGATATGCGAGGGTTATCGCGGCACTATATTTGCCGGCATCACGTAACTTCTGAATGTTTCGGAGTTTAGTCGCAAAGTCAATGGAGGGCCTTGAAACCTTTCCCTGAAACATTCCTTTCACGAAGTAGAGATAGAGCAGGACAATCACTACTGCACCTGCAAGTGCAATGAATGGTATAATATCCGTGAGTTGCATCGTAAAACCACCAGTTTGTGATATTGTTATGTGTGTTGGGTTGAGTGTGATATCAGAAACATCCGATACCAGGGTGACTTGGAAGTAGAAGGTTCCTTCTCTTCGTGGTGTTGAAACACCCCGGTATACGAAATGACCCGTATTGTCAGTATACACCTCTACTGTCCGGGTCCCATTAAGATCAATTCTAATGAGTCTATTTGCGATTGGAATTCGTGTTGCTGTGTCTGCAGAGTCATAGAGGTTGCCTTCAATAACCAAGGACTGGTTGGGGGCGACCACACTTGGCGTGATGGGTTCAAGATATACATCCAAGAATACATGAATCACAGTGTTTCCTGTGTTTCCAGATGAACCATTGTAGGTCGTCGTACTGTCAAATGATGCGGTTAAATAAAAGAGACCGCGTTGACTCCAAGAGGAGGGTAGGTTCAGGGTTGCTGGTGATGAGTCATATATTATAGTGGTATATAGTGGGGTTGAGTTGAAGTAGAAAGTAATGGATTGAGGCAGGATTGAAGTCCCTGAATCATCAACTAGTCTAACAATAACCTCAAAGGCTTCGCCAGGCATTATGTCATGACGATTACTGAAGGACACCTCAAGTGAGGTTGTGGACATCACTGTAATGTCCAAAGAATCAGGAGTGCCAATAACGTCATAATATGTGGCATTAGGGCTGGTACTATCAATGTCAATGCTGATTGTGTGGCCCCCAAGATTAAGATCGGATTGGATATCAAGGGTCACTGTGAATGATCCGTCCGTGTTGGTTGTAAATGTAAATTGATCCACACCATCTAAAGTTAGAACGAGAGGAATGTCAGCACCGAAGCCATAACTGTTCCCTGCCCACCCAGAAATGGCGATAGATGTTCCCCTGAATACTGTTGTGTCATCCAATGGGTCAAGTGTGAGTTCTACAGCATCATACACATCAATGGTGATGATTGCAGTCATGTTGTATTCAATGTCTTGACGTAGAGTCCGGTCCACTTCGACGTAGAAATCGTTGGCACCAAGGACATGGCTTTCGTTGAGCGAATAATAGAACTCGAAATACCCGTTGACTACATCATCAATTGTGACTGAGTCGACTACATGAGCGTTCCATACTAAGTTTACCACATAGCCGACCATTGCAGATCCATTCAATGAGAAGGTCAGATTTCCATATATGTGGACTGTGTCACCACGATATAGTGGACTGGGAGCTGTGTAGTCCGACTCGAGGTTCACTGGAACATATTCAATGGAGATTGTGATAATTCCAGAATAACCTGGTTGAATATAGCTCTTGTTGGGGGCACAATAGGCCATTATGTCAGTTGAGCTCACTGGTGTGTCATCAGGAATCGCAAAGTCAAATTGATACCAACCTGAGGCATCGGTCACTATAGTGGTTATGTCAATCCAGCCTTCAGAGTCTGTGGAGTGATCCCACATAAGTGTGACACTGGCCCATGCATAAGGAGTGCCGTTGTCCAGATACACATAGCCAGATATGTTAAGTCTATCATCAAGATAAGCTGTTGGTGATGGGTCAACGATAATAGTCCAAACAAGTGTATATGCAGTGATTGAGATTGAGAGTGGAGAGGTAGTAGAGCCAGATATCCAGTTCACATTTGAAACAAACTCTAGCGTGATATCATAGGCTCCAAGTGTGGTGTTTTCAGGGATCACCCATCGGAGGATGAACTGCCCATTTTGTAACGTTGTATTTGAGCCAATAAATGATCCACCAAAATACACATTGACTGCTGCATTATAATAGGGTGTTGGACCAGATGAGTAGAATAGTGATGCATTAATCAGCAAGGTTTCTGTCGGGTGATAATTCAGTCCTGTTTCAATCTGAAATGATGAAAACAGGGTAGCCCATCGTTTCAGCGTGACCGTTTGTGATGGTGATGTCGTATTGTAGAAGCTCACATTGCCTGACCATGTTGCAAATATGTCTGCAGTGAGAATTGTGAATTCGTCCATTCCGGAATATGTTGTGGAAAACTGGCCAGATGAGTTGGTGAACACCCAGCCAATATTGATCGTTGTACCATTGCCAAAATTCCACCAGAGAGTTATGTTGGCATTCCTGATAGCACTGCTATTATGCTGAAATATCAGGGATCCTGTAATCTGGATTGTTTCATTGAGATATTGTGTCAGGGGAGAGGGGGCTATGGAGAGCGTAGCACTGTAGAGGGTTATTGAGATGCTGGTTGAAGAAGATGTTGCATTGTTCCATAATGGATTTGTGTTTATGAACTGTGCCTGAATTAACACCATAACATCCATGTCTGCCCCTGGAGTGAGATTATAGTAAAAGTTGAAATAGCCAGTACTATTGGTGATGTAGCCATAGTAGGTTGTCTGGGAGCCATCATTCCAGATTATGTCAATAGGTTGTCCAGCAAGGGGAGAACCGTTTACCTGATAGGTCAATTGCCCATATACATGTACTACTTCATCAATGTAATAGGTGCTTGAGTCAGTAGTCAATGTCAGCAGGAATGAATATCGATCAATACTGATGGTCAGTGTAGATGAGGTGGCATTGTCCCACATCACATTATTATTATTGAAGGTGGCCCAGACATCAATAAATCCAACTTTATCATTAAGCGAGCAGTTATAGAAGAACTCAAAGTATCCACTCCCATTTGTGTAATATGGCCCGTAGATAATTTCTGTCCCATTATTCCAATGAATCATTACTGGTTGCCCGCTGAGCGGCGTGCCATTATGTTGATACGTCAGAAAGCCCCAGAAATGCGCGACCTCATCCAGGTGGTATAATGTTGAATTGGAGAGCAGGCTCAAGTCGAACTGGTATCTGATTAGATTTACGGTTCTGTTCAGAGACTGGGCATTGTCCCATAATGGGTCCGAACTCAAGTACTCTGCCCATATGTAAACTGCACCCAAAGCGTCATTCAGGGTCAAGTTATATAGAAATAGGAATCCACCTGTGCTGTTTGTGTACTTGATGTATTGATATGTGTTAGTTGCATTTCGATAATAGATAGTGATCATCTCGCCTACTGCAGGCTTTGTACCTTGATTGAATATCAAGGTGCCCGAGAACTGTATGACCTCATCAAGATGGACCGTGTTTGATGCAACATCAGCATCCAATGTGAGCTGATATAATTGCGAGATGATGACCAAGGTGTCAGTCGCATTATCTATTGACTTGTTGAGAGATGTAAATGAGAAGGTGATTGTAATGGTCGAAGGGTCATCATTTGCTAATGAGAAGTTGTAATAGAAATTGAACCAACCAGACGAGTTTGTTGTCAATTGATAGATTGGTGTTTTGGTTCCATTGTCCCATGTCAGATACACAATCTGTCCAGTCAGTGGAATGCCGCCTTCACGTGTCAATTGCCCAAAAATATATGCGGTTTCATTAAGATGATAGTAAGTTGAGTTTGAGAAGGAGGCAATATAGGAGTCATATACTGTGACGTTGAGGAGCGCTATTGGAGAGAGAGCATCACCGTATAACACGGAGGGAGATACAAATTCAGCCCACACATCGACAATTTCTACCAAGTGATTAATAGGCACTTGATATTGGAAGCTATAAGTCCCCAGACCAGAACTCCAGACAACAGTCAGATTCTCTATGTGTGTACTATTGTCCCACCATATGGTCAAGGGTACATTTGCAAGTACTGATGAGTTTTCAGGCACCAAGATGGTGCCATAGATTGTGACATTCTCGCCTCGGATGACTGGATTTGTATCGAAGTTTATGGTTACATCCACAGCCCATTTTGCAACGGTGATTGTCAGATTATTAGACAGACTTGGCTGCCAGATAGGATCACCAGGACCAAACTCGGTCCAATAGGTCACATCACCCTCATAATCATCTGGGACTTGAAAGTATATCACATAGTACCCAGTGGAGTCTGTTGTGTTGGAGCCAAGGACAGATGTAGTGATTCCATTGTCCCAGTAAAGGTTAATGATCTTGCCAGCCAGACCACTACCATTTGCTTGGATGGTCAGATATCCTGAAACACTCATAGTTTCATTTAGATGTACAATGCTCGGCGCAATTGGGTCCGATGTAATGCTCAGCTGAGTAGAACCACTTCTAATGATGATTTCAATCGTGCTGCTAGAGTTACTTGAGATGTGATCCATCGTTGAAGTCCAATTGACATACACATAATATGTCCCATTTGCAGTATCAACAGGAATCACATAGGTATCATTGAAGGAGCCTGTTGCATCAGTAAGGGTTGTATCAACAATAGTGTTACCTATCACAAAGTTGATCGTTTCACCGGTAGACAGGGGGGTTCCATTAAGAAGGTAGGCAGTCCCGCTATACTCCAAAGAACTCCCAGCAAACAGGTCAGTGGGGTTCACTACAAGATTGAATCCAACCGTTCCCCACACATCTACTGTTGAGTTATCAGAGGATCGCCCAGGCAAAATAACTGGTAGACCATTCTCATCATACTCGCCAGCATAAGAGGCCCAGACTTCATGAAGGCCTGTAGTCACAAGTGGACTCATTGGATCAAGATAGTATACCAGTTCATAGGTCCCATCAGATTGAATAGTTGCATTACCAATAAACGCATCATCCCACATTATCTGGACCCATTTATTAGTAAGGTCGTTTCCATTTACAGGTTGACCACCAACGGTCATTGTACCATGAATTCGCAGATTGTCAGTCCAATAGGCTGTATAATTGTCCCAGCCATTTGCAAGATTGACATCAAACGTCTGAGCAAGAACGAAGTCGGAATAGACCGCATCTATTTGGTCATCCATGCTTATTGTGTGTGTGTTATATGGATTTGCCTGTGCAACTGCATTCACTGTCGTATAATTGATCACGGTGCCAGCTGGCGATTGCCATGTTGCAGAAATGATATGGATTCCAACTGATGCATTAAGTGGAAATGCATAGGTTATTGTTGCATTGGGGATTGGAGTCCCTGCGGGGTCTATTGCAACAGTTCCCATCATAGTGCTATCAGTGAGATCAAAGAATGTGATGTTCTCGGGGGTCACAACGGGCAACCCCTCAACGAAGATTGCAGCAGTCAAGGTAAATTGGTTACCTACAAGTGCCCAAGTGGGGGGTCCAACAAGCAGAGTGACGTTCCCTATATTTTGATTCTCAGGAGTTTCACCGCCCCCCATGCTAGGAGGTAGTCCCATTGGCACAACTTGGATCCATTCGCCGCCCCCAGTAGACAGTGGAATGTAGACCTCCACCCAGAACATCATATGACGAATTCGTATTATTCTCTGTCCTGACTCGGAGTCACCAAGTGCATAACCTGTGACAAGGCGCGCGGGAATCCCTAGCTGGCGCATATATACACAGTAAGCTGTGGCAAAGTCTTGAGGCAGACCACCGCCTCGTTGCAGGAACCAGTCAGTGACCTCTTGTCCCTCAGCTGGTCGGTCTTGGGTGTCCATTATCAGTTCAAAGTTTGACTTGAAATATAGATCAACTGCCATTGCCGTTTCATATGCAGTTGAACCCACATTTTCGAACTGTGCAATGTCATCAAGAACTGCCTGAGTAAGTGTCACACCATCAAGACTTGCCCAAGTCTGTTGAATGGAGAGAGGAGCCTGATCACCAGGAAGTGCATTTGCCTTGATAGCATCAAGGTCTTGGTTGACGTAGGTCACATCATAGCTGATAAGAACATTATCTGTTGCGGAACCCTCAATGAGTGGCTTGAAGATTGCAGAACCATATTCATCAGTTTCAAGAGTGTAGTCGACCAATAGAGATGAAGGATAACTCCGAAATGAGCCTTCAATTATCTGGATGTCTGGGAATAATGTGGGCAATTGGATCTCACCTGTAGTTGCCCCACCAGTAACGTTCATGTAGACTGTGTATATTGTGTTGCCCTGACTGATTGCTTCGGATCTACTGATTGTGCCCAATGGGGTCTGGGATCCAGTTATGGTCTTGTGCCAACCAGATCCGTCATAATCGTCGTAACTACTACTCCTCCATAATTGCGGCGGTTCTGCAGGATCAACAATAAACAGAACTGTTTCTAGATTATTGAGTAGTTCGTCGGGTAAGGGTTGGTCCAGTTGAATGTCGGTATAGTTCACATTATCGAACCAGTTTGCACGACCGCCAGCCCATTGAATATTATATGGCCAAGGCTCAATAGAACTGTATTCTTCATGTGGAGAATATATTCTGACCATATTTCCCTGAACAAGAACAAAGCTAACTGTTGCCCAAGCTAACGCTGCAATGAGGAAAATGGAGCTTAGAATGGTCCAAATACTCATCCGCCGTTTAGTTTTTGCCTGAGCACTCAATGATTCATACCTCGGAACATAACGTTTTATGGACTTTACAATAAATCGTATTGAGCTATTCAATATCAGAATTGATATTTGCATATTAAGACTTTCTTGGATTAGTTGCATCCAATTAATCGACAACTTCAAGATTCAGGTGGTTCATTATTGATGTTAAAGGAGATTGATAAATTCATACGAGATGTGTTCAGCAGTAACAGTAAGGGTGCCCATACATATGATCATACCATTCGGGTATACCATCTTGCAATAGAGATTGGCAAAGAACTTGGCGCTAACCTGAGAGTCCTCTCAGCTGCATCACTACTTCATGATATTGGTCGTGTTCATGAGAAGGAGAGGAAAATCTCACACTCTATATTATCAGGAGAGATGAGTGAGAGCATATTAGGAAGACTAAGATACTCAGAAGAGGAGATCGAACAGATAAAGAGTGCAATCAGAACCCATAGATTCAGCGAGGGGCTGCAACCAACATTTCTTGAGGGGGAGATATTGAGTGATGCTGACAAGCTGGATGCAATGGGGGCCATTGGAGTCTTTCGAGCAATCGCTCAGGCTGAGAGTACCGGTGTGGGAATACAGGGATTCTTGAAACATGCTGATGAGAAACTGTTGAAATTGCATAGGTTGATGCATACTGAACCAGCAGCCAGAATGGCATCTAAGAAACATGAGGTGTTGCAGTCATTTGTAGAAGAGCTGCGAGCAGAACTTGCCAAGTTCTCAGACCCGGATCTTTTTGAGATATAGCTCTAGGTATGACTCTCTGATTGATTGTTTTGGTGACAGACCAAGTTTGGTTAGTGTGTCAAAGAGGTTGGACCGTGCCATATCAATCTCTTCCTCAGTCTGAACAATAGTTTCTATTTCGATAAATGTGCCAATACACTGCACATTGTCAAGGCTGATGGATACATTTACATTTCTAAAGAGTTCACGCTGTTTCTTGATTGTTGCAACTTCCTTAAATCCCAGATAGGTGAGCAGCATCAGGGTTTTCTCAATATCGTCCAAATGTAAGTTGATTTCCGCCCTTGTCTTCGTGGTTGTGTCAATCTTAGGGCCCTTATAGGTGATCTCAAACCGTTTCTTATCGTTTGCATCGATTGTTGTTCTCAGTCGCAGTGCTTCATCCGTTATTGAGAAGTCCCTGCAGGGATGTGATAGATACACATCAATCTGGGTGACCATTTGAACCATTTTGGCACCTGACTCAAGAATGCGCTGTCTGATTGGATCGAGGTCAGACACATGGACCTTGATCTCAACCTCGATAGAACTCTTGTTCATAATGCTTGCCCATGCTGTCGGGACAACAATCAGGTTCTAACTCTTTCGATTGCTACGCCAAAAGTCACATAACCGACATGACATTCAAGATGTTGGTTGATGTTCTTGATTCGCATAAGCAAGTATCAGTGTGCAAAATGCAAGAAGACCTATGATGATGATTCGGTGCCACCGAATGATGGATGTGGTGGACGAATTGACATCACCTTCAATCTTGATGATATCCGCGAAGTCATCACAAGGGATGAACTTGAAAGACGAGAACCAGGTCTATGGAAGTATTTCGAATTGATGCCCCTGAGAAGAAGGGAAAGCATAGTGACTCTTGGAGAAGGAGGCACGCCACTATTACAGGCATTGAGTCTCGGTAAGAGAATGGGGCTGAAAAGGGTATTTCTCAAACTGGAAACAGGCAATCCATCAGGATCCTTCAAGGACAGGCCGATCTGTGTTGGTGTCAGTAGGGCGAATGAGGATGAAGCTGATACCGTTGCCGCTGCCTCATCTGGAAATGCTGCCGCCTCAATGTCAACTTATGCCGCGCGTGCGGGGATCAGGGCAGTTGTATTCGTTCCAGAGGATGCTCCCGCAGCCAAGTTGATCCATTTGAGAGCATTAGGAGCAAAAGTATTCAGAGTACGAAAAGTGCAGGAGGGTGTTGACCCGACAACAACCTTGCTTAAGGCTGCATGCAAAGAGTTCGGATGGACACCATCACCCTCATTTGGGCCATTCAACTGCTTTCAATTTGAGGGAACAAAGTCCATGGGGTTTGAGATAGCAGAACAGATGGACTGGAGTGTTCCTGACTGGATTCTCTTTCCAACAGGCAGCGGAGGTCTTATGGCAGGAACAATGAAGGGCTTCTGGGAGTTCAGGGAGATGGGCTTGATTGATGAGTTGCCAAGACCAGTCGTTGTGCAGCCCACAGGTTGTGCACCGATCGTACGGGCATTCAATGAGCAACATGACCCACTGAACATTGTCCCATGGGACTCGAACGAAACCGTTGCAGGAGGTCTTGCGGACCCATTCCCTTGGGATGGTGACGCAGCTCTGAAATATCTGAAGATGGCAAATGGCAAGGCAATCTCTGTAAGTGATGAGGAGATTGAAAAGTATCTTGTAATACTTGGTAAGTCAGAAGGAGTGTTTGCTGAGCCGAGCGGAGTGGCGGCAGTCGCAGGACTTGCACAACTGGTCGATGGTGGGGTAATAGACAGAGATGACACTGTTGTTGTGCCCATAACGGGTTCAGGGTTCAAGGATCTTGGAACAGTGGACAGACTGACTCCAGAAGTCAGAGTGATAAATCCTGACACACAAGTGCTGATGAAACATCTGGGGAGCTGAGATACAGAGTGTCAAGGAAAGAGATGAGAGAGAAGGCAAAGGCGATTGCAAAAAAGCATGGATATCTTCCATATATGATAGAGAGGTATCTCTCACTCTGGGGCGAGGAGGAAACCCTGCAGTTCATTGATGCCTGTGAAAGGCCAATAAGGACAGCAATCAGGGTCAATACGTTAAGGACATCAATAGACGAAACAATTGCAAGGCTTGATAAAAAAGGGGTCAATCTTGAAAGGGTCCCATGGCTCGAGGAGGGGTTCTATGCTGAGTTTGCAAATGTGTCGTCTGGCGCTCTTTTTGAACACCTGCTAGGGTTCTATTATGTCCAAGGCATTCCATCGATGAGTGTGGTGAGGACCCTAGACCCGAAACCAGGAGAGATTGTATTCGACCTTGCTGCTGCCCCTGGTGGAAAGACCACTCATATCGCCCAGTTGATGAATAATGAGGGGATGCTGATAGCGATAGAGCAAGACAAGAAGAGAGTTTCAACGTTGGTGGGTAATATTCATAGATGTGGTGTAACAAACACTTTGGTGCTTAGAGGGGATGCAAAAAAGATTAGCACACTTGAGATTGTTCCCGATAGAATACTTCTTGATGCTCCGTGTTCAGGAGAGGGACTGATACCAATTGACCCAACAAGAAAGACCAGTAAGACGATGGCAGACATTCGTTATTGTGCGACAAAACAGGATGAGTTGTTAGAGGCAGCTATTTCAAGTCTGCGTCCTGGGGGAACAATTGTCTATTCTACATGTTCAATCGCTCCCGAAGAGAATGAGATTGTCATTGATGATCTGTTATCCAAGCATCCAGAGGTGAAAATTGTGCCAATCGGGCTGGAGTTTGGAGTACCAGCATATACCAAGCCTTATGGACTAATGCTTGATGAGTCTATTGCACTTGCAAGAAGATTCCTTCCTCATATTCATGGCCTAGAAGGATTCTTCATCTGTAAGATGGTCAAGGAGGAATGAGAGATGCCAGTAGAACTCGTGGACCCAGTGGAATGGTCGAAGATAAGAGAAACCATAGACGATGAGTTTGGTCCTGGGACCACTCAGGGCTTGCGGGGAAATCTTGCACCTGTGGTCATCAGATCAGAACAGTCCAACTCATACTATCTCATCCCAATGGTGTGGATGAAACAACTGGAGATCCAACTACAAGACTTTGAGGTCAGGTCAATTGGGATATGGCTTGGTGATAGGGTCAAGGAACAGTTCCGGGTGGGATTGCCTGTCATCGAAAAGTTAGGTAGATTGACCAGAAACAGGATTATTGTATCAAGAAGAGGTGCAGAGTCATTCACCTATGGCCGAAGTATTCTCAAAGAGTCGCTTGTAAAGATCCCAAATGGTCTCAGACGCGGCCAAAAGGTCGTGGTCTATAATGAAGAGGGTGACTGCTTGGGTCTTGCATCTCTTACTGTGGACTATGACAGAGTTGATAGACTACAACCCGACCGCCTTGTGGCAAAGAACCTCACAGACATTGGGCTATACATCAGGTACTATTAATGAACCTAGAGATACATCGAGGTCGGGTCATCTCGGGTCTCAATGCTCTTTCGCACTTTCTCAAGGCGCTCAATCTCACGACTCTCTTCCAGCAGTTGTTCGACATTTGCTTTGACACCATAGACCTCATTGATCTTTTCAAGCATTATAGCTGCAGCACGGGGGTCTGGACGTCCGCGCTTGGCATATGCCAGAAGACCCACGCCTGGTGCACCACGCATTTCCAACTCTGCCAAGAAGAGAGCAAGCGGACCTGCAACGAAAAGGCCCTCCTCAAGGATTGGGGCTGACCATTTGTTAATCTCTGGAAGGTATGCGCTTGTGGGAACACAACGAATATTGTCGTTCTCCATTGACTCTTCATCCTTGAAACTGATGTCAAGCCCGCCCATCAAGAGTGCTTCCTTGAACTTGTTTTCGACAACCCAGTCTGCAAGCCTGTCAACAAAGGCCCACTGGTCTGACTGGTGGGGTTGAAATCTGGGTACAAGGAATATCATCTTCTTCGGCTCATAGGAGAATATCTCAAAGGGTAAAACAAGTCGTTCATTCTCCATGGACACAAACAATGGTAGCATGTCAGTCTTGACATAGCCCACTAGATCTGCGTTAAGGGTCTTTGTGAGATGTGCAGTACTGAGGAATCCAACCTCTCCAAGACCATGAAAACCACAGATAAAGGTGGAACCTGGTTTGACTTTAAAGCCGTCTTTCAAAATGATTCTGAAAGTTGATTCTCTTGTTGATACAAAGGCCATATTCTTCAATCCTCAGATGGAGAATGTAATGTGTTTCTGCTCCAAAAGACCAGAGGCCTGTGGAGCTTATAGTAGTTTGTCATATGGGACAATTGCCTCAATATCACAGGCTTACTTTAATGATAACAAATGCTAATAGTGAACGAATTATTCTATTAATATTGAATGCGCATTCCATATGGGGTAAGAGAAGATTGAGCACTCTGAGAGAACTTGAGATGGAGCGGACATCGCCCAGGCTGCTGGAGGTCCTGCGCAGGCGAGGCTTTGCCAGCCTGACTCCATTTCAAGCTGATGCAGTAGCACAGGGAATAATGCGTCAGAGGAGCCAGATATTGATCACGTTTGATTTTGATGAGGCCTACGAGATTGGTGAGATAGCACTGCTCAATCATGTTGCGTCTGACCCCTTGACTCGCGTGATGGTCATATGTCCAAACCCGCATCATGCAGAGAAGAGGTTTCAGTCAATTAGCGTCAAGTGTCATCGTCTTGGGGTTGAAACCACCCCAATTTTCAGGAGAAGAGCTGCCATCCGTAAGGACATCCAGTCTGGAAGAGTCATAGTCGGAACATATCAGTCCCTGAATATTGCAGTGTTGAGCCATCCTGAGTTGCTCGAGAACCTCTCAGCAGTATTGATAGAGAGGTTGGACCTCATAGGGCAGCCGGAGATTGGATCGAAGCTCGAGTCGATAATAGTGACAATAAAGGGTCATCTGTCAGAGGTTCAATATGTTTCAGTCACACCCCCAGTTGCAGACATTGATGATCTGAGTGCATGGCTTGATTCAATAGTGGTTGAAGACCACAAGCCTGAAGTCAAACGAATATATAGTGTGAAAGCCTTTCAGGCTGCGAGCGAGTCACTTTCAACACTGTCTAATTTTGTGGTCAAGAGCAAAGGGCAGATCATGGTACTTTGTCCAAGTGATGGCTATTCTGAAAAACTGGCATTACAATTGGCAGGAGAGTTAGATGGCGGCGAGCCCATTGAGCTGGAATTCACGCGAGAACAACGCGAAGAATTAAGAACATTGTCTTATGAGATAGCGAAAAAGTATCCAAACTGTGATATGACTGTTAAATTGAGTAGTATTATACCAAAGGGCATTGCATTCTTTCACAAGGGCCTCTCAAGACGTCAACGAAGAATCATCTCTAAAGCTTGGGAAGAAGGACTGCTCCCAATGATTGTAATGCCCACACGTTTTGCAATTGCAAGTGGAATGCGAGCAACAGTGGTATTTCTAATGAGTGTGTTCATGCAGCCCTGGGAGAATGAGGACAGCCAGGTCATGATGACAGAGTGGCAATTGAGCGATGTCTTACTTGCTGCAGGAAGAGAGGGACGAGACAGAGAAGGGTTTGGAATAATAGTGGTTGATTCTGATGAAGAGCGCCGACGTGTCCTTGAGAAGTACTTCATGATTAATGAGGAGGGAAACATCAGGCCACGTCTTGGTGAGGTTGATAGTACCATGGATGATCCTGAGAATGCTCAAGACTTGGTTCTAAGACAGATATGCATGGGGGCCAAGGGTGAAGACCCATTCTCTGTGATAAGCAGGACATTCTGGGCCACATCTAATCGAACTACACATATCACACGTGATGAAATATTAACCACTGACAATGCATCTGTTGATGCCCTAATTTCGATAAGGACCACAAAGAGCACTATAGAGAGGGCACAGAAGATTCCGGATAGCTCTGTGAGGATAGTGTCAGTGACGCCGTCCAAGGTAGAGGGGTTGATAAGGAGTTCTACAAGAAACCTTTGGCATCATGTTGCATTTCGTGCAGAAGACGGAGTTTCATGCACATGTGAGTCATGGAAGTTTCAGGGAATCAGGCGACATAGATTATGCAAACACCTTGTAAAACTGGCCACATCAGCATTGAGCGATGAAGAGGCCGGACCTTATGCACCATCTATCATCATTCAAGCACTTCGCGGACTTGAGATTCTGGGAGACCTCCAGAGAGAAGGCCTGATAATCAGAGATAAGACTGGATCCAGATGCACGGATATAGGACAGAGTGTTGTAGTATTGGGAGTTCCCATAAAGGACGCCAAGAACATCCGTAGGGCCATGATGAAGCAGCAGGGAGATCTTAAAAGGATCTTGTACAGGGTTGTGACCTCAAAGACTGGCTTTTCTGAAAATCTAGTCAGGAGAGTTTTAGACTGTCTGCCTGCAAAGAACATTGAGGAGATTGTGAGAACAACAAAGGGGCAACCAGGAATAATTGAGAACATCATAGAGGAAGTTCATTATTCCAATTTGATTCTACTGGGACTAATGGCAAGTTATGACAGAAAGGGTCTGAATAAGGAGACCTTCGAGTTGGACCTAGCACTCAGGGAGATATTAGCAGAAATCGGTTAACTTTTTACGGATAACATGAGTGCCGCAGACAACTCCAGTGATTCTTTCATGGTGATACTAATGAAGTTGTTTGAACATGAGGCCAAAGACATCTTTAGAGAGTTCAAGATGCCAACCCCACCAGGGGGCGTAGCGAGAACTCCTGAAGAGGCCAAAGAACGAGCTGCTGAGATTGGCAAGCCGGTTGTCGTGAAGGCTCAAGTACTCGCAGGCAAGAGAGGAAAGGCTGGCGGCGTGAAGTTTGCAGACACGTCAGATGAGGCTGCCAAAGTCGCAGAAGAGATTCTAAAAATGCGGATAAATGATCTTCCTGTGAAGGCAGTACTAGTAGAGGAAAAGCTGGATATTGCACAGGAGATCTATGCAGGCATAACTATTGATCGCAATGAGAGAAAGTATGTTGTGATTGGAAGTTCTGCAGGAGGCATGTCAATAGAAGAGCTCGCTGAAACAAGTCCTGAGAAGATAATAAAACGGCACGTGGACCCGTTTCTCGGGTTTCATCCTTACGAGGCCAGGCAGATGGCCATCAATATGGGGTTCAAAGGAAAGCAGATCAACAGGCTTGCAGGATTCTTCATGATCCTCTGGAAGATTGTGCAGGCTTATGATGTTGAACTAACCGAGATCAACCCCCTTATTCTCACCAAGGACGGGAGATTTCTTGCTGCTGATGCACGTCTGAACATCGATGATAATGCCCTGTATAGACACAAGAGTCTGATTGAGGAACTGAAGAGGGAGCCTGCTGAGCAGAATGAGAGGGAGAGGCTTGCTGCTGAGCATGACATGGCCTATGTCGAGCTTGATGGTGATATCGCATGCATATGCAATGGAGCAGGCCTCACTATGGCAACTCTTGATTCTGTGGCGCACTATGGTGGAAAGGCAAGCACATTTCTTGACCTTGGTGGTGGCGCTGATGCGGAGAGAGTAAAGAAGGGTATTGAGATTGCACTAATGTACCCCAAAGTAAAGGCCATATTGGTCAACATTATGGGAGGCATCACTAGGTGCGATGAGGTGGCAAAGGGAATTATTTCAGCCAAGGAGGATGGAGACCTGACTGTGCCACTTGTGATTAGAATGGTCGGTACCAATGAGGGGGAGGGACAGGAGATCCTTCAGAAGGCAGGAATCCCGTTTCTTAGGACCATGGAGGAGGCAGCGGCGAAAGTCGTAGAGATAGTCAAGGAGGGTGCATAGAATGGCAGTATTGGTAGACAAAGATACAAGGGTAATAATTCAGGGAATCACTGGGGGACAGGGCACATTTCACTCTGGAGCAATGCTCGAGTACGGTACCAAAGTTGTTGCAGGTGTCACGCCTGGCAAGGCGGGCCAAGAGGTGCATGGCGTTCCTGTCTATGACAGTGTGAAAGATGCAAAAGATGCACATGATGCCACCGCATCTGTGATATTCGTGCCAGCACCATTTGCTGGAGATGCGGCTCTTGAGGCAATAGCTGCTGATTTGAACCCGGTAGTTGTCATCACAGAGCATGTGCCCGTTCAAGATGAGATCCGTGTGATTCATGCAGCTAAGAAGAAAGGCATCACGGTCATCGGACCAAACACTCCCGGAATAATCACGCCTGGGGCAAAGCAGAAGCTGGGGATCATGCCCGGTCATGTGTTCTCTCATGGCAAAGTTGGACTCATGTCAAGAAGTGGAACGCTCACATACGAGATTGCAGCAGGCATGACAATAGCGGGAATTGGAATCTCAACAGCAATAGGACTTGGTGGAGACCCATGTGTTGGACTTACAACTATCGAGGCTGTGAAACTGTTTCAGGAGGACAATGAGACAAAGGCCCTAGTTCTAGTTGGTGAAATTGGAGGAGATGCTGAGGAACGTGCGGCATTCTATATCAAAGACAACTATGATCTGCCCGTGGTGGGATTCATAGCAGGGAGAACCGCTCCACCAGGCAAGAGAATGGGCCATGCAGGTGCTATCATAAGTGGTAGTAGTGGCACAGCAGCTGCAAAGATTGCCGCATTTGAAGATGCAGGTATTGCTGTTGCAGAGAAACCCAGTGACATTGCAAGACTATTAAAAGAAGTAATGTGAATGATGAGGGAGGCTAGAACAGAAAAATTGTCTAAGCATAAGTTTTAAAACCTCACCTAGTGGGGTTTCAAAAAGCGGGCTCTGACAGTACTCACACAGTCCGTCTAAGACAGAATGAGGTCTAAAAATGCCAGTTGCAGACATTGAAAAACGAAGACTTGCACAGCACTACTTACTATACAAGTCCATATGCCGCTATTGTGGAGCCACAAACCCAATCAAGGCCAAGAAATGTCGTAAATGTAAGACTAAGGACCTCAGGCCGAAGAGACGGAAGAAGTAGTCCTGCCTGCTAAAACATCTCGTGGGCCGGTGATCTAGTTGGCTATGATGCCGCCTTCACACGGAAAAACTGTCATGGTGCGCGTTTTTTCGGAATAAACGGCGGATATCGCGTGTTCGAGTCACGCCCGGCCCACCAAAATGTGTGTTTTTTGTTTTTGCATTGTATGGTAATAATAATCTAAAGTGAGTGATTAGATCAAGAACAGATTAGAACAGGAGCAGACGAAAAAGGATCTGGTTGGATTTTTTATAAATCTGTGGGAACTAGTGCATTTATTATGAAAATTGGATGTGGCTGGTGGATTTTATGCACAGATTCAGGAGTATTGCCAATTCCCAGTGATGGATATTATATTAAATAGGCATTAAAAGTAACTATATGTGAGAATGCTATTGTAAATGCTATTATGGATGAGCCTAATGACGCCACATGAAGTTACCAATGAGGAGAGAATAGAGGAAATGCATATTGATGAAACTTAGTCCATCTCAAAATTATTTGTCTGCATTACTGCCATCCCCATTTTGATAACTATTCCTCAACTAAGTGGCTATTTTCTCTCAGAGGCTATTCTCATTACAAGATCTAAAGTAGACGAACTCATAGTTAATTATATTGGGCCGCAGTACATCAAACCCTTATTGCTACTATTACTTGCCACGGGAATTGTTATTGGATTATCTTCAATTAGAATCTATGAGAGTAAATTGTTTCGAGATTTGAGGGATCATGGTGAAACAAGGATAAATATGATTGGGAGAAGCTGTATTTTGCATCTGCCATATTTTGGGCTTTTTCCATTTTTATTTATCATTAGTTTTTCTGAGGTTTCATTTATGTTTACTTCATTTACATCAATAGACTGGGGGGCAATTTCAATACTGACTTTTTCTCTCACAGGGTTTGGCTTTACCTTGGGGAGTTCATTTGCCTATGCCCTTTCACATGAGAGAACTAGAAAGTTTGCATCCAATCATAATGCGATAATTAAACTATATCGAATAAGAAATGAGGGGGTTCATTGGAAGCTAGTAATGCAAATGAGGAGTAGTTCTGCAGTGAAGGAATGTAGTAATGAAAAGTAAGATCAACTTCAGATTTAGGAGTGTGTATAATGCATCAATAATTAGCGAAATTGATGAGATCATAGTTCAGCTTGAATGTGGATTTTGTATAGTATTATGATTTCTAGCGGTTCATGTGGAAACGAGTTTTTCTGCTAATGCTCTAATTCATTAATGATGTACTTGACATAATGTTTTTAATAATATAAGAGCGCCACCAATGTGTTTAGGTTAAATCAGGCCACCAAAAAGAGAAACAGGAGAAAGGCAATGCCGAAACAAATCTATGATGTTGAAAGATTCCTTGAGATGTCTGAGGATGCAATAGAGTGCAGAGTAAAGAGGACCAGTGAGCGGGTGAAATTGAAGCTCCGAACCACAAGATATCTTTACACTCTGGTTGTTCCACCACAGAAAGCAGAAGAGATTCTACAGAAAGTCAAGTGCCAGATTGTTGAGGCAAGGCCAAAAACTGAAGAGGCCTAGATGCTGACCGTATCGCCAACCTCTGGCACATGTGCTGTTTTTCCAATCTCTGTGAGGCTTTCAGCCAGAGCATCGCAAGATTCAGATTCTCCATGAACAACATAGAATTCTGGATCTCCAGGAATGTTCTCGAGAAGGTTCAGTAGCCCATCTGCATCGGAGTGAGATGAAAGATGATGCATACGGACATCTGCCTTGACCTTATACTTTCTATTACCTACAGTGACCTCACCTGTTGCAAGAAGCTCGGCTCCAGGAGTGTCAGGTATCTGAAAGCTGACCAATACAATAGAGTTCAGTGGGTTATCATGCATCAGTTTGAAATATAGATGAGACGCACCGCCCTTGAGCATTCCGGCAGGAGAAATCACAATACCACCGCTGTTTGCCGCTTCACGCCGTTCTCTATTGCCAGAGATGACAATGATCCGTTTCACAGCACGGGCAAAAGCCTGCGGTGAGCTTATGTATTCGGGGTGCTTCATCAAGATGTCATTTACATTTCTCGCCAGACCATCTATGAAAATGGGATACTTGTGGGGAATCTTGTAAGACTCAAGAATGCACATTATCTCTTGGCTGCGACCGACTGCAAAGGCTGGAATCAGGACTGTACCCCCGCGTTCGAGGGTTTCGATTATTGTGTCTATAAGATCCTGTTCAATCGTGGCGCGTGGAGGGTTTCTCCTTCTTGCATACGTACTCTCAGTCACAACAATATCATGCCGCGGAAGATTCTCTCTTGCACCAGGATTCAGGCGAGACTCATATGCGTTGAAATCGCCTGTGAACAGGATTCTCTTGCCATCCACCCGAATTGATATCATGGCACTCCCTGGAATATGCCCTGCATTGAAGAATGTCATTTCAAAATAACGGCCTATTGGAAATGTTTCCTCATACAGAGCAGCAACACTCTTCTTTTTGATGAGAGACATGTCATCACGATTAAAGGGTAATCGACCATTACTTATCTTGTACATATCACGTAACAACAGTGAACTGAGATCTCTTGTTGCGGGTGTACAGAATAGTGACGCCTCGCTGCTCTTTAGTATGATAGGTACACCACCAGAGTGATCTAAATGTGCATGAGTCAGCGCAAGTGCTTGAATGTCATCATAGGGGATTGCAGGAGGGAATGATGGGGGATTTTGTAGTTTAGTCCCATAGTCGACCACAATAGATTCATCCTGCTCTTCAATGAGGAATCCAGAGCGACCGATTTCCCTGCATGAACCCAAGAATGTGAGATGTGCCATGATAAAAGCCAACCAATTGAGTTTTCAACCATTATAAAGAAAAGGCTTGTGGAATCACTGATATCATTGATGTTTCATGTTATTAGTATTATAAAATGCAATTCATGAAAAGAAGAGTAATTGTTCTAAAATTTATAAGAATCAGTGAATAAATGAGTTAAGTTAAAAAATCGAAACCTATATCAGAAGCGCAGACCTAAAACGAAAATACTGATTGAGCGACGGCAGGGAGAGGCTTCGTGTGACGGAAGAAGCAACCAATGAATCAACCAACGAAGAGGCTGAGGCAGCAGTACTAGTTGGAAATAAGAACGTGATGAGCTACGTGATGGCGTGCAAGACCCTTTTTGACAAGGGCGCAAAGGAAGTTGTCATCAAGGCGAGGGGTAGACTCATCAGTCGTGCAGTAGATGTCGCAGAGATAACTCGTCGAAGATTCATGACTGATCTAAAGGTCAAGAGTATTGAGATAGGTACAACTACTGTTAAGACTGACAAGGGCAGCGAGCTCAATGTGTCTACCATTGATATTGTGCTCACACGGGAGTAAGGGGAATTATTAAAGGGAGTCCTCGCTCGGAGCCACGCCCTTGTTGGCGCTCTCCAAAAGCGAGGAATATTCAATGAAACTGCCAGTGTGCAAAATAGACATCCAGTCAGATCTGCTATGCCCAAGTTGTCAAGAGAGATTGGAAAAGGGAGAGATAACCCCATTTGATATCGAGTTCTCCAAATGGCTACTAGAAAGATTGCAGGACTATCCAGAGCTAGAGAAGTTAGAGCTGAGGAGAGCAGTCGAACTGACTGGACGAATCTTGTTGATTGTCAAGAAGAAGAATAAACCCGTCTTGGAGGCACTAGAGGACCTTCTTGAAGAGATCAGGGAGAAACATGGGGATGTGTTAATAATTGAAACGCCAGTAAAACTCCGCACATTGGTCAGAATGCTAATTCATCCAGCAGTAGAAGTTGGTGTCAATAGTCTATATCTGCCAGATGGTGTGAGAGAGAGTATTGTGATGTTAAGAGGGGAAGACAGGGAACGAATTTCTTACTCAAAAGAGGAGCTTAGAGAGATTGTATCCGCGGTAATGGGAGAGATTGTCCTCTTCGAGTTTGATGATGAGAGAGTTGAGAAGGTGCAGGAGGATATAGACGAGGAGTTTGACAGGAAGCTTCAAAGTTATGGCAAGAAGAGAAGAAGGTGATTCACACACGATTGATTGGATGGTTCTTCATGATCTCTCGCATTACTATTGTTGCATATGACCCCTTTCTGAGCTTAAACTTAAACCTGAGTGCATCCTTGTAGTCCTCCACGGTAAGTCCATATGCTCTAAGGGACACAAGATGTAATCCACCTGGAGTTGAGATGTGGCGATTCTCGGAATTAAAGAAGTCCTTCAGAGAGATGTTCTCTTCAGCAAGGATGCCAAGCAGAAGATCGGTCTGTTTTGATGGAGGGAGTTTTGTAGCGTATCCGGGAACTGGTGCTGCAATACCATACTTGTCTTTTTGTACAAGGAGTGTTGATTCTTCAAGATTGCGGCTGGTAACATATAGCCATGAGTCCCGACCAGAGTGGGTTGTATCAAGTTGAATTAAAAAGTCGCCCACATGAGGTGTGTCTATCGAAAGGCCCTCATGAACTCTCATAGAGATAAGCCGGTTGAAAAGGTAGGACTGGTATGAGTGTACAAAAAGGGTCTGGACCTTGGGAGGAATTCTGAGAAGTGCATTTTTGAAATCACCTGGGTTGTTCTTCAGGTATGCTAGGACTTCTCGTTCATATCGCAGGTCCTCGGGAAGCAGTTCAATCAGGCTTGCGGTTGGTGTAAGGGTTTCGGTGAACTCCTTACGTGCAGCCTTCAATTCATCAGACTCATACGAGCTTGGAGTTGCTATCATTATTCGAATGGCAGTTTCATAGTCCTTCTTAATCATGCTCTTGCCAACAAGGTGGGTCTGTGGTCTTGTCACACCAAACCGTTGAACACCAAAATAGTTCAGAATGGGTTGTTTGGCAAGGGAGTTCAAGGCATCATAGACCATGGATGAGTCCCTCTCAATATCACGGAGTACAATTGTGAACTGGTTTCCCCAGAGATCACCGATACGGAGGGAGGTTTTAACGTAGTGAGCATTGCGGACCTCAATTTTTGACAGTCTGAGAAACCTGAGATTGTCTGCCGCCCTCGATGGAACAGTCATATGTTGCGTTGTGATTGCGCGTTTGTCCTTGAGACCTGCATAACCAACCATATGGCGCGGAATACGTAGTGATGCTGCTAATATATTCACAACATCAAAAGTAGAAAGGCCCTTTTTCTGAACAATGAACTTGATGTACTTGGATGGTTCACCTGTGATGAGAGTCTCAGTCCAGCTATTGGCAAATGGTTGAATCTCAAGAACTTGTCCATTGAAATCTATCTCTTCCACACAGAAGTCTTCGAAATAACGTTTCAGGCGGCCGCCCAGTCCTAGAAAATCAGTCGAATAGAATTCCATCCCATAGGAGAGTTCGGTAGGATGGGCAGGCTTCAATATATATCCCTCATAATAGTTTGAGATTGCCTGTCACTTTGTCAACATCTTCTGATCTAGCAGGTCCAATTCCTATAACTGTTGTAGTTCCTGGAGGAAGTTCAGTCATTCCAGCATCACGAATAAGTGCAAATGGAAGTCCATGAGTCACAGCCAAACGACGCAATTCCATAAGTTCATCTTCAGAACTGACCCTAACAGCGACCTTTTTCTGGCCTTCTCTTAACCAAGATCGGAATATCTCCTGTTGACTAACACGAGCCCGTTCTGCAGCACTCACAGCACCATGTGCCACCTGTACGGCCATCTTGCCCTTACTCATTCCCAAGTCCGTACGAACAGCAATCACCTGTTTGTACTTGAATTCTCTTGGTTTCAGAAGCCTCATTGTTAGTCAACCAGTTGTTATGGTAAATGTGAACGATAAAAAAGGTATCATGTGATACAATCACAATGCCTTCAGAGAAACATGATGTAGTTGTGATTGGTGCAGGCCCTGCGGGTCTCCTGTCAGCCATAGAGGTTGCAAGTAGTGGACATCAGGTTTTGGTCCTTGAAGAACATGATGAAGTGGGCATACCAGACCATTGTGCTGGACTATTGAGCCATTCGGGATTGAGAATGCTAAGGCTTCGACCTCCTGATGATGTGATTCTTAATCATGTTAGTGGGGCAAGGATCTATTCACCCACGGGTCATTCCATTTTAATCGAGCGGGGCAAGAAAGAGGCGATGGTCATCGATAGAAGAGTGTTCGATTCTTGGCTCGCTGACAAGGCTCACGATGAAGGGGCACTTGTGAGAACGGGGTCCAGAGTTGTTGATGTACATCTTTCAGGTGATGGATTGACAGTTTCAATTCGTGGTTCAAAGGACAGATTAATATCAGAGGTTATTATTAACGGAGAAGGCTCCACAGGAGTCATATCAAGACAGTTGGGATTTCAACCAGTTTCACACCATGCCAAGCACGTAGCCTATCAATATGAGATGAGGGGACTAAGTATTGATGATGACATAGTTGAGATGTTTTATGGCAGACAATTTGCACCAGGGTTTTTCTCATGGCTGATTCCTCTTGGTGACGGAAGGGCAAGAGTTGGGCTGGCTGCTAGGGACAGAGCAAAGATCAGATTGAGAGCAGCATTGTCGCACCACCCCATAATGCGAGAGAGAATGAGAGGCGGTAAGATTGAGAGAGGGATGGGTGGAGTGGTTCTTATTGGAAGGCCATTAAGAAGAACATATTCCAATAGAGCATTACTTGTGGGTGATGCTGCAGGAATGGTCAAGGCGACCACGGGAGGAGGGGTGATTCTCGGAGGAGTGATTTCAAAGATCGCAGGAAGAGTCGTAAGCAGGGCAATTAATGAGAAAAATACTAGTTCAGAGTTTCTGAAACAGTATCAAAGGGAGTGGCGTGCAAGGTTTGGAAATGAATTCATGATCATGTATCTGGTGCAAAGGATTCTGGCTTCATTGACTGATCGAGGCCTTGATCAATTGGTGATTGACGCTGAGCAGCACGGCCTAGTCGATATTGTGAGAAGGAGAGGTGACATGGACAAGCAAAGAAGGGTGATTCTCAGCTTGCTCAGAAACCCCCACACCATTCTGATGGGGATGAGGGCAATTAGGTTTTTGAGCCCATTACTTTAGTCCAACAACCATCTTTATGTTGAAGTACTTTAACACAGATGTGTGATTTTGATTATGTCCATTGATGAACAGAGAGAATTATTGGATGAAGTAGAAACCATACTTGGTCAATATCCATTATGTGACTATTGTTTAGGGCGGCTGTTTGGTTGGCTAAGCACAGGAATGACAAACAGAAACCGTGGGACATCAATCAAGACCGTGCTTTCAATGATTGCTGATGAGAAACTGAGGAGGGGCGATGAGCAGGGTATTCAATTGATGAAAAAATTGGCTGAAAATGGGATGTTTGAGCCTGCAAGAAAACGACTGGCCAAGGAGAACATTCCATATGACGAGAAGAGTATATGTCATCTATGCTCGATAGATGATAAGAGCATTTTCTCACGAGTTCCAAAAGTAAAAGAGATGGCAGTCCAAGCCATAGGAGCAATCGAATACAGCACATTTCTAGTAGGATCAGTTCATCCCCCAGAGTTGATTGAACGGCAAGAAGAACTTGTAGCTAGGCACAAGCTCATCAATGCTGAAACACTGAAGTCACACTTTAACCGCGAACTCGGCAGAGTTCTTCAAGAAACACTGGGCAAGGATGTAGACTTTAAACATCCAGATATTGTTGTTGTCTATGACAGTCATAAAGACAGTGTTTCAATACAAATAAATCCGCTATTTATTGCAGGGCGCTATAAAAAACTGGTCAGGGGAATTCCTCAGAGCAGATGGGACTGCAAGAGTTGCAGGGGAAAAGGATGTGAGAAGTGCAATTTCACGGGAAGACTCTATCCTGATTCTATTTCAGAGTATGTTAGTCAACCAATATTGGAGGAGTTTAATGGATCAAGGTTCAAGTTTCATGCTGCTGGGAGAGAGGACATTGATGCTTTGATGTTGGGAACTGGAAGGCCCTTTGTTGTTGAGATTTCAAATCCCGAGAAACGTAAAACTGACCTCAAAAAGCTCGAACATGAGATCAATCGCAGGGCCAAGGGAAAGATTGAGGTGTCTGGCCTAAAGTATTCAGAGAGGGGCTACGCTCAGAAGTTCATGCGTGAAGCATCCCTGAATGTGAAAGAGTATGAGGCAATAATCCGTGTGAAGGAAGGGATTATTCCCGATGATGCACTGTCCAAGGCATCTGAACAATTGAGTGATATTGAGATTGAACAGAGAACACCACTGCGCGTGAAGCATAGAAGAAGTGATATTATCAGGAGGAAACGGGTCTATCAGATCAGGCTTGAACGCATTGATCATGACCGACTAAAGGGATTCTTCAAAGTACAGGGTGGTACTTACATCAAGGAGTTGATATCAGGCGATGAGGGCAGAACAAGTCCATCTGTTTCGGGAGTTCTTGGGGTCCCGTGTGTATGTGAGGAGTTAAATGTGGTCGCAATCTATTCCAAAGAGGATCCTATTGATGGCCAATGAGATAACATGGCACAGTATTAATGACAAACCATAATCCTTAAGTGTTGACTCTAGAGGGAATGCTGGAACTTGGTTGGTCAGATGAGTTTCTAAATGACCAAGAATAGATTAGAAGGTAAGTTGATGCTCTATGGTCAAAAAGAGTCATGGATACCGCGCTCGTACACGTAGCTTGATGAGTAAGAGAGTGCGTACACGTGGTCTTCGACCTCTAAGTGCTTTACTCACTAATTATGAAGTAGGCCAGAGAGTAGACATAATCATTGATCCATCTTTCCATAAGGGAATGCCTCACAAGCGATATCATGGGAAGACTGGTGTGGTGATTGGTCTAAGAGGTCGAGCAGTGATAGTCGATGTAAAGATTGGGAGGGCCACAAAGACTATTATAGTTAGACCCGAACATCTACGACTCAGCAGAGGTTGAAGGTGGGAAAATGCCAAGAGAGATTGTTGCAGAAGAAGAGATCACACTTGCACAGGTGAAAAAAATACTGACACAGAGAAAGAAAGAGGGAGACCTCTCTTTCCAGCAATCAATCACGCTTGAGCATGCAAGCACTTTCGCTAAGATGCCTCCATCTGCAGCACGTAAACTTGTGGAACGACTGATCAAGAACTACGAGATACCCCGAGTATTGGCAGTCCAAGTTGTGAACATTGCCCCCACCACAATTGAGGAACTCAAGGTCATATTGGACCAGCATCATCCAAACCTCACCGAGGAGCAATTGAATGAGATAGTTGAGCTTGTGATAAAGAACAGATCATGAAACTGTTAACAATTAGCGCGGGTCAGCATGAATGCGATTCACTTTTAACCGAATTTTACTAGGTCTTCTATGATGCACGTGGAAGATGCCAGGAGTAGAACAAAATGGAAGATGCTCAAACCAAAGCATATGAGACTCATGCTTATATCCTGGCAGTCATTCCTCCAAAAGTGACTTTTCGTAATACAAGACCACGTGGCGAAACCGTTATTCAGGCTGTTGGTGAGGACTACTTCACGCTTCTTGAGTTGATTCCAAGAAAGGGAATGAGAGTCCATCCGCAAGAACGAGTGTCCATTGAAAAGAACAGTAGAGGCAAGATTGAGCGAGTCAAGAGGCGTATATTCTATGATGATCTTGCCCCTGAGAGTGAAGAAGTGCTTCCATTAGTGATTGAGATAATTGTGACAAAGCATGAGATGAAATATGTAGAGTTCTTCAATAAGGCACCTCCGATCACCACTAGAATGCATTCTCTGCAACTTCTGCCAGGGATTGGACAGACCCTTATGTGGGCAATACTTGAGGAGAGAAAGAAGAGTCCCTTCACTAGCTTTGATGATATTGCTTCACGGACAAAATTGCAAAACCCCAAGAAGGTCATAAGAGAGAGAATACTTGCCGAACTTCAGGAAGATGTCAAGAGATGGCTATTTGTTAAACCACCCCGAAGAGATGATAGCAGAAACGGCAAAGAGAAGCATAGAAGAAAGAGATGATTGGGGATCTCCGTGTCAATCAGTATTGAGAGCACAAAGGCACTACTTCAGAAATATAATATCCGACCAAGCAAAAAGAGTGGACAGAGCTTCTTAATCAACCCAATTATTGCAGGTAAGATTGTGAGTTTTGCCAACCTTTCAAAAAATGACACAGTGCTTGAGATTGGAGGGGGACTGGGAGCCATCAGTAGATTACTTGCAGAGATGGCGGGTGAAGTCATAATCATTGAGATTGATAGGAACTTGGTACGTGCATTGAATGACATCCTTCAACCATATGACAATGTGAAAATAGTCCAAGGGAATGTTCTCAAAGTGGACTTGCCGCAGGTTTCGAAGATAGTATCAAATCTTCCTTACAGCATCTCATCAGAAATCACATTTCGAATCATAAGGGAGATGGAGTTCAAACAGGCGATACTGATGTATCAACAAGAGTTTGCAAACAGACTTGTTGCAGAACCTTGTACTCAAAACTATTCAAGACTCACTGCGAATTTCACATACCTTGCAAAGGCCGAGATATTGATGCCAGTTCAGGCAAGGGAGTTCTATCCCATACCAGAGGTGGACTCGTCTGTCGTGTGTATAACTAAAAGAGAAGATGGGCCATTCGCAACTGATAATGACCTCTTTGAGATTGTTGTGAGGGGCATATTTGCATATCCAAACAAGCAGGTTCGTAAGGCACTGAGAATCTGGTTTAGACAGCTGAGTATTAGCAGAGAAACGGCGGATAGACTTGTTGAGAGAGTACCGTCTATTGAATCAACTGATAGAATTCGTTGTCTAGGGATTGATAGATTAGTCGAATTATCAGATGCAATTCATGATATGATTGAGCAGGGGATTATGAAGGACATCAGGGGGAATCGCACTGAAGTTCGATGTGTTTGATATTGTTGTTTACCCCACAGTATACCCTCCATCCGATGACACCTATCTCCTTTACGATCATGTGGAATTAAAGGGCGCAAGTTCGTTTCTTGAGATTGGATGTGGAACTGGTGTTCTCACCCTGAAGGCTGCTAAGAATGTGGACAGGGTCATTGCAACGGACATCTCACTTGATGCTGTTCTAAACACAATAGAGAATCTTTATAGAAATGGGATGGAACACCGAGCTTCTGTTCTGCAATGCGACTTGCTGAGCGCATTTAATGATAATGTCAAATTCAGCATAATAGCATGGAATCCCCCCTATCTTCCCAAAGGGGATATAGACACCAGTTTGGATGATGCATTAGTAGGTGGAGAGAAGGGCAATGAGAATATCATGAGGCTTCTCCCAGAGATACCAGCACATCTTGAAAAGGATGGGGCATTATACTTGGTGATTTCATCTTTGAGTGACCCGGATGAGATCACTTGGCTCATGAAACACTTAAGACTAGAGGTCGAGGTGGTGGCAGAAAAGAGATTGTTTTTTGAAAATCTCTTATTGTTAAAGGGAATAATGAATTGACGACCAGAAGGAAAGCATTTTAATAAACCCTGATTGAGAGCAGTCAGACCATGTTTCTATGGGACTAGAGGGATTCAAAAATGTCTGACAAAAAAGGTCAGAAAACCACAACAAGAAAAAAAACTACCAAAAAGGTTGAGAATGTCGTTAAAGAGAAGAGCCTGATTTATCTCGATTATATTGCAAAGACAAAAGAGGATGGAAAGATTTTCGATCTGACTCTTGAAGAAGTGGCCAAAGAGGAAGGCATCTACAAAGAGGATGGGCGTTATGAGCCAATCTTGGTCGCTGTTGGCATGAACTGGTTACTGTCAGCACTAGAAGAACAATTAGTGGGCATGAAGGTTGGCGAGAGCAAGAAAATAGAAGTGCCTCCAGAGAGAGCTTTCGGCAAGCGGGACCCCAATAAGGTGAAACAGATAGCCAAGACAAAGCTGGCAAAAATGGGAGTCAAGCCGATTAAGGGAGAGGAGGTCACTCTTGGAAGAGATAGAGGAGAGATTGTCAGCGTTTTGGGTAGAACTGTACGTGTCGATTTCAACAGCCCTCTTGCAGGAAAGACCATTGTGTTTGATGTCACAGTTAGAGAGATAGTCACAGATCCAGTAGAGAAAGTAAGAGCCATAATTAGGCGCCGAATTCCAGGAATCCCTGATGATAAGTTCAATGTTAAAATAAAGACAAAGACTGTGACGATTGATCTCCCCAAGGAAACTCGTTATATCCAAGATGTTTCGTATGCTGAGATTGGCATTGCCAGAGATATCCTGGACATCATCGAGTCGGCTAATGAGGTTAAAATAGTTATAACCTTTGAGCGTCCGGAGGCAGTAGCGTCAGATGAGGAATAACTAATTCAATGCCTTGTCGCAACCTTTTAATATGAAAAAGATGAAGTTGGCACAGTCACTCATTCTTTATCATCATATTCTTCTAAATAGGGAGTTTACCAATATGGAACATGACATGAATCCTCCCACTGAGGTACTGAAGACCGGAACAACCACAGTGGGTCTTATAGCAAAGGACTGCGTCGTTCTTGCAAGCGATCAGAGAGCCACAATGGGGCTATTGATAGCAAACAAGACAGCTCAGAAGATTCACAAAATCACAAACCGGATTGGAGTAACAATTGCTGGTTCTGTGGCTGATGCTCAAGCCATTGTTGACCTTCTTCGTGCTGAAACCAAGCTCTTTGAGATTCAACATGGCAGGCCAATCAGAGTGAGGGCCATGACACGTTTGATGAGCAATATCTTGTTCCAAGGACGTGGACTATATATGGTGGGCTTCATTGTGGGAGGATATGATGATGAGGGACCGCAGGTCTACCAGAGTGACTTCATTGGGTCTGTTCTCTCAGACAAGTTTGTTTCAACCGGATCTGGTTCGCCAGTTGCACTAGGTGTTCTAGAGGCAAACTATAAGGATGACATGCCCAAAAAGAAGGCAATTGAACTTGCTGTACAGGCCATTGCCTCGGCAATTGAGCGTGATGCAGCCAGCGGCAACTCAATTCTTGTCAGTGTTATTGACAAGGATGGCTATCAAGCTATTGACAAAGACATAATTATGAAAATATGGAAGCAGTGATGCTTTTCCGAATGACCTGCAGATCCTAACGGATTGCAAGAATCAAGTTTGTACACAACTGATTTAATGAATAATAGAAAGGCAAAGAGGCCTTTGACATGGTGAGATAATTTATGCAATCTAGCAATCATCAAGAGTACGAGGACATACGTGAAATAATAAGACAAGCATTGCCAAAGTCAGCAGCAATAACAACAGTCGAGTATGAAGGTCCTGAGATCGCCATTTATGCAAAGGCCCCAAAGATCCTGCTTGATGATGATGACACTATCAAGGCATTAGCCAGAAAAATGAGAAAACGAATAGTGGTACGTTCAGCTCCAGAAATAAGACTGTCACATGAAGAGGCTGAAAAGTGTGTTAGAGAGCTTGTCCCAGCCGAAGCAGAGATATCATCCATAGATTTTGATGATTCGCGGGGAGAGGTGATTATTGAGGCACAAAAACCTGGGCTTGTCATCGGAAGAAGTGGTGCAACACTGAGGGAGATAACACGTCAGACATTTTGGAGACCAAGTGTGATAAGAACCCCGCCAATCGAGAGTATGCTAATTAAGCAGATAAGATACATCATTCAATCAGAATCTGCAAGAAGAAACAAGATCTTTCGAGAGATTGGTCAGAGGATTCATCGGCCCCCACTTGTTGATAATGGGTGGATCAGACTGACTGCATTTGGAGGGTTTAGAGAAGTAGGAAGGCAGTCCATGTTTCTTCAGACTTCAGAGAGCAATATCTTAATCGACTGTGGAGTCAACGTTGGTGCACCAAGCAAGGCATTTCCACGTCTTGATATGCCTGAGTTCAATATTGATGAACTCGATGCTGTTGTGGTTTCACATGCCCACCTTGACCACTCTGGGATGGTACCATTCTTGTTCAAGTACGGTTATCGTGGTCCTGTTTACATGACTGCGCCAACACTCAATCTATCCACTTTATTGCAACTGGACTATCTTGATGTAGCGGAGAGAGAGGGGAAGTTGAGGCCATACCGAGAGAAGGATGTCAAGGAGGCGATTCTTCACACTATCACGTTGAACTATGGAGAGGTCACTGATATCGCTCCTGATGTCAGGCTTACATTACACAATGCAGGACATATCCTTGGTTCTGCCATCATTCACCTGCATATAGGTGATGGGGTGTACAATCTAGCCTATACTGGAGACTTCAAGTTTGGCAGAACACGACTTTTAGAGCCTGCAACATTCACATTTCCAAGACTTGAAACTCTAATTCTAGAGAGCACTTATGGTCATCCAACTGATAAGATGCCTCCAAGACAGGAGGTTGAAAAGAGGTTCGCTACCATCATTAAGCGTTCAATAGAGAGAGGCGGTAAAGTTTTGATTCCCGTTCTCGCAGTTGGAAGGGCTCAAGAGATGATGCTTGTCATCGAGGACCTTGTATCAAAAGGCAAGATACCTCGTGTACCAGTGTATATTGAGGGAATGATCGCACAGGCAACTGCCATTCACACAACGCATCCAGAGGCCTTGAGCAGGAAGATTCGTGAGATGATATTTCATCAGGGTATCAATCCATTCCTCAGCGACATATTTGTGCAGGTGGACCATCCCGAGAAGAGAGAAGAGATAGTTGAGGGCGAACCCTGTATCATCATGGCCACATCAGGTATGATGGCGGGGGGGCCCAGCGTTGATTATTTCAGGCTTATGGCTCATGACGAGAAAAACACCCTGATATTCTGTTCCTACCAGGGAGAGAACACGTTGGGAAGAAGGATTCAGAAGGGCTGGAAAGAGATTCAGATGCGGAACAGAGATGGGCAGATGGTCGTTATTCCCGTTAACATGGAGGTCGCCACTGTTGAGGGCTTTTCAGGACACTCTGATAGAAAACAGATTCTTAATTTTGTAAAGAGAGTCAGTCCAGTTCCTGAAAGAATACTTGTGTGTCATGGTGAAGCATCAAAATGCCTTAACCTTGCATCAACAATTCATAAATCAATGAACATTGACACCAAGGCGTTGATGGTCACTGAAACTATCAAGCTGAAATGAGGGATTACTTCCTCTTCTCCCTTAGAACTTGACAAATGAGGGAGTCACAATTATGCACCCGTCATTCACTAGGGCTAATTCTGCATGATAACCGCGGGTTTCGCCGCGAATACGCTCGATAATTCTCTTCAGTTCGAGCTGGGCCTGTTCGTTTGATTTGTTCAATCTCGAGATGTCCAGCAGAACAATATTGCCCTCTTTGATCTGATTTACAACATAGGGAACATCTTCCAATGATTCTAGTTTCTTCGATCGAATGAAAATTGCTTCGAGTTCAGCAAGCCTCTTGCACTCGTGCATTGGATCAGTTGAACTTATCCCCGCTGCTGGTGAGAAAATACCCAATTGTGGGCGAGTAGTGCTTGCTTCTTTTACATCACTAGTTTTCTGGTCCATTTTACGCCCCAATCTAAAGCGCAACGATGTTCACCTCATGTCACAATTATTCGTCAACTCAAAGCAGAAAAGACCTAGTATTATCCAGAAAACGTTTAATTCATTTACTCGGCATTGACGAGTGATACTTATGTCAAAGGGTCAAGTCAGAACGCCAGTAGTTCTTCGTGAGAAGCTCAAAGCTCTTGGCAATAGATATGCAGCTGATATTCTGACAGTATTGAGTCCGCAAACTGCCGATGTCGTGTCCACTTACAGTTGGGAAGAGATTGTTGATGGTATTCTGTCATTAATTGGAGTTTCTCGACCCATAGAAAAAGAGGAGGGTCTGCGCACACAGGCAGAGGCAGATTATGAGGGGCAGCGAAAGAAGTTGATCAGTGGGGGCACGCTTTACGAAACCATGAGTAAGCTGGTGAGCGCCGGGTTCGTTCTTGCTGTGGGGGAGAAGAAAAAGAAGAAGCGGTCATTCATGATTACGCGTGATGGCAGGCTTGCACTTGCGGCACTGCACATTCTTCATGAAATCACGGATGATGACACTGAGGTACAAAGGGCCGCTAAGACATTACTCAGGTTCAAGAACTTTATCCAATTGCTGCCAGCACAGGAGAAGTTCATTCATGAAGTAGGGGATGTAAGAGAGAACTTGATGATTCAGATGCCACCAGGCTCAGGTAAGACGTTTCTTGCAATGATAGTCATTTTGATGGCACTGAAGAGGGGAGAGAGATGTATCTATCTCACACCGTATATCTCATTGAACAGGCAGATAATGGATGAGTATGAGAATCTGTTTCGGACGTTGGGGTACTCTGTTATAAGGTTAGATGGAATGAGAAGGGTTAGTAAGGAGGAACTGAACCATGCAGACCTCATTATTGCAATTTTTGAGAACTTTTTGACATCAAAACTTCGGAATGACAAGTGGACCAAAGATATCAGACTGGCAGTCATTGATGAAATTACCGAACTGAACTCATCAATTGATGAGGTGAGTGTATACAATCTTGGTAGTGATAGGAGTACACGTCTTGATGTACTAATTTCATTATTGCGGCCCAACACGAGGATTATCACACTCTCATCCCGCTTTGGGCATACTGAAATGGTCAGTAAATGGCTTGACGCGCGGATATTTCGGCCAGAGGCAAGAATCACGCCTGATGAGTATATTGTTGAAACTGAGAGGAAGCATGTCAGAATTTGCAGCAGTGATAATAGTCATACAGTAATCATCGATGTTCAGGACCCGTTAGAAGCCGTGTTCAGGCACATAGAGAGCCCCGAGAAGAAGTCTGTTTTGATTGTTGTGGGAACAAGAGTAAGAGCAGAGGGAATGGCACGGTACATGGCAGAAAATCATGCCAGACAGATTAACATGAAGTTGGTAAGAAACACAATTGAAACAAATGATGACACTCCAGCAGCTAATCGTCTGTTTGAAACATTAAGTAAGGGAGTTGCTTTCCATCACGCAGGACTTACCCCAGATGTCAGGGGGTCTCTTGAGAGATTGATAAGACAACGTGTTGTAAGGACTGTAGTATCAACAACAGGAATCACAGCAGGCATCAGCTTCCCCCTTGACATAGTGATAATCCTAGTAGATGGTGCATTGATCAATAGAATCACGCGGTCAAAGTACCTTCAAATTGCAGGGCGAATTGGAGAGTATTATCTTGCAAGCCGTGGAGGAAGGGTGTATCTCATACTTGAGGAACCATCAGAGCGTTTTCCAAACACCAAGTCGCTTGCAAAAGTGCTGTTCAAGCAGCCATTACAGTCATTAAAGCCTGGAGATGTATATCCGCAATTGGCCATTAGTCTTCTCAACCGATGTCTGTCTAAAAGCAGATTTCATGATCCAACGAAGCTAAAGAGTGAGATAATGGATGTGATATCGAGGACTCTTAGAGGGACTTATGACAAGGAGTATATCAAGAGGGCAACACAGCAGATTTCTAAGTTGATAAAATGGTTGCAGAAGAAGGATGTTCTTCAGCCTGATGGAAAGGGGCTTTATCTGTCAAAGGACGCAAGGATTGCGGTCAAAGTCGACATCAATCTGATTGAATACATAGAGAGTCGCGATGTCATTCATGAGTTACAAGAGAGTTCAAGTGATGACGACCTGATATATCTTGTATTAAAGTTCAGTCAGCCGCAATCAATTAGGCCCAGAACAACTCTCCCATCGCAGTTTGAAATCGAGTTGATGGGAGTTGATGGACCAAGTGACAGATATGTCAACATGGTTGGTGTCCGAAATAGGATAAAGTATCAGGTATTGTTGGACTGGATCAATGAAAGGCCCATTAAGGACATCATTGCTATGGTACATAATCAGGTGCCAAATGTAGCCATTGATGAGAGAGACCTCAGAATGTTTGTTGACTTCTGCAGCGACATAATTCAGAAAGTATCACTCTATTATCTTGCTTTGAAGGAGGAAGCCTTGTCTGAGAGACTTGAAAGATTCAGCAATCGGCTGAAGTATGGTGTGAAAGAGGACCTTGCAAACACGGATTTGTTTAATCTAAGAGTCCCCAGTGCCTTTAGGGAAGGAGCAAGAATTCTGTCGCGCGAGGAGGCCCGAATACTTGCAGATCATGGATATAGGACAATAGAAGAGATTGTACGCAGGGATATCGACCACACGAAACCCGGAACTGCCAGAACACGCTTTGCAAAGAATTGCGGTCTTGATAATAACTTTGCAAAGAGTGTTTATCGAAGTGCTATTGAATATTATCGGTCACGTAGAGAGATTGACTAGTGGCGTGTAAAGTTCCATAAATCATCATTTATGTGATGCTTGGTCAGGATGACCTTGCCCTTGCTCAGGGACTGCATCTCATTAGCATCAAATAATGAGATGCCGACCGCAAGCGGTTTTGAGTGGCGCTCATCAATGACCGCCACTATTCGGTCCTTCTGAACATTGTCATCAATTCTGGTCACTCCTGGGCGCATTATGTCAGCACCATTCACAACATATTTGACCGCACCCATGTCCACTGTGACGCTGGGTATCTTGACATAGTTGTTCAACAGAGCATGCAATGTGGGAAAGAATCTGCCTTCGGTTTCAAAGAACAGAATCTTATCGCCGATTATCAGAATCTGTGTGCCATCATCAAGTATTCCAGATTCTATCTTCTCTTTCAGGTCCAAGTTGGCAAGCACGCCTAGTTCAGACTCGATCTGTGAGAGAATACGGCGTTGCTCTTTCTTTTTCAAAAGATGTCTTTTCTTAATTCGTTCAATCTTTGGCATCATATGATTGATTTATAACTCCCTTTTGAATAATACGGCATCAACAAGTGAGCTTAAGGTGTAACATCGTCATCTTTTTAAGCCAAGGCCAAGGACATGCCAGTATAACATAAGCAATTAGCTTGTGTTTGACCTTCTCTGTTGGTGAATTGAACTGAACGCAGGTAAACCTATGGAGATCCTTCAGAAATCATTGGGTTCCCAAGTATTAGTCGAGTTGAAGGGTCGGAGAAAGATAAAGGGAAAACTGCAAGGCTACGATCAGCACCTGAATCTCTTACTGGTCGATGCTGATGAGATTGCTATTGACCCCGAAACAGAGGAGGAAATAGTCACACAGATTCACACTGTGATTGTGAGAGGCGACAATGTGGTGATAGTGTCACCCCCACCGAAAAGGACCAAGAAAAAGGAGTAGACATTAATGGGAAAGGGCACACCCTCAAAGGGCAAGAAGAACAACCCACATCACATCAGATGCAGAAGATGCGGCAGGAGATCATACCATGTAAGGCACAAGAAGTGCGCCGCCTGTGGTTTCGGTGCGTCCTCCCGTCTCAGATCTTACAACTGGGCCCACAAGAAAGTCCATGGCGTAAGAGTTCGTGCTTGATTGATCCACCATGGGAATTCACTGGTTCGCATCCATAATTCTTTTAACCCGATGATTTTCGTTATTAAAATCAGACATGGGCCGGTAGATCAGTCGGTAGATCGCCACCTTGGCATGGTGGAGGTCGCGAGTTCGAATCTCGCCCGGTCCACCAATCTGATTTTTGTGGACGACTATTGGCCAAGAAATCATGCAATTCACTTATTATGCATAGAGCAATAGGGCACATATGAGCCGAAGATCACTCGGAGCTTTTCTCGCTGCCATCATAACAATCTCAACCGCAAGTGTCATTGTTCTTATGAGTGCCGTGCCAAAGAGAGATGGGCTTGACATGGTCCGACTTTGGGCATATCAGATTCAGAACATTGAGGCAGATGATGCAGTGGATGCACTGATTGATTCAAAGTATGACCTTCTAGTGATTGAGCCAACAAGGAGTAGCAGAGAGCTCGCCGACTTTGACATGCATTCAGTAGTAGACAGGCTGCATAGGTCAACGGGTACAAATGTCGCATCGAAGATTGTGATTGCATATGTGGACATAGGACAAGCAGAGGACTGGCGATGGTATTGGGAGGACAATTGGACTGCTCCCACAGAGGCCAGCAGAGGAAGCCCGGACTTCTTGATTGCACTCGATCCGGATGGTTGGAGCGGGAACTATCCTGTTGCATTCTGGGACCAACATTGGAAGGAGATCATTCTGTATTCGGAAGGCAGTAGTATTCAGCAAATCATTGATGATGGCTTCGACGGGATATATATGGACTGGATTGGCGGTTTCAATTACAAGCCTGTCGTCAATGCAGCAGAGTCTGAAGGACTGGACGCACAACAAGAGATGATTGATTTCATCACAGAGATCAGAGAATACTGCCAGAAACAGAATCCCGATTTCATTCTCATCGCTCAAAACGCCCTTGACATCTGCGAGAATCACTCCGAGTATTTTGACATCATTGACGGAGTGGCTCAAGAACATGTGTTGTTTGATGGGGCTGCAGATGCTGAGTGGGGTGATTCCGCTGGTGGAGATATGCGTGTGCCAGAAAGTGATACTGAATGGTATGTAGAGATGTTAGACGAGTATCTTAATCGCGGAAAGGTGGTCTTCACTGTGGATTATGCCTTGAGAGAAGAGAACATCGCAGAGGCATATTCATTTGCACAAGAGCATGGATACATAGAGTTTGTAAGTCATATCTCGTTGTCGCAACTGCCAGCGTTCATTCAACCAGATTATTCAGTGTTGCCCATATATGCGACTTGCACATATCCGAGAGAGGATGAAACCTGTTGAAGCGAGATAATATTCGATCAGATGTGGAGTGGCAATCGATAAGACTGAATCCAATTGATGCAGGACTCGTCCTGGATGTTGGTGGGGGAAGTGAGGGACTGGTTTCGCGTATTGCAGGAGACCGCGTTTGCGCTGTGGACATCAAGTTCTCCAAGGTCGTTGAGGCGAGGATATACGAGCCTGGTTCAAATTGGTTTGTCAGTGATGCGCAATATTTGCCATTTGGGGACAATCTGTTCGACATGGCGACGTTCTGGTTCTCACTCATGTTTATGAGAGAGGACTCCATAAAGAAGAGGGCATTTCAAGAGGCATTTCGTGTGTTACAAGAGGGAGGACTGCTTCACATCATGGCGAGTACTATAGACAGAAATGAAGACCCGTTTTTCTTCAGGGCAGTATTTACGTTGCCTGATGAAACCCTTTCAAAGATAGGATATGGAGTTCGTGGAGGTCAAGAACAGACATTGGAACATATAGCCAAGCTCGTGAGCGATGTCGGCTTTGATATTGACTCGACCCGGAACCATGGTTCTTGGTTCATCATAAAGGCCAAGCATCCAGTTCAATAATTGGTTTTCCAAAACCTTAAAGTAGATACTGAATTGTTGACGAGATGATTAAAGACATAGGTAGATGGTCATGAGCCTAGCAGTTTGGTGGCGGCGTGGAAGTAAGCCCGCGCTTATTGTCATATTCATTGGTATCGCGGGACTTGTTCAAGTCCCAATCCTCTGGCATGCACAGAGCTACATTCAGGTCCTCAGTGCAGACCTGCAGCTGATAGTTGCCATTGGAGCAATGGCTGTTCTTGCAGGAGCCTACGTGATCATGGCAGAAGCAATGTATCGCTGGGCTCATATTGTTGCCAAGAGAAAAGTACGTAGAAGACAGAGGGCTAAGACCAATTGGATGACCAGACTGTCGAACTTTGCAAGAATGACTGAGGACATGCCCGCATTCGCTGGAGTAGCCCTTCTCACATGCGTGTTTTTCATGTTCTATTTCTTGCCATTCGGAATCGCAGACTATGTCCAACTACCATCATGGCTCGCCACATTTGCATTCTTTGACTCGCTCTTTGTATACCCACTTGCTGTGAATGTCGCAGCCACTCTCACCGCTATTGTGGCAAGCTACATGAATCATAAGATCCGTTAAGTCCACAATCAGACAATTCTCCCCAGAATCATTCAAACCGCCATAAGAGGTCTTGCAGAACTATTATATCATTTAGGGCGCATATATCATTGAGGTTATTCTATGTGGTGGGTAGTCTTTAGTCTGATATTTGTTGCCTGCTTAATCTTCATGGCAGCACCGAATACACGAGGTCGCGGTAGATGGAGTCCTGTAAAGACCACTGAAGAACTCGAAGAGGAAGCGGAGCAGGATCAGTACTTGGACAAGCAGGTTCAGAGATACGGCTACAAGCGTTGGTAGAGTCATGCGCTATCTTTGCAGAGTGTTCTATTTTTTCCACTGACAACCTGAACTTATTCAAACTTGTCGCATGATGAATTCGTCTGAACAAGGACCATGCGTTCAGCCCTTCCCCTGCAAGTGTCACCACCCACCAGAGAAACTCCAGTGTTTGCAGGGGCTTTTTCTACACTAGTGCAGAACTGGCCTCTTTTCCCCTGTGTTGTCCCGGTCACATCATCTCTGGATGCAGAAGTAATCCTTGCGCTCCCATCTTCTGAGAGTGGAGGGAATACTCCAAGTTTCTTCGCCATGATTTCAATTCTGTTTACATGACAAGTCTGAATAACTTTTTGAGAAATTAGCTATATGTTCCACTATCTTTATATTTCTATCAACAGGAAACAACTTCGTTGTGCTCTTCATCTGCATGACCAACATGCCGCGGTAGATTAGCCCGGGAGATCGCACGGCTGAAGACCGTGTTGTCGCGTGTTCAAATCACGCCCGCGGCACCATTTTCCCCGGGAATTATAATTGATGAATAACTATTTTTGAGAGATTGGTAGGAGAGTGACAGGTGCAAGAGTTGAGCAAGAAACCAGTCATAGTCAAAGTGAAGAAGTTAATTCCAGATGCTCGTATCCCTACTATGGCTAATCCAAAGGATGCTGCTTTTGATCTATACTCAACGATTGACCATATTTTAGGGCCAAGAGAGATAGTTCCAGTTCCCACGGGTCTGGCAATTGAGATTCCTGATGGATATGAGGGGCAGGTACGGCCAAGGAGTGGTCTTGCAATGAATAAAGGAGTGACTGCATTGAACAGTCCAGGGACCATAGACAGTGGATATAGGGGGGA
>JAJRWI010000019.1 GCA_024276825.1 archaeon
AGAGATGTTATTCCGTTTCATCCAATTGCGAATTCGGGGCTCACGTTTTGCCATCCAATGATTTCCGGTCTGAAAATGACAGTCAGAGGGCAGATGACATCCAGAATAGAGAACTGCGCCTGCGCCCAATTCGAAGGCTCTCTGCGCAAACTTGACAGCAAACCTACCCGAGCACATAGCCCTAATCACTCGCGAGTTTGTCGGATACTGCATTCGTGAAACACCAGCCAAGTCGGAGCCGCGATATGAACAAAATGCACATGCAAAAGCAATCACTTTCTTCTCGGGGTCCTTGGCAAGAGCGGTTTCAATCTGGGCAAATATCTGGTTGTCAGTGAAGTTAGGCATGTATATTGCGCCTTTGGGACAATCGCCGGCGCATGTCCCGCATGCCCTGCACAGCGCTGAAACAACAGTGAACTTACCAGTGCCATCCTGCGTGATTGCACCATAAGGACATCTCTTCACACAGGTACCACATCGCGAACACAAATCCTGTAGAATCTTGGCACTCAAGGCCTCTATTGGATATCGACCCATCTGCAGAATTACAGCAGCTCGTCCTGCAGCTGCGCTGGCTTGAATGACAGAGTCACGAATGTCCTTTGGCGATTCGGCACCACCACAGATGAAAACGCCTGCTGTACTTGTATCTACAGGGGCCAGCTTGGGATGAGACTCTATGTAGAAATGGTCCTCAGTGGTTGATAGTGGGAAGGGGATATTGCCTGCAGTTCCTTCTGCGCCCATAGAGAGGATGACCATGTCAAACTCTTTCATCAGCAATTCATTATGCGTTGTGTCCTCAACGGTTACACGAAGGTTCTTTGTATGTGGGAACTGTTGAATCTCGCCAACTCTTCCTCTTACAAACCTCACCCCCACTTGGCGTGCCAGCCTATATTGGTCCTCAAAGTATTTGCCATGCATTCTCAGGTCTTGGTAGTATATCACAACATCTGTTTCAGGATGGTGTTCTTTGATCAACAGAGAACACTTAACAGATTCCGCACAACAATAATTGGAACAGCCCGTTCGTGTGGAGATATTACGGGAGCCAACGCACTGGACGATGGCAATCGATTTTGGCTCTGTGTGATCACTAGGTCTTACAAGATGACCCTCTGTGGGACCTGCTGCATTAATTAGACGTTCGAATTCTAGCGTAGTGATGACATTTGGATATCGTCCCCAGCCCAGTCGTGGAATCTTTAATGGGTCAGCCATCTTGAAACCGGTTGCCACAATTATGACACCCACATCAAATTCAATGAACTGTTCCATATCCTCAGGCGTGACTGCTTTTTGCTCGCAACGATCAATACATTTTCCACAACGGATCAGGTCCATACCCAGACAGGCATCTGGATCAATCACAAAAGATGAAGGGACTGCCTGAGGAAATGGAATATAGATTGCCTTCCTCCAACTCAAGTTCTGATCAGTGCGATGGGGAACATCAATTGGACATACCTCCACACACTCACTGCATGCAGTACATTTCTCGGGATCTATGAACCTCGGTTTTTGCCGAACCCTCACGTGAAAGTTTCCGACATATCCTGACACTTCTTCCAATTCAGCCATTGTATAGAGTCTGATATTTGGGTGTTGATAGACATCTACCATCTTAGGGCCAAGAATACAAATACTGCAGTCATTCTGGGGAAAGACTTTATCGAGTATTGCCATGGTGCCCCCAATTGTGGGCTCCTTCTCAATCAGATAGACCAGGTAACCCATCTCTGCAAGATCATAAGCAGCTTGCATCCCTGCTACTCCCGCTCCAACCACCATTGCGGCCTGTGTGACATTCACATCTTGTTCGGGTTGTGGCTCAAGAGTAGAGGCTTTGGCAACCGCCATGGCCACCAATTCTTTGGCCTTCTCAGTGGCGAGTTCTGGCTCCTTCTGATGAACCCATGATACGTGTTCACGAATATTTGCCATTATGCAGAGATAGGGGTTAAGACCTGCCGCTTTGACAGCCTTTCGAAAAGTGGTTTCATGCATTGTTGGGGAACACGAAGCAACCACAACACGATTTAGGCCGTGCTCTGCAATTGCAGTCTGAATCTCTTTTTGGCCGGGGTCCGCACATGTATACCGGTTCTGTTGAACAAACACGACACCAGGGAGAGTTTCTGCAAACTTGCAGACCTCATCAATATCAACAACTGCCCCAATATTCTTTCCACATCGGCATGGAAAGACACCAATCCTCAATTCCTCGCCCCGATGGGAGATGGCAATTTCGGGACTGCTCTGTTTTGAAACTTGTTGTGAGTCTCCAGAGGTCAATTATGACACACCCAGGAATAACGCTCCTTTTTTGCATTGGAGCTTAACTCAATGCGCGTACCAAAAGGGAGTAATAAAGGTTGAGAACGGATGTGCCGTTTTGTACATCAGCCCTCAGGTCAAGTCAGAGAAGAAACGCATTTTTACAGCTAATTATTGGAATGGTACATTTTTCGCCAGAAAATGACTGTACCAATGGAGATTGGAACTATACTAATTAAGAGTATGATGATTATTGTGTTTATTTTAGGGTTATGATCATATCCATCGGGTGCCAGATCGACATCGTAGTCTGGAATTAGAGGGTCAAGGCCATCTATAAGTTCGAGTTGATCTCGCAGACCATCATTATCTGTGTCATCGGAAAGGGGGTTCATTCCTCGGGCGACCTCTTCAACATCAGGCACACCATCAAAGTCGCCATCTGATGACCAAGGATCTGAACCATAGATGTATTCCTGATAGTTCGTTAATGTGTCATTGTCATAATCAGCAGCCGAGTCATTGACGAGCGGGTTAGTGAGAAATGTCACTTCCCAGTAATCGTCCATTGCATCCCCATCAGTATCATTCGTTGAGGGATCAAGGCCCATCATCAGTTCGCGAATGTTGTTCAGACCATCATGATCGAGGTCCTCAAGGGTGTCATCACGAAGAGGGTCCATTCCATACATGACTTCAACTCCATCAGCAATTGAGTCAGAGTCTGTGTCCGAGATGAAGATATCAGTGCCATAGAGCTTCTCCTCATCATCAGGAAGTAGGTCATGGTCCCAATCAAGTGGGGGATTTGGCTCAGGCCAAGAGTATTGGTCCTTATCGAGTGTTCCATCACCATCCGTGTCCGAGGTATAGTTCAAGTAGAGTTCTATATCCACGGGTTCATCATACAAGTTTGTGACTTGCACATACAAGGGGCCCAAAGGGATAATTGAGGGGGTTTGGATCGAAAATCTCTGCTCGGAAATCTCAATGGGGCCATATAATGTGTTTGTACCGTTGTGAAATGAGATGCGTACTGTTCCATTAATGGACTTTGATCCTGAAAGCTTAAGGGTCTGGGGATTAGATATCACAGTTCTTATGAAAGCCTGACCTTTGGGTTCTAGCGTCTGCTTTAGTTTGAATGAGGTTTCATGGCCATTTCCTTTTAACCCCAGATATACCGCAACAGACGCAGCTGCTTTGGCAAGATTGAGAGCCTGCTCCTTATCATAGCTCGTTGAACTCACAACATCTGCAGGAGCATTCTCAGGGTCAATTGTATGACCTCCCCTGACATTTATTGCAGGAAAGCCCTCATGCCAGAATGACCAGTGGTCTGTCTGAGTGGACCAGTCTTGAACTGAACTCATAACATCCATCCCTGTTCTTTGCATTGCAGCAACTAGTAGATCCGCCAGATACTTCGTTTCATGATAGCCATAAGTGAACATGTTGTTATATTCCGCAAGAAGGCGCTCATGTGGGTCTTGCAATGGGTCAACATATAGAAGTTCATCAAAATTATAATATGCAATAACCTTCACGCCATTATCCTTCAGGTATTGTGCAACATCTTTAGAACCCCACATCGCTCGAAGCTGCTGCTGATCATCAAGAAACACTGTATTGTAGGAGAAGAATCCATAGTATATATCAATAGGCAGCCTGAATTGAGAAAGGATGCTGGCAATTGCAGAAACTACAGCACAACCACCCGCATTCTGTTGAACTCCTATACCAGACTCATCACTATCAAGATGTGCTCCAAAGACAATTGCTCTCTTATCGGTGCCATATCCCCTCTGATGACCCAGCACAGAATAATGCGTGCCAACATAATCAGTTTCGATTCCAAGATCATTTAGGCGATCAATGAGGTAGGATGCCGCTGTATAGTAGTGAGTATTTGGATTCTTCATATAGCGATTTCCAAACCCCGCAATCTTTCCCAGAGGCTCGAGGAGTTCTGAGAGCGAGGCTATTTCCTCTGCAATATCCCACCAGTTCAGGTTATTGTAAGGATGGGGCTCTATGATAACTTCTTGGGGAGGAGCAGTCTGGTTCTGAGGTGTGAACAAGAGAAGATATGATACTGTTCCGCTAGATATGATGAGGGCAAGTAATATCAATGCCGAGGTCCGTCTGGAACGCATAATGAATCAGGCTGTCGGAGGAAGATATCCATAAAAAAGGTGCGAATCGAACAAGATTTTGACTCATTGACAGCCCTTATATTTAACTTATCGGAGTAATCGTAATCCACAAAAATGGATGGCGGTCAAATGGTAGAATTCGACAAATGCGTTCGATGCGGTTCATGCCTTAAGATATGCCCGATTTTCGAGGTAATCGGAGAGGAACAGTACTCGCCGCGAGGGAAGCTGTACCTGCTGCAGATTATGGACATGATAGAGAATGACAAGGAACTCGGCAAAGAGTTCAGAAGGCTTCTGTTTCAATGTACTCTCTGTGGAAGGTGTAGTGAGACCTGTTCATCAGATGTCGATCTTCTTAAGGTTTGGCACGAACAGAGAGGAAAGGCAATTCATGAGGCCCCAGAGGAGTTTGCATATCTTGATGCATTGAGAGATGCCCTTAGTGAAGTGAAGAACATTTACGGCCTTGACCCTGAAGACAGAGCAGTGTTCTGGATGGATGAACTTGAGGACGAGTTCCCCAACCTCGAAGAACATGTATATTCAGAGGGAAAAACAGCAGAGGTGATGGTGTTCCTCGGATGCTTAATGTCGTTTCGTGGAAGCCAGATTGATGTAGTGAGAGGGCTAATATCATCATTGGAGAAAGAAGGCGTGGATTATCTGCTCATGGGCGCAGAAGAGTTCTGCTGTGGGCATCCATTATATCTCACTGGTGATGATGCAGGAGCGAAGCAACTCAGGGATCATAACAGAGATGTCATCCATAAGGCAAAAGCTAAGACTGTGGTCACCTGTTGCCCAGGATGCTTGATTCAATTATCAAAGTATCATGAGCTTGGAGATGTCGAGGCACTTCATCACACACAGTTCTTTGATCGCCTGCTTAAAACCACGCCAAAAACAAAGAGAAGCGAAGAGTTTGCATATCATGACCCTTGCGAGCTGCACAGAATTCTGGGCATCAAGAAGGAGCCCAGATCCCTTCTGAATAAGATGAAGGTCAACTTTCGTGAGATGGACCTAGCATGTTGTGGGGGTGGCGGGCTTTTGCGGATGACTGATCCTAACCTCAGTGACAAGGTCATCCAGCTCCGCAAGGCTAAGGAGAGGATACAGGACACTACTGTTGTGACTGCTTGTCCGTCATGCAGAGAACAGCTTCTGAGCGCTGGAAGCAAGACTGTGGATATTATAGAACTGCTTGCTGAAGCACTGGAGGATGAACAATGAGGATACGTGATGTTGTTATTGGTGCAAATGCCTCAATGTACTATAGACTGAACTTCTCGAAGATCAGGGGAGTGTTTTATCCAAGGTCTGAACAAGAGGTCCTACAGATTGTTCTCAAGGCAAATGAGCAGGGACTTGATATTACTCCTAAGGGTGGTGGTTCTGGTCTAAGTGGTGCATGTACAGGGGGTGATCGTGAGAGGTTCATGATAAGCACGCTTCAGATGAGGGAGATTCTGACAATCTCGAAAGACCAGAGATATGTCGATGTCCAGCCCGGTGCTACGCCTAATGAGATTAATGATCTCTTGGAGCCGCTCAAGATGAAATTCTATGTTGCTCCGAGCAGCCGTGACATTGCCACTGTTGGTGGGCTCATCAGCACCGATGGCGGTGGAAATGATACATGGGTCAATGGCACAATGAGGGACAACACCATTCGTGTGAAAATGATACTATATAATGGTGCACAGCTTGTTGTTGATTGGGATGGTGTCAGGTCAAATGACAAGTCCCTTGAAGAAAAACTGAACAGGGCAGGTATGACAATTCATGATGTGGCTAGTTCACATGGAACACTTGGAATTATCACAGAACTTCGTGTGAGAATCAAGCCTTTGGTTGAGGAAGAGTTGATTGGAGGGGTTGCCGAGTTTGATGACTATGACTCGCTTGGCCAAGCAATTCAGAGTCTGATAGATGCCAAGTTTCCAGTGAGATATGGCGAGGCTATAGTCCAGGCTCATGAGGATGTTCGTGGAGACCTCAGACTCCCCTTGTTAGTCCTTGAGTACCCAAGGGATGATGCATTACAAGAGAAGCTGACGGCGATTGCAGACTTCAGACATTTGAGCAAGGAGGAGGTAGAATATCTCAAGGACACACGCATCAAGCTGCCAAAACGCAATCCCAAAGAGGGCATCCAGGTAGCACTCTTTGAGGGCTATGGACTTCATGGCAAGAGTCTGACCGAGATGAGTCATAGCATAACTGAAGTCAACGAACTCTTAATGGAAGACGGATTTCGCCCCTTTGCTAAGTACGGTCATGCCCCTAGCAAGTGGTATCTTGGCGACAATTCAGAGGCCTTTGGATTGGTCATGCATTCGAGAGAGATTCGACCAGAGGGAAGGTCAGGTAAGGAGATCTTCAAGACGGTCGCGCGAATTGTTGACAAATGCCTTGAACTCGGAATAACTCCCAAGCCAGAGCACAAGTGGCCATTCAGCGATGATGTGAAGAAGAAGAGAATTATGAAACTTCGCGATATCATTGGCGGCGGGTTTAACTCGTTCATCCTTGATGACAATGCAGGAGAGGTCCTTGGGAGCATGGTGTAAGGCCGGATTACTTTCGGCCTACCCTCTTAGGGGTTTATATAGTATCTTCCAGACATTGTTACGATGATAATGGTCAGATCTCACAGAAGTCCCCGTGGCCTTTTCGATCCTTATTACGTTCCGGAGAGGCTTCTTCATCGTGATAGGGAGTTAGCGATGATTGATGGCGTGTATAGTGATTCTTATGAAGACGAGTATGGAGTGAACTGTCTTGTCCATGGAATCACTGGTGTTGGCAGAACTGTGTTCTCACGATATTTTCTGACAAAGGTCATTCCTCAGAAGTTTGATGCACATACGGTCTATGTAGATGCCAGATACAAGAGTGTGACAGAAATTGTTTCAGAATTGAGTGATAAGATTCTATCCCTAGAAGAGAAACCTGTCACCATAGCATTTGACCTTGATCAATTGTGGATTCAGTTCAAGCGTGCAGCCTCAGCATCATCCAAAAGAACAGTGTTCGTCATTGACAATATTGATGATGCTAATGAGGAGGTCTATGTAAAGCTTGCAAGACTCTCAAAGGAGATTAAGGCTAGCACGATAGGCGTATTGAACAGTCATGATTACAGATTTCTCACCAAGGTGCCTGCAAGCTCAATGGCATACGACTTTGAGATTGCGCTGGACATATTCACCCAGTCCCAACTATATGAGATAATCCGAATGAGGGTTGAGGACACATTTCCGACAGGTCTCACAGAAGAGGCCATTAGATACCTATGCGACATCGTTACTGAGTTTGATGCCTCAAAGCCCAAGTCATCTATTGAGGCCTTGAAAGTTCTCTGGCCACTGGCTCAGAGTGGAAAGGACATTGACTCTGACGCAATCAGGGCGGCAACATCAAAGATTACATCCATCGCTCATGATCAGGAGTATCTTGACATTGTTGATATAATCAGCATGAATGACTTCATGACCCTCCTCGTCCTTGAGGCCCTTGCTGAGCATCTGATGCGATATAAGACTGAGGCATATATTGACAGACAAATATTGAACGAGCTGGTTGAAATCAAGTGTGAAGAGATGAGCATCAAATATGCCAAAGAAGACATCGACAAGAGCCTACAGACCCTAATCTTTCAGAGTATTGTTTTTGAGTCAGGCTATTCGAGAGACCTACTTTATGTGCTGGTCCCACCAGAGATATTATACGACACAGCATTAGTGCTGAGGAGAGAGCTTATAAGAAGAAAATAAAGGGATATTGAGTGGCCGGTTACCCGGCCATTCTTCAAAATCCAAAGAATGTTCTATTGCTGCTTCTCTTCAATCTGCTTCTTGGCCCAGGCCTCTAGACCATCAGCACCTTGAAGTTCACCGACTTCACTATCGAAGTCCGTTGGTTCAATGACTGCAATCCAGCCCTCCCCATATGGATCATCATTGAGAAGTCCCGGATTAGTTTTCAAGTTCTCATTGACTTCGACCAGTGTTCCAGTAAAGGGGGTCTTTATTGGACCAGTCCATTTCCCGCTCTCCATTGTGCCAATGCTCTTTCCAGCCTTGACAGCTTTACCAGCGGGTCTCAACCTTACGAACTTGATCTTGCCTGCAAGCTCTGCTCCGAAGGCAGTCAGACCAAGTCTAACTTTCCCGTTCTCCTTCTTGACCCAGAGCTGGTCATCGGTGTAATAAAGGTCGTCTGGAAAATCAAATCCTTCTACTTTGACCATAGTGTCACCCAGCATCGAATAGAGGATGACTTACTTAAGTGAGTTTCGGATTGATTTGTATTATGGTTAAATAGAAGTAACATTAAGAGATAATTGAAGTCATTTTTTGCAAAGGTCTTAGAAATTAGAAGTAATATGTTTTCAGGAGCTCTTTACTATTTGTCTAAGTAGCCATTTTGGAAGATGAATATATGTCGCAAGGAATCTACATTTGAGTTCTTAATTTAAATTCACAATGTTTCAAAATGGGTAAGTTAGACCATTTTGTGAAATCATCATCACAGGAAATAAATAGCACGCATGCATCCTGAGTAGTGGAGGGTACGTAATTGGATATTACCGTAGAGAGAAGAGTAGAACAATCAGATCATGCTTTTTCTAGAAGCGAGAAGTTCGAGATCAACAATATCGAGTTTACTGAGATCACTATTGATAGGAACAGGATAACTGCAAGGTCCAAGAAATGGTCCCAATTTGAACTACTGATCAGTTTCATTGGAGCTGCATGGATGGAGAGATGGAGACGGTTCGGTCTCAAAGTGTTGGTAATTGGCTTGGTGCTCATTTTAAGCCCTTACATGGCATCAATAATACCAGTCATAGGGCCATTGATCATCTATAGTGGATACATGATGATTATGCTGCTTATGATGATTGGTCTTATTCTAATATTGCTATGGGCACTACTCAAGAGAGAGGCATTGCTTCTTTACACTCCCGGAGGTACATTCAAGATAGAGGGCTCTGCTGGCTTCGTTGAGGCAGTCTGGCAAGAAGTCGTTAAGTATCAGAGAGAACGGGAAGTTTGAATGCTTCCCATTATTGTAGAATGATGAAAAAGTGAATTGTAATAGCATTATCTAAAAAGAAATCTAAACCGAGAGAGAAGACTAGCATTGTCACTGGAGTGAAAAAGGACATCAAATTAAGGGGTTCCAAATGGAATCTACATCATGCCGTGAATTTTGGCTGGCGAAGAGTGCTGCAACGAATCATCCAAAGCCTCAGTGGCTTTTTGAAAAATGTGGTTCTTATTACCGAAGATGATGACAGTTATAGTGAGATGAGTAATCGCAGGACCCTCGCAGGCATGGGATTCAGGACTGCTGATGAGCTAGTCCGCCAGATGGTGGGGACCGGAACACCAGAGCTTGACGACCTACTGGGAGGGGGCCTTGAGGCTGGAATGATACATCTCTTTCATGGGGACGGGGGGCTCCACAGGGACCTTCTCAGAATGGCGGTCCACATCCAGTTGCCCAAGGAGAGAGGTGGGTTGGACAGTCCCACAATCATCATTGACAGTTGTAACATGATCAAGATTGAGGATGTCACCGACTATGCCTTCGAGTTCGAACTGGAGCCAGAGATTGTGATGGACAGAATATTCATAACGAGGGCGTTCAACTCATCCCAGACCTATGACCTTGTGATGAACCATCTAGAGTCATTCTTTGACAGGGTGCCTGCAAGGCTACTCATCGTATCGGGTCTGCCAGACCTGTATGTCTTGGAGCAGGTGTCGGGGGAGAGGCTCCAGGAGCTCACACATATGGCAACAAAGATAATGACGTTCACACTCCAACGCAGACTCTTCACGGTGGTCTCCGCTCAGGACGCGGGTCAACAGCCATATCATCCTGCAGGTGGAAAAGCACTGTCAAGCTGCGCTCAGATCCATGTGCATGTCAAAGAGGGAAAACACTACTTCAAGTATGTACTCGCCAAGCACCCACAGTATCCAGTGAAGAGGGCTTCACGAACAAAGCCAGTCAGATTCGGAGAAACCCTCCCCCTCTCATTCTTCCTCAAAGAGTGAGGGGGAGGAGGACCTTATTCTTCAGAGTCCACACCAAGACTCCGAATCAGTTCTTCCACGAGCTCTCTGGGCAAATCTTTCGCCTGTTCCATTATCGTGTCGATCTCATGAGCAGGCACACCTTTACGAATCAGGTCCTTTCGAAGTTCCTCCAGTTCGTATTGACTCAGCTTATCAGTCACTGATACAGGTTCTTTGCCCTCCGTTATCTCAGGTTCAGGAGCCCTTTCCTCAATGACCTCATGAGTGGGTTCAATCTCCTCTTCTGTGAGGAGTATTGGTGCTTCCTCCTCTGGGGTGACCATTCCAACCTCTGCGATGGGTGCCTCGGTCTCGCCTGCCAGTCTTCTCAGAGCCTCAGCTCTAACAGACTCAAGAACCTCTTCAATGGTCTTGCCATCGCGCCTTGCGGCCCTAATGGCCTCCTGATGGATGACTTCTTTCACGAAGGCCGCTTGCTCGCTCATCTTCATCTTGGAGATGTCTGCCTTGAACTCGTCCAGCTCCTCACGACTCAAGTTAGTGAGTATTGCAAGCTGGATGAGAAGTTCTCCAATCTCGGGCACATCTACAGGCACTGACTCTTCTGGCATCTGATCCGGTGTCCTTGTAATCTCCATTCCTGCGTAGGTGTCATTGTATAAGTCAGCTAGCAGTTCAGACCTACTCTTGACATCGCTAATGGGCTTCGGAACCTTGCCCTTGTTCAATGCTCTTATCTGACCATTGATCTGTCGAAGTCTCTTGGGTATGCTGAAGTGTTTGGCCCATAGTACTGCAATTAAGAGTACCAAGAGTGAGAGAGGAGTGCCATAAGAGATTGCAGCACCCATTGTGTTTTGACTCTCAGTTGGTATTATTGTGATTGCCAGTTCCAGTGTTCGCCCCTCATAGTTGGCAAGAGTTATTGAGATGTATACTCTAACACTGTTCTGAGTCAGACCAACTGGAACAAGAGGTGCAGGTGCTTGAACTGTGATCTTGTATAGACCATCTTCACCAGCTGAACCATTGAACAAAATCACAATTGCTTCTTCTTCACTAGTTCCGATTAATTCTGCACCTGAGATTCTCACGCCAGCAGAAAGGTTCCATGTTTCAGTGTATAGGAAAAGAACATCCCTTGTATCACCATAATGCATCAATAATCGGCCATCAACAACATCAGGAGATGCAAAATTGAAATTAGTCGGGCGCTCAATAACAGTGATCTCAATCTCCACAGTCTGGCTAACACGGTATATTAGTTCTAATGTGAGCCTCATCCTGAATGGATCTTCAGGCAATGCTTGGGGAATGAAATCATTTGCCTCAAAGAGTCGGATATCAGTGGAATCAAAGATGAAATAGTAAGTGCCATTCTGTAGGTCAATAAGGCCATACAAACTCTTAGAACTGCCAAGACCACCGCCCCAAATTGCAGTGATGTTTGTTGCTCCATTAAGGCCACCAACATAGCCATCTGAGCTATCAGTGTCATTGAAGAACAGTCGAATCATTATAGAATCGCCAAATGGCACCTGAAGGATGTCACTCTCAGAATCAACCTGATTGACTTCAGGAGTTATAAGCGACAGACTTGTAGGTACAGGCTCAATATTGATCTGCATGCCACCATTGCTTACTTGGAAGTTGTCCTTGGTAAATGAGATCACAAGAGTGTACTGACGAGTTGAGAGAAGACTTGTATTGACAAAGACAGCATAATAGCCATTTCCCAAGTCTTCAGCTATACCCGAATATGTTGAATAGCTGTATATTGTGTCAGCACCCTTGATTCCTCTGATATTATGAGTGTCATTGTAGAAGAATAGAACATTGCCGCTCCAACCCCAATACACTGTGAGTGTGTTTGGACTGACAACCTGAGTTGGAATGAGCCGAATAGTAAGGGTCAATGTTAAGACGGTTTCTGCAAGGTTGGGGTCCCCTGGGGTTGCATAGAAAGTCAGACCAAAGGTACCGTAAGTCAGAACTGATGTATTAAATGATAACGACCAAAGTCCAGTTGAGGGATTGACTGTAAACGTGTAATTGATGCCAAAGGACTTGTAGGACCAGAGGATTGTTGCGTTTGTGATGGGTATTCCAGAAACGGTTTCATTGAATGTTAGTGTGAATGCGAGAATATCACCCCAGTATGCTTCCATCTTCGCTTCGGTTGGCGCCGCATAGTGTAGTGAGGTTTCTGTGGCAAGCAGAGTTATCTTGAATATTGTGCTCACCGGCACATAGTTTCGTAGATTTGCAGTAATTCGGGCACTGTAGGTAATGCCTGGCTCCAGAGTAGCAGTGGCCACAGATGGAAGTATTCCAAACCAGCTATTTGTTGTCGCATTGAGCTGCAGAGAATACTCGACTCCTTGGAATGTCATCACGACCCAATTGACATAAGTTGGGTCAATTAACACGCTGTCGTTGTCAATCAGGTTCACAGAAACATCTATGGGATTTCCTCGTGGCACTTCAGATATGCTCTGAGGCTCCAATAGATTAATATCGCTAGGCAGTGCAAGTACAATCAGTGTCACCGTGGTCACTGCAACAGTGTATTTGTTCTTGTTTGCTGTAATTGTCACCACTCGGGTTCCACTATCAGCTAGTGATGTGTCTATGTATCCGTGATACTGTCCAGAAGAACCAATCTCCGTGAATGAGCCTGATGCTGTACCGTAAGTCCAAGTGACCGTGGCACCGGAAGTCAGATTTTCAAAGAGGAGATTTTCATAACTCACGATTATGTAAGCAGACTCTTTCCAGTACAGAGTGATTGAGGTTTCAGCAGGGGTCAACACGGTGTTGATGGGTACCACTGTAAATGATGGGGTCACTGTTGATGTTGTATAGTCTGACTTCACTGCAGTTATGTTGAGCGCCTGATTTCCAAAGGTAGTGAGATCTATGGTGTTGAAACTGATATTATAACGACCATCACCAATCAATGTCACTGTAAGGCCTTGTGGAACAACTCCCGTGTCCAAGTAGGTCACCAATAGAGTAGAACCATTGATACCAACATTATGGTCAAGGTCTCTATACTCCACAATGACATAAACATCGCCACTGACCTGCACAGATGATGGCTGAGGCGCATCGGCTTGCAGGTTCGCCCAGATTAGATCAACAGAGCCAGTGAGCGTGATTGCAGACCTGTTAGAATAATATGGAATCAATGATGGATTCCAACGAACTTCAAGGTCAAACTTGAAGTCTCCAATCGTCCCCAAGGCTGCAGTGTTTACTGTTATGGTGTAGTTGCCAGCATCAGAACCAGTGCCGCGTGTCAACCAATAGGAAACATTTTCCTCAAGTGGAATAGTCTGACAGTCAAAGAGAATGATTGCATTCTCTATTGGCTTGCCAGTGTCTTCATCAGTCAGTGTGAATGAGATTGTCATGTTATCTCGGATGGGAGTTGTGTCAATCTGCTTTGGTTCTATGAATATTGAGCGACCCCTTGTGGACACTTTCAGTGATGTTGAGTCATCTGTGTAATAAGGTGCAAGCAAGTCGTTCCAATCGACAACAATTGTCAGATTGAGGTTGCTTACCAAAGTGGCCCCAAGAACTGTGGAGTTTATTGACACCTCAAAAATTGAGGAGGCTTCAGTCATGATAAAGTCGCCAGGGTTCAGTGGAACACCCTCACGATATAGTGTGATATCAGACACAGTGATTCCCGTGACTAAGCTACCATTGACTCCATCAACAAAGGTGAAGGAGAATGTGAGATTGTCAAGATATCGAGGCTGAGTTGCGGGACTCACAATCTCAATATTTGCATCTCTTTGAGATACGGTTACAGACACATTTCGAACTGCATTGTTATAATATGGAGCTCCACTCGACCACACTGCAGTGGCTTTCACATTGTAGGTTCCAAGGGAGGTAAATGCGGTGGACTCGAGGTAGATGTAGTAAATGCCTGCCGAGCCCTCTGTGAAGTAGTAGTCAACATTGAGGGTTAGAGGAACACTTGACTCGAGAGTTATGGTTGCCCCTGCAATGCCTTGATTCTCATCAGCATCCCAGTAGTAGAGCGTAAAGGTGGCATTCTCTCCATAAGGAGTCGGAATTGGTGCGTCCTGCAAATCAAGACTTGAAGCACGATTTCGTATTGAGAATTGTATATAGTGAACATCCCAATAGTAGTATGGGGACTGGAACACATAGCTCATATTAACATAGAGTGTGTAATTCTCATTCAAGAGGAGTGGTTGGCCATTGGTCTCTACTAGAAGCAGATAGCGTTGGAATGCAGGTTGCCAAGTGATTGAATAGACCCATGGTGTTCCAGTATCATTTAGAATACTAAAGAATGTGGTCGAACTCGAGTTGCCAATATTGTCGAGTGTGAGGACATCCTGATAATACAGTATTATTTCCATGGTGGTGCCATAGCCAATTAGGCCCACAGGCTCCGATGATAATAGTGTGGATCTGTATCGGACGTTAAATGGACGTACTGCTGTTGCATCAGACCTGTAATAGGTACCAGTGTATACTATAGTGACATTGATATCATAGATACCAGGGGTGGCAAAGTATCCTGAGTACAGTTCAACAACAAATGTGCCATCACCACCAGGAGTTATCTGATAGTTGTTCGAAGGTATTGGGTTGCCAGAGTAATAGAGTGTCAAGGTGCCCTCGGGAATTCCAACCTCAATTGACCCTGCAATATCAAGGTAGGTCACAGTAAATGTCACATTATCGCCAAATGGTGTTGGGGCGGGTGCTTGGAAGTTTGCCTGAGTGGCACGCATTGTGACAGTGATATAGATGATCTGATGGGTCTTATTGCTATAGTAGGGCACACCAGCCCAAGTGACATTGATGTAGAATGCCTTAAGCCCGATGCCTCCAAACTGTGAGGTGTTGAAGGACAGAGTGAACAGTCGTGTTGCTGAGTCGTAGCTGATTGTTGGTGAAACAGTAAGGTTGGTTGTTATCGACAATGAGGCAGAGTTCTCAATTCTGGACTCAGGAGTGGTTGTTGAATCGACAAAGGCAAACGTGAACTGAGCAATCTCGCCATAGGCAGTGTTTGCAGGGCGTTCGCTTGATACATAGGTCACACGAGCGATGATTGATACTTTTGTTGATGTCGAGTCATCACGATAGTAGTTTGGAGTGTCGGGCCAGTTAATGTGGACAGTAATGTTTCTATCAGTGATGAGAGTTGAAGTTATTACTGTTGAGTTTATGATTATTTGGTAGAGATAGCCAGTTCCCACTTGTGTCATTGTGAAATCGGTGGGAGCTATGAGTGTCCCTCCATTATATATCGATACAAGATCCTTTGTTGCGCTCAAGGTAGAACCAGTTCCAAGATCGATGAAGGACACTTCAAAGACAACATTCTCAAGAAAGCTTGTTCGTGATGGAGGAGTCACAATTTCAACATTTGTGGTCCTCCTTATAACCGTCAAGTCAATTGAGATTGATGCATTGTCATGATATGGAGAGCCTGCTGTCCAGTTAGCATAAACACTAATTATGGTGACTCCAAGACCATCCAAAGCGGTTGTGTTGACAGACAACTCATAGTATCCATTCCCAACGGCAGAATAGATATACTGAGAACCCAGTGTGAGCAGGGTTCCTGCCTTGTATACATATATCTGACCACCATCAATCCCTGATAACGAATCAGCATCTGAATAATAGACTGTGAAATTAGCATAGTCAAGATATGGTGTTGGAATGGGAGACTCGGTTCGCTCCAATGATGATGCTCTATGTCTAAGTGTGTAAGTCACTGTCAAATCATCCCAGTAGTAGAATGGACTCTTGTCTGCATAGCTGAAGTTCAATTGCAGGTCATAGTTTACGCCAATCTGCAGACCTGGTTGGTTGTAAGTTTCAACAGTGAGTACATAATAACCAAAGCTGGGTCGCCATTCGACTGTATATATCCAATTGCCAGGAGTCATAATCTCCAGAGTGACATCAAAAGTGTCATTTCCAATATTGGCCAATGTTATAATGTCTTGATAGTACAAGACTATTACTATCGATGAGTTGTAAGGAACAGCATCAATTGGTTCGGATGATAGCAGTGTAGTTCGATATCTGATGTTGAATGTCCGTGTAGCTGTGTCAGTGGGCATGTAGAACAGCCCAGTGGTGATCTCAACTGTGACGGGATAATAGCCAGGCTGTGGCTTGTAAGTGGTGTTAAGCGTTATGCTATACTCACCGTTTCCAATCTCAGTGACTAAATAGTAAATTGCAGGAATTGGGGATCCGCCATCATAAAGTGTGAGGGTTGCGCCTTCGATTCCTCTAGAGGATGCACCTGCAATATCATTCCAGAACACAGAGAAAGTCACATTGTCCATGTATTGAGTTGGAGCTGGTGACTGATAGTCCAGAGTGGTCTGACGTGTTGTCACTGTGATTGTGATTGTACGACCTGTTTGGTTGGCATAGAATGGAGCACCTGCCCAAGTGACATTTAGAATGAAGACTTTCTGTCCAACTGGAGCTCCAAACTGAGAGGTGTTGAATGATACAGTGAATAGTTTAGTTGGATCATTATATGTGATTGTGTAAGTAGTTAGATTAAGTGTGATTGTCATTGAACTAGAGTTAGCTATGGGAACGTTTGAAGATCCAGTCACATCATCATAAGTGAAGGAAAAGGTAGCAATCTCGCCCCATGCAGTCTGTGTGGGGGGGTCTATTGACACCAGTGTGTCGCGCGGTAATATCCTGACTGACACTGTTTCGGTCCGATTGGTGTAGTAGGGTTCTGCGGTACGCGACCAGTTCACAAATATTCTCATGTATATCAGGCCAGTCTTTCCGAACAATGTTGTATTGAACTCAATTGAATACTTGCCCCTGTCATTGATAGAATCAAGTTCAGTAATGTTGACTTGGGTCAAGTCAACGGTTTCACCCACAAACTCCACACGGATAAACACGTTCCCTGTTGAGTTGTTGATTCCAGTACCATTTGATGCAGCGTAAAATATCACATAAGTCATGTTCTCAAGATACGGCGTTGGTTCAGCAGATGTGTATAATGAGAGGGTAGCAGACTCCCCCACGATGTTCACCGTTGTTGTTAGGGTCTTGTTTTCATAGGTAGCAACGGGACCGGTCCAGTTGAAGTATATGGTGAAAGTCTGGAGACCCACACCAAATTGATTCGCGGGTACAGTGATAATATAGTAGCCGCCACCACGAACAGTGTCATTATCAAGATATGATATCACATTCAGGGTTCCATTCCAGACCCTGTGATAGACATACATTGACGCGATGCCTTCTCCTGAGTCAATATCGCCATAGAAGACATTGATGGTGATGTTGTCATTGTAGCTTGTCGGCTCGACTGCAGTGACCAGTCTGAAATCGGTATAATGTGTTCGTATTGTTACAGAGATCGAGAATGTTCCGTTCTGATAGTTTGCCTTGTAGAATGTAAAGTTTACACGAAGGTTTTGAACTAGTGTGTCGTCAATCTCTGTTGGGAATGTGATTCTATACCTCTGATTGGCAGACTCGTAGACCACAGTGATTGGGTGTATCCAGTCACAATCCACGCTTGCACTTTCAACAGGCAGGTCGTGATCGGTGTCCCAGTAATCAACATAAAAAACAGGATCATCGCCGACTGGGATGTCCAGTGCACCAACTGTTGGAATTGCATAGGTGTAAGCATCACGAATAATGACCTTGAAAGAGAGTGTTTGCGGCGCATAACCGGACTTGTCAGCAGTCAAATTATAGAGATGCTCGCCTTTTGCAAGCCCTGTGACATTAATTGTGACTTCGTAGACACCATTGCCCTTGTCAAGTACTGAAGCAATGATTATTCCTTCGGCTGTTATCGTGGCACCAGCAATTCCCTGCGCTCTGTCAATATCCGTATAATTCAGAGTCACAACAAAGTTGGTTTCGTAAGGAGTTGTCACAGACCTGTCTGGTGAGGACAGCTCGCTACGAGCAGGCTGATATCTAAATGTGATAGACATCTGTGTTTCAGCGTATCGACTGTCAGTTGGAGTAATAGTGAGAATGATTGTGTATGTTCCCTCGGGGAAGTAAGAGGCATCAAGTGTAAAGTTGTATCGACCATTCCCAAGATTATAGAACTCCTTTATTGGGTAAGTGTAGGTGGAGTTCTGCACTGTGAATTCAGCCTGAATTAAAGCAGTCAGAGGATCACCATAGTACTGCCCAGGCTCACTCACATTAACACGAACAACTATCTTGAAATCAGCGCCTGTTGGAAATATGAGGTCATTTGGTTCGTTTGCTACAACGGTTGTCAGACTGCGAATTGTGATAGTGAACTGGTAATTGGCAGGATTATCATAATTTCCTTTCATTACAACAGACAAAGTCACAGTTTCAATTCCAACAGACCAGGTTCGTGTATCAAGGTCAAATTGAAGGTCTATGGGATCAGTCTCACCCTGTGAGATGTATGTTGTTGGGGTGAATGTGAAACTTGATACATCCGACGCTGTCAACGTTGTTGATGTGTCAAGATCAGTGATGACAATTGTGAGTGGTGTGTAGTTCCCATAGGGCGTGACCATATCACCATTTACAGTTATTGATGTGTAGTGGTTTCTGATCTGAATGTCAAACTGGTAGTTGGACGGGTTGTCATAGTTTCCCGCCATCACAACTGACAGAGTCACGGTCTCGGTCCCTACTGCCCATGTGCTCGTGTCGAGATCGAATATCAAGTCCGTGGGGGAGAGGTCACTCTGAGCACTATAGCTTGTTGGGGTGAATGTGAAGCTTGA
>JAJRWI010000020.1 GCA_024276825.1 archaeon
AGCAGTCAAAGACTCAATTCTGTTAAAGGCAAAAGATGCACTTGAGAATCTCAGATACAGGCTCCATGTGAAGATCAGACTGGCAGCCGCAAAGCTGATGGGGGCAGGAGTCACCATCCCAAAGGAGGTTCAAGAAGCCATCAGCGAACTCAATAGCATAGGTGTTGCCGCGGAAACGGTCTTCAGTCTTCCTGCTATTGCAAGAAAAATGATTGAGCTTTATGAAAAGGACATTACAGACCGAATACTCGAACTCTTGGCTGAAGAAGGCAAGGCTCTTCTTGGTTCATTTGAGAAAGCCCAGAGCATCGGTGTGGACCTGTCCGAAGAGATGAACGTGTTGAACAATATAGTCAGTAGTCCCCCAACTGAATTGGAGGATGCTGCAGAGGCATTCGACAAGATGCGCTCAATTACCACTTCTGAAGCAGTTCACAAGAAAATCAAGGACCGTGCAGATATTGCCTACAAGCAACTAGAAGACGCATTGACAATCTTCGAGAATCAGGGAATGTCAGACAGAGTAGCAGGGCTAAAGAGTTTGCTAAAACAGGCTGCAGAGCAGTTGGAAAAGGGCAGCATGCACATTAATGACTCTCTCGACGTCTGTCTGACATTAGCAACTGTTCAGACTGAGATGATCGGAGTCATTAAGGATATTGCCAAGAGAAATGCTGATAGTTTCGAGAAGGAAATGAAGAAGAGAAGCAAGTACTATTCAACCATTGAACGTGTCTTTGAAGAGCATCCCGACGAATTTAGCGAGATTATCTATAATGTGAAAAGAATAAAGGAACTTGAAACCCTACTTGAGAATGCAGAAAGGCTGGATGAGGCAATTCAATACTTCAACGAGCTGAAAGATCTTCGAAATGGATGGATAGAAAAGGCAGAGTCAATGGATGACTGGCACAAGAGTCTAAGGATGTATATGACTGGGTTTTCACCTACTGCAAGTAATGAAGAAAGAGAGAAGTTCCTTGAGGAAAAAATGAAACTCATTAAGGAAACTTATAGTAGGGAGGATATAAGCACCTACTTGAGCTGGGCTTTGAGGGTCATAGCACAGACCTACGTGTAATCGCGAACATAACTGGAGGTAGAACAAGATGCATGGAAATCCCCCAAAATTTGATGATGAAACGACAAAAGCAGCTGAAGTATTCGCCATTGGCATAGGAGAATGTGGCTCCAACATTGTGGGTTCATACCTCAAAGCAAGCGCTGACAAGAAACTGCCCTCTCGAGTAAGAGGATACTTGCTAATGAACACTGATAGAGCAGATCTCACAAAGGTACGCCAGAAATATGGTATCCCAAAAGAAAACACCATGCTTTACGGCGATAGTGATATTGGTGTCGGTGGTCGCTTCATGGATGGCTTCAATGCAGTCATGGACTCAAAAGATATCATCTTCGATCAACTAGCAAATCTGGGCTTTGAAGGAGTTTCAGGTTTCTGCATATTCACAAGCCTTGGAGGTGGTACCGGCTGTGGTGGCACACCAGCTCTCATTGAGCTTTTAAAAAGGAGATTTCAGGAAGAGGAGGGCAGGAGAATCTTTGTCTATGTTATTGGAGTGTTGCCCTTTGAAGGCCAATCAAGCGAGGCCCTAAACTCAATATGGGCGGTGTCAAAGCTTCTGCGTGCACAACTTCAAGAGCGAGGTGCGGACCTCACGATTCTTCTGTCAAATAGAACAATGTTGAAGAGAATTCTAAATTCGAGACGCAGCGAGACCGTTGACTACCTCCAGAGAGAACTCTCAGTTGACATTGCAGATGTGGAACAGATTCAGAGAATGGTTCCATCAACTATTGACGAGCATGGCGACATGGAGGTCAGAACAGAGCAGGCATTTGTGGAGCTGGTAAACCCACTTGCACTTGATGTTGTTGAGGCCATGTTATCCCCGGGCGTCTGGGAGAGTAGCAAGGATGTGTTCCCTACAACTGACCTAGCAGACTATGCCAGAAAGTTAGATCCTGTAGTGGTTCCAGCCCTCTATCAAGATGTTGGACTCATTCCTGATGCTGGCAGTATGCCAAAGCAGTTAAGAGCAATGATTGACTATGCTATTAGAGAATGCTCGTATGCGGATGTTGGAGACCAACCAAATGCTGAGAGTGTCTATTACGTGTTCAGTGGACCAAGACACATTTCAAAGGCAGAATATGGAATGCATCTAAAAGAGGCTTTGGACAAGTTTATCGCTCCAGGAGCAGCAATCACACCCTGCTATGTACAGTATCATGATCCGGATCAGCCCACAAACCTGCTTCTTCTTCTGGGTCTCCCAAAGATACCAGAGTTGGTGCAGATAATTAACGAGGCAACTCAGCTTGTAAACCTGCATAGTGGAGCGTCACCTCTGAAACAGGGTTGGTTCATGAGATCTAAGGGAGTTCCAAGAAAGGAGCTTGTAAGTGCCATTGCGGACTTTAGAGAGTTATTCAGCTACTACATGCAACCTGGTGGGGCTCCAGTAGAGTAGGAGATTATGGAGGGTTCCTATGTCAGAGCCGTTAAAACTTGAAGATCTTGTTGATAGACTGTTATTAATTGCCACATTAAACTCCACGTTAATCCACTTCTTATTGAGTTCAGAGATAGAGGGCTGTATCGATCCAGATCGTGTTGACAGCCTCACACAAGGGCTCAAGCGGACGAGAAAATGGATGGAAGATGCCACAGCAAGCGATTCCATTCCCAGTTCAACACTCAACATACTTGGATTGATAATCAAGAGGCTTTCACAGATTGAGAGCCTTCTCCCAAAACTCTCAGCTAAGGCCAAGAAGGCAGAGGCCGCTGGCACGGCTCAAGAGATCCTTCACATTCTTGAGGGGGGTCGGCCTACTGGGGCTGAGGTACCAGAAGGAATGGAGCGGCCAAGGCTAGTTCCTTTAGTTGAGGCCAAAGAAGAACCATCTCCTGAACCTTACAAGAAAGTAGATGTTGAGGATGATGAGTTTGGTATAATAGGCACAACCCAGCGATTGATCGAGCAATATTCCAAGCGATGTCATGTACTTCTTCCATTATTCTGGCTCGAAGTCATCAGAGAGCTTCATAGGTATCGCTCCCCATCAAGATACTTTGGAGACGTCATCGAGATTCCTGCAAGAATTGGGGCAAAGATTGCCAAGAGCCTTCTAACTGAGGCCCCCGGTGCAAGATTGCTGCAGGATTTGGCGACCAAGAGACCTATGGAGTTTGACCTTAACGCATCAGAGATTGAGAGAATCCAAAGGGCCATTGCAAAATACTTTGCAGGCGTGGAGGATGTGCTGAAAGAAGAAATTCCTGATCCTAGTGAAAAGATCGCGGAGGCTCAGACTGCATATGATGGGTGGGACTGGGGTGGTCCCGAGCTTGAAAAGAGAATTATCAAAAGACTCAACCAACAAGTGCAGGAGTCATTGCAGAATGCTGAGAGTGGCACGGACCCAGTAAGACAGATTATTCATGCTGAGGTCACAAAGCTTCTTTGCAAGCTGCAACATGCGATTCTTGCAGAGCCAAGATTTCGTGAGATCCTTGCTCAAATGAAACCATGATAATGCGGTTGCAAATTTCATGCAATTATCACAATAGCCGCACAAATATAGCAATTCTGTTTACATCGAGTCTGTCAAATGACCTAGTGTGCCTAAAATGTGCTTAATCCAAGGGTGCAAGAATAATCTGTTTAAAAGGCTCATTATTTCAACATCATTGAAGAGGGTTTCAAACACCTTCACAATTCTCTCAAGGAGATTCTTCAGCTCATTCGATTCTAGTTGTAGAATGTTTGGAATATAATCAACATCGGGTATTTTCCCACTAATGTAATTCAAAAGATTGTTGCCAAATTCCTCTTTGAGATACAGCTCATACACAATCGCATCCAGCAATGAGTCGAAAAAGTCTATCATCCGAGAGAGATTACGACCTTTACAAAGCTGGTAGGAATAAAATTGCTTCAGAAGAAGTACATGTTTTGCCAGTATTGAGAACGGTTTCTGCTCATTGGGCGAAACTCTTGGAATTGGAAGTGTTTCAATCTCGTAGTTATTAATGCGATTTTGCAGGGAAAATAATTCGAATCTCCAGTTGAGTAGACTGGAATTCAACAAGGCGATAAGATAGAACTTGTTAATGTTGTTATTTGATAGGACTATGAACTTCACATTGTTGGTAATCATATAACCAGGCTCCAACAGGGCGAATCTTAATCGGGGCTTTGATGCCTTGTTCAAAGTACTGCGCCCAATTATTCGTTCCAAATGAATATTCCTTCTTGCTTCTGGTTTCCGTGCAAAGAATTCCTTAGAAGACCGCAGCCATCTTGGAACAGGGCCATTTGGATCAAGGTTGACAAAGAACCTATCGAGGTGAATTCCCTTGACCAAGAGAGTGTCGCCAGATTCTGGGCTCATGTATTCACTGTCAAAGGTCTCGTGCAATTGGCCCTCGCCTATTGTAAGACTCCGATCTTTGTTGCTAAGCCCAAACCTTGGAAACTTGGCAATTTGATTCAGAATGCTCCATTCCATCTCAGGATTGGAAAAGATGGGCACTCGATAGTCAGTTGTCAATGCATCAATATCACTAAGGTTGAGTTCTAGAAATTTCAGATCATCAAGGCGCCTTTTCGATTCTTCAGAAATATTGGTACATATCTGAAACTGGTAGTCATCCTTGCTCTCTTTCACATAAAGTAAAATGCATACAGCTTGCGTCATGCCCTCAAAAACTCTAGCATTCTCAGGGAACTCCAAGATTTTCAATACCCTGCAACTCTTGAAGAATAGTCTTCTTAGAGGCACGGAGCTACTCTCACCTAAAAATGAAGATGGAAAAATCATCGAGCAATATCCCTTGTTTCTCAGCAGAGAATAACTCCTCTCAAGAAACAGCTTGTATAGATTGAGATTTCCCTTCTGTAATCTAAAGAGAGCACCATACATCTTCAGGAGAAATTCCTTCTCATCGTTGTCCTTTACAATCTGCTTGAATCGTCCATAGGGAGGATTTCCAATAATGACATCAAACCCTCCATCCTCATGAATTATCTCAGGAAACTCCAGGGTCCAATGAAACATCTTACGATTCCATGGAATTGAGTGAAGTGATTGCAGTTTATTGTAATTGATCTTATGGGTCTTAGAGAACATTTGATCGAGCACATGGTTGAATAGATTTGTAATCTTATCGAGAAGAGTACTTACTGAGGGTGCATGTTTTGTGGCTAATGAGGCATTCAACACCATTATCAGTTTCTTCTTGATTTGCAGGACTAAAACTAAATCATCGGAATTCATCGTGGATTGTCGTAATACGTTCGCTAGATGATACAGGTCAGAAAAAATGTCATCAGAAAAAGTGAGCCCCCTATTTAATCTCTCAACAAAGTCATGGTCAATCCCATCAATTGCATTCATTATTATTTGCCTATCATTGGGGCGTTGATCATTTCTCCTCTTACTAGATTTGGGAGAATTAGGCGGTCTAAAGGAACATTCACCAGACACTTTATCAATGGGACACGCATATCCAACTAATGAGTTTCCACACTTTAGATTGAGTTTAACATTGGGGAGCCTTATCAGTTCATCGTCATTTGATACATTTTTGAACTGTTTCACAAGAGTCAGGAAAAGGCCTGCCCTTGCAATTTCAAGTGCTGATGAATTTATATCCACACCATAGATATTCCTTGGCAGAATAATGAAGAACATCACATAGAGAATAAACCGACTCTCATTTTCAATATCAAAAAGATTGATTATCTTGAGGCGCCCTGATTCATCAGCAACTCTGATGTCAAGCCTTTGCTTTAGACTCAGTCGCTGCACCTGATTCCACACCGTTTTGTAGATATTCACTAGAACATCAACTGCACTCTCAAGAAAATGACCCACTCCTACTGACGGATCTAGTATCCTCATTCTTCTTAGGAGGTCCAACAAATGTTGAAGGATTTCAAATTGACTTGCAGATATTACATCATTAAGAGTGTGAAAATTCTCGTTGAATGCTTCATTTAGGTGCTCAATCAAGTATCCATGAACAACGGTCTCACACATGTAATGAGTAATGTTTTGCGGAGTATAGAACGCACCCGAACTCTTACGTTCTTCAAGTGTAATCAGTCTTTCAAAGATTCCACCTATTACTGACCAGTCAATGTTGGCATCAGTCCAATTCCAACTTTCTAGCAGATTTAATAGCGGGATATTAAAGTTAGGACCTATTGAGTCACATTTCATTAGTGCATTAGTCAGGCCATCCCGGTAAAAGCACTCATCAGGAATGTTAACGGATTCAATGTTCAAGTCATTACTGAAGATCGTTGGGCCAACTGCCAAGATTCTTCCAACTACATTATCACAATAATAAGTTCCATCGATATTTCGTTTTATTGCTATAAAGAAATATTGCAAAAAATCGTAGAAGCATCTAATTTCTTCCAGTGCCTTATTCTTCACCTCGTGAAACTTTCGAACAAGATAGGTGGTATCATTATCAAGGAGTTCCAACTCCTGTAAATATTGATCTTATGGAAAGAATTAAAGAATTAGAAGAAATTTAGATTTATTTTGTTTATCCTTGTTGGATAAAGTAGATCAACCATTTTGCCATAGCCGCAAATATTGCTTCAATATTTACATCTAATTTTGAAGAGCACCATACATTCATAATACATTTTGAATCTGTTGCGTATTGGTCTGCAGTATCAAGTTCAATTTCGTGTGGTTCGAGATCATATTTAGTTCCAACTAAAATAACTGGTACCATTCCAGCAGTAGTGCGAATAATTTTTAACCATTCTGGTATTTGAGTAAAAGTCTCGTAATCCGTTATATCATAACATACAAGCGCGCCACTTGTACCTTTGCAGTAATCAGGTAATATAAATCTAAAACGTTTCTCACCTGCAAAATCCCAAAGTTGCATCTTAACTTGTTCACCTGTATCTAACACGACATTTTTCATACTAAATGCTGCACCAATGGTCATTTTATGATCTTCTACAAATGTTCCACTACAGTATCTTTGTATGAGTGCAGTCTTACCGACACCACCAGCACCAGCTACTACCACTTTGAAGATATAAGATTCTCCGCTCATATTTTGTTACCAAATGTAAGTTAGGTATATATTTTAAATAAAAAAGGAATTTAATTGAATTTCTTAAGTATAGGACTTGTTGATCTTATGAATTATAATCAGATTTTCAAGCATTTATATTTTTTACAAAAAACTTTATTAATCAATATTAGGACGACGATGTCATAAGAGAAACGCATATTGAAATATGAAACGATGAATTTAATTTTTCATCCAAATTTATCATTCCTCGCAAACTTTTTTATAGGATCTTTAGATTGCCCATCGAAGTGCAGCTAAACATATATTTTCACATTCGTCAATAATTTTTTCGCATGTGTCGAGAATAACTTGAAAGGTGAATAATTTCGGACCCTCTGAATCATCTTCAATCGCGTCTACATGATTTTCTAATTCTCTTTTCTTTGTTTTGTATTCTTTAAGCAATTTAATAGATTTTACAGATTTTTGAGTTTCTTTA
>JAJRWI010000021.1 GCA_024276825.1 archaeon
AGGCACTTAATGTAGTGCTCTCTGATCTTCCCAATGCTCATGGCGGAGGGCATCCTGCCGCAGCTGGGGCAAGTCTTGAAGCGGATGACTTTAACCTATTTCTTCATCGCTTTGCAGATTACATAAAGAAAACCGCTCATTTTTAATTGGACAGTCTTGGACTTCTGAGTCCTGTCCGCCCAGAAAACGGCACTGGGCACATTTCGAAGGCAAGTCTTGTAAAATGCCTGCCAAATTCATATGATTTTGGAGCTTGAATCAGTTCTTTGATGAGTTTCCAACTCTGTCCAATTTCTACGCATCTACATGCAACCCACTCATAAGGTCAACAAGAAAAGAACAGTCCATATAATCACAGGCGACAGTATCCAAGCAATGGCCTCTCCTGCGACCACACCACTCAATAGCCTTGTAGTCCTATCTCTCAATGGATCACAAAATGCCACTTGCTCATCCTCCTCACGAACCGACATGTTCTTTTTCAGCTTGTAATCGATAATTCCCCCAAAGAGCATGGCGACTGATGCTGCTGGCGGGATTAAAACCCCTACAGCAAGACTGATGGCACTGAGCTTACGCTTGTGAAGCTCCCTACCTGCCAAGTATCCAGCAACTCCAAAGCTTATCAAATATATGAACACAAGAATTGGGTTTGCATCAGGCCATATGTCGAAGCCCGGCAGTCTGAGATTTCCGAGACCTCTCAGGCTGATCACAAGAAATCCAAATAACTGGGCTGCCGGCGCTGGGAAGTCAGTCCCACCAAATCCGTATTCAGAATAGATCAAATATGTTATCAATGAACCGCCAAATGTGCCAAGAACTGCCCCTATAAAGACTGCCTTGGCAATATCTCTCCCTCTTACACCAGTCAGCCTTCCAAGCTTGAGATGCACTAGCAGTGCAATAGCAGCATCCTGAAGAGCTCCGAGCATGGACATGAATGTCGTGATTGCAGCGAACCCAACCTTGAATATCAGAATTGCAGGAATCGCAATGATGTCTGAAATATATCCTGCCAACATTCCAGTTTCACTTATCGCTCTTGCTGTGAAATATGCTGAAAACAGAACAACTGGCGACCCCAAAATGACCAATAGGAATGGGATTTCAAGCCCTCCAAACGGGCGAAATATGGAAAATGCCAGGAGTGCAACTATAATGAATATCACCATTGAGACAAATGCCACCCAGATAGGCACTCGCCCCCTTGTTTTCTTAAGATAGCCTCTGGGGTCACTCACAATTTCTTTGATGTCCTTTCTGATCCCTCTGAAGTCGAACAGGTCCTCCTTAATTCCCATTATTCTGGACAAGTCAGAGGTCTTATGTGGTCGGTCTATTATAATCACATCTTTGTCTCTTTTTGTACGATGATTATTCACAGCGGTTTCAAACTCATTAGGGTCCATTCGCCCCTTTCCAGACAAGATGTCACTTACAATCACAGATGCAAAGACACCAAGGGCCAAATACAGGATCTCTGGTCTCTGAAGGTGCGCTCCAAAGCTCACCAATTGGGCGCCCTCTAATATCACCCAGATGAAGAATGACACGACACTTCCAATGAATAGAACAATCACCCTCTTCCAGCCCATAAAGAAACCCATGCTTGCAATCAAGGGTGAGTTTGTGATTCCAATCCAATCAGGTATGGCATTCACAGCAGGTATGACTTGACTCAAAGCATGTGGGAATGATGATAACGATAGTGCGGGATTGAACCCCTCCGCTATTCTCGAACTTCCAACCCACAGGCCCGCAACAGTCATCCCTGCAATCACTTCCCTCTTTGCACTCTCGTCAGCGCCCAGAGCAATGATGCATTCGGCCTGTGGCTTTACCTGTGGCCAAGGTTCATCTTCAAACCGTTGTCTTAGAGGTGCTAAAATGAGTATTCCACACAGTGCACTCAGACCTGTGACGAATGCAATGAATGGGTATGTGATGATACTTGCAGCATGAAGGGGGTCAAATATTGCAATTGCTGGGAACACAATCAGCACACCAATGGCAATCATTGATGAGCCGTTGGCAATAGCAACCACTATTGTGTTCTCTTCGGGTGTGTATCTTCCTCGCGTGCTGAGAATGAGTGCACCCAGCATCTCTGCTCCAACAAAATAAACCACTCCAAGCTTTAATGCAATATAGATTCCGAGAAAGGTCATAATTATGCCAACAATGATGCCCGTTCCCACGGCCCGTTTGGTCAAAGGAAACTTTGGTTCGCTCATCATAGCAGCATATAGGAGTATCCCAAAAGCCGCCATTACAACAACTTCTGAGAAATGCCCCGATATTATTGAAACCCCAAGATATGCAAACGAACCCAATGATAGCAAGGTCAATTCTTTCTTATCAGGAGGCTCGCCAACAAGAGCGGCTGTCAGAAGAGCAATCTCAATACCCGCGCCAACGACTTCTGCAGGATTAACCCAAACATCCATTATTATTGCATAAAGGGCATATAGAAACCCCCCGAAGAAGAGTCCTGCCAGCAGTGCCCTGTCAGATCTGCTCTTCTTCTTCTTCATTCAATGGCCTCCAGAAAGTCTCTTTGTTATTACTAGGGGGTGTTATTTGGTTGTGGTGCGGGCACAATGGGAACGTTAAAACTTTGCCATTCTTATAGCACTTAGTATCACAGATTTCCCAAGATTCTCGCTACTTCTTGGGGTTTCTTCCCCCTGATAAGGATGACTTTGTTTCTAGATCTATGTCCTGATACAATCACAACATCAGATGTTGAAATTCCCATGAGTTTTGCAAGCCTCTTGATTAATTCTTTATTCGCCTTTCCCTCTTTTGCTGGCGATCGCAGATTCAACAGTATATGGGAATCATCAACAATTGAAATAAAATTCCTGCTTTTAGAATTAGGCCTGACAGTCAGACTAACGAGTGTCCCTTCCTCAGTGGGCCTAAATATACTCATGGTCATCACATATGTGTATTATACCGATTGACAAGTTCTATTGATGATTTTATAGATATCGAGAATTTCTTTTTATTCGGTGAGAACAGATACCTTATTGAATATCACTAACTTATACAGGATAGGTGAAAACAAATGTCGGATCCAGTGATGGATGTATACACAAAAGCTTACGAGTCCTCTGGACAGAAAATCCAGGCCTTTGGAGTTATTACTGCCAGTGGGCAAGTTCTATGGCAGAGCAGTAATTGGGATTTGACAGCTGATGCTGCTTCTCTCGTGGCAGCTGTCAAAGGCAAGGCGCCCAGCGTGTCTCAGAATCAGGTCAAATATAGCACACTTCAGAGCAGACCTGACAGTCTTGTGGCTAGAAGTGTGGCTGGTCATGGAATACTGATTCTTGTAAAAATTGATGGCGATAAATGGGTGTGTGCATGGGCATCTCCCGATGCAAGTCCTGACCAAGTCTATGTTGATGTTGATCGGGCAGCACGTGCATTAAAGGGCAAAATCTAATGGGGCGTTGGCGGCGATGGCCCGCCCCTATAATCTATTACAAGCCATAGAATATGGAGTCTGAATCATGGAGTCTGCAATCGAATCAGTATGGAATAAACTATACTCGAACAACCCAAAGATTCAGGCATTTGCCGTGGCTAAGGATGCCTCTGTGATCTGGCAGACCGCAAACTGGAATCCGGCTGCAGAAATTGGGACGATTATGAACAGTGTGGCTCATGTTTCTTCCACAATCTCTCTGGGTGGGGTGTCCTATAGCAGGATAAGCTCTGACTCCGACTCATATGTTGCATCTGCAGGTGCCAGTGGCAATCTCTTGATCACACGTGTACAAGGCAATCTATGGATGCTTGCTTGGGCTGCCAGCAATGCAGATCCCGACCTCTCTATTATTGATCTAAAAAAGGCCGCACTGGACCTTCTAAAGAGAATTTGACGCTCCTTCCAATATGTTCTTTTGGGGGATTGAACTAGAAATCAACTGTCAACAATGTTTCATCTAACAAACAGGTGAGGGAACTAATCAATGACAATCACAGCATTCATCATGCTTAAAATAGAGAGTAAGAATAACCGGGAAATCTTTGAAAAGGTCAAATCACTTGAAGAGGCTGAAGAGGCCTATTTGCTCTTTGGTGCCTATGACATTATTATCAAAGGCATTTTCAAGTCTAACAAAGACCTTAGCACTTTTGTTGTTGACACTCTGGGCAGTATTGACGGAGTTGTTGACACTCTGACAAACGTCTGTGCTTCGTGTGATTAGAACATCTGAAGAAACTGTCCAACACTCGATTGATGACTAAAGAGCGGGTGTTGGATCTTTATTCTTCAGGAAACAGGATCTCTCTTAGTCTCTTGTAGGCAGCACTGGTTTCAGGATTTCCGAGTGAATGTATCTCAACAAGCAGTTCATACATGTCTAAGACTTCCTTGTTGGCTATGTCTGCATTTATTATTCTTCCAATCGCTTTCCTACTGTTTATCTGCGATAGATATAGTTCTGTAAGAAGGCGCTTTATCTCTGCCTTGTCACCCTCATCAATGTTGAGACTGAAAGTCCCACACAATCTGTTTGTGAACTTATCAACTCTCTTACGAATTATGCTCTTGTCTATTGTCAACACACCAGTAGTGACAATAAAGCCCTCTGCAGTTCTCCGATAATAGTTTGTCTTTCTCTCTCCCCTCTGTACTGTCCCATACTTGATGACAAAACCATGTTCAATGAGCTTTGGCAGATGGTGATAAACTTGATTCTTGGTGATCTCCTCAATGCCCTCAGACTCTTTGGAGAGCTTGACCATCTCAACTACTGAAAGTGCATATCTCCTTACAATTCGTTGTCTGATGATGCGATCACCGGTCTTCTCATCAATTGACTCAATTGTCAGTGTGTCTTCAATCCCATCCTTGAGAACTTTCAGGATTTGTATTCTTACAGGATCATCGAGCTCTTTGGCCCGTTCCTTTTCAGTGATAAACTCGATCTCTTTGACTCCCTTTCGGGCCTCTTTTGTCAGAACTATTCCTCTTAATGTGTCAGTAATCTCATCATTCAACGATGACACCTAATGCTGTTTCTGTCCATCTCATATGAACTTGAACTATTAAATATGTTGGAATCACACACATTATAACCACATATGGTTTGTTAAGCAAACCTTTATATATCAAATAATGTATAAATAAAACAGTTTGGAGCACAAACTCAAAATGGGGTGCTAATATGAAACGGAAAATACGACTAGTTCGTTCATGGCCACGAAATCCAAGAGCTGATGTATTTCAGACCCATGCAATGGCAGTTGGCTTCATTCAGGCTTATCGGAGGTGAAAAGTTATTATGAGTTCATCAAAAACAAACAACAAGCAAAAAGGTGCCAGAAGAAAGATATCAACTCAGGCAGTTGCCATGGCATACTTCAACAGGTAATTCTTGAAATTGACCGGCCATTTATGGCCGGCATGTATATTCTAAGATTATTTTCTGAATATGATCTGGTAGAATGTACCATTCATAATGTATTTTAACTCTACATCTCTCGCCTTGTCGGGAATGTTCTCTAATGGGGGCCTTGCGGCAAACAAGGAGTTTTTATTGATGATGCTCTTTCCGCGCTCAGACTCCCTCACATCTGGAGAGAGTCCCTCATCAATAACAACAACAATACCCTCTGGCTTTGTGATTCTTAACATCTCATTCATGGCTGAAGCTTTGTCGGAGAAGGTGTTGATGCCTCCCGTATGAATCACAATATCAAAGGAGTCTTTTCTATAAGGAAGATTCAACACGTTTGCATGTACAATTCCCACATCAATTCCCAGTTCTTGCATCTTTCTCATTGCAATATGTATCATACCTCTTGATAGGTCCACTCCATGAAGATCATAACTCTTTGCGGCGTTTCCCACTACATTTGCAAGTGCAACATAATTAGCGGCAGTACCAATACTGACATCGATTATTCTCTTTGGCCCATCATTAATGATTGACCGAATGATGTTCTCCCTCTCTTTTTGTATGTTGATGCCTAACCACTCATCATAGACCTTGACCGCTTCATCATAGATTTCTGCCATCTCATTATACTCAGAGATCCACTTTTCATCTTCCCCGCTCATTGGCGGATATATAAGGGATGGAATACCATCACTAATGGTCCATCTGTGTCCCTTTTTGCATACCATCCCCCCACTCCCTATATTACCATTTAATGGTGCCACATTTGTGATCTGAAGCGCCTTATGACATCTCGGGCACTGCAATACTTCCAAGTCCTTTTCATGCATGCTATTCTCTCTCACTCGCTCGATATTGATATGTCAATAGGCGATCCGTTATCAATCTAATCTTTGAACCATTGTAGGACATGTTGACCTAATTTATTATCCGATATTAATGACCGATAATCTCTTGGATACTGGCCAGCAGTGCCATTATGACCTGAAGTTGAAAGATTACTATCATCGGATTACGAATCTGCATGGCCCAAGGCCTCCGTTGATCAGACTGCGACTTGAAAATTGCAATACTCTGAGAGTTATCAATCACAATCACAGATATCTGACTTGGATCCCAACCTGCCACGTCTAGACGGTCATCATTCAGCACAATCTTCATCCTATCAACTAGGACCTTTGAGCTAACACCGCTAAGATCTTGGATTGTTAGATACTGTTGAAACTCACTATTCAACTGATCGTCTATTTTTGGTGTTAGCAGAGTTATGGGAACACCAATTGCTCTTGCTTTGGCGAATGCAGGCCTTAGCATTCTCAACAGATCGAAATCTTGGGTTGCAATGAGTATCTCTTCTCCTGCCAACGAAATCTCTCTTCTAAGGCACACCTTGATTTGTTCCACGCCTTCTAGTATCATCACCTGTTCTTCGATCTCCATATCTCTCTCCTGTTCGAGTCGTTCCAGCATTCTCTGAGCTGTATTTCCTGCAGCCTCAATCTTTTCGAGAAGGAGTGGGATTGCAAAGCCAGGGCTATATGCCAGAAACTGTGCAGGATTTGTCCCACAAATCTTATTGATGATCCCTTTTCTCTCTAACGAGGCTAACACACTATACACCTTGCTCCTTGGCATCTCTGCCTTTTCTGCAATCTTCGTTGCAGTACTCTTGCCTAGTCTGACAAGTGTTTGGTATGCCTTTGCCTCATTCTTCTGTAGTCCAATTTTCATAAGATCTGAAATCACAATGTCTTTGATCATCCTTAACTGCTCCAATCAGTCATTTCTGAGTGAATATTGTCACCCCAATAGTGACAATCCTATACTATGGTATGAAAAATAGATTTCCACAATAAATACCTGTCATCCTTGAATTACAGATTTTTCATTTGTCACTCATCTCGTTACATCATCTATATTTATCATCCAATTACTATTTTAGAATGGTGATAGTCCTGCCATTCATGGTTGAGATTCGGGACTTGACCTTCGTCTATGATGGCCAAGTTAAAGCAGTAGATAATCTCTCATTCAACATTGAACAGGGTGAGATCTTGGGTCTTTTGGGACCTAATGGCGCTGGAAAGTCTACAACTGTGAAACTATTGATGGGCGTTCTGAAACCGACTTCTGGGAGCGTGAAAGTCGCAGGTCTTGAGGTTTCTGAAAATCTCGCTGAAATACGACGGCGAATTGGATTTATGCCTCAAGAAACCGCTCTATATCATGAATTGACTGCTCAAGAAACTCTTGAGTATCATGCTGAGTTATATGGCGTTCCAAAGAATGAGATAGATGAAAGAATCTCAAGAATGTTGAAACTTGCAGGTCTGACTGACAGAAAGGATGACCTCGTTCGAACTTTCTCGGGAGGGATGAAGCGAAGACTGGCTCTGGTCAGGTCCATTCTGCACGACTCGGACCTTCTTATCTTTGACGAAATGAGCCTTGGAGTTGATGTGCAGAGCAGAAACCTGATCTGGAACAGAGTGCGTGATATGAAACGAGAAGGTCGTACCATTCTGTTTTGTACCAATTACATGGATGAGGCTGAAGCATTAGCTGATCGCCTGATAATCATTGATCACGGTCGAATCATCACGGAAGGTACGCCCCGTGAGTTGAAGCAACAGCATGTTGGTGAATACTTGATTGAAGTAATGGTGGATGACTTTGAGCATGATGAATTTTGGTTATCCCAAGAGATTGGATTAGATGTTGACAGTCTTGTAGTGGGCATGACTGGTTCAACTCTGATTACAGTAAAGAGTGACGATGGCCCCAAAGACCTGCCGCGTCTGATCACAGCCATGTCAAATGCCGGGGTCCCAGTCAAGCAGGTATCCATGCGTGAGCCCTCCCTCGATGATGTTTTTCTCTCTCTGACAGGTTCAAGACTGAGGGATTGACAATGCTAAGAGAACTCACAGCTGTTATCAAGAAGGACCTGCGACAGGCCAAGAGAGACCCTCGATTTGTGGCCCCATCTCTGATTGTCCCCTTTGTTCTATTGCTTGTATACTCAATACTTTGGACCTCAGTTGGAGGTGGCGAGTCATTCTATTGCGGTCTTGTAGTACTTGATGATACGCCTCAAGCTGAAAACATGGCAGCAATAATAGAGAACATGCGTTCTACAACTAATCACACTTGGTTTTCAATACAGAGGTACAACAAATCTGAGGCTGAGCGGCTGTTCTCTGAAGGATCACTTATTGCATACATCCTAATACCTGAGGGTTTTGGAGATAATATATCGTCAGGAGAGAAAGCTAACATCATCTTGTTCTGCAATAATATCAATGATGATGTTGTAAAGAACTATATCCATAGGGTGGAAGCGGCTGTATTACTATTCAATCAAGGGGCATATAGCCCAGATTTCAATCAGACTGATGCTCCCATTGCAATAGAAGAGTCATACAGTTATTCACAAACTCCCGGTAACTTGGAATATATGGGTGCATCTGCCATTATGCTCTCTGTGATTGTCTGTGCGGTTGCGGGCCAAGCACTATCAACAGCTTCCGAGTTTGAGTCAAAGGCAATATACGAAACACTCAATTCTCCTAGTCCTAGGACTGCGATAATCTTGGGTCATACTCTTGCATCAATTCCTAGAACTCTGCTAATCTTGTTTATTACACTTCCAATTGTCTATATCTCATTGGATGTTGTTCCAATCGGTAATCCAATAGTCCTGTTTCTAATCTTATTAATCACTATTCTTGCACTTGTCCCATTTGGAGAGATGATAGGAATCGTCACTAAAAAGCGCGAGCAGGCACTTCTGGGTTCTGTACTCTTTTCAGTTGTTTGCTTCTTAATGGGCGGTGGTCTTGCTCCTGTGGCAATTCTTCCAATCGAGTTTAGGATATTCTCAGTACTCCTGCCCATAACTCATTCTCTGACCCTCTGGAATCGAGTGTTTTTCTTGAACACCACAACTGGTCTAGTTTTTGGATTTACTGCGCTGGTAGCATTCTGGGTTCTGGGTACTATAGCAGTTTCATATATGACTGGACGGGAGGTTGAAAGATGTTGATCGCCCTTAGAGTACTGCAAGCCAGTATGACAAAGGAGATTAGAATCTGGAAACGCAGACCCCGCATGATAGCAATGATAATAATGCTCCCACTTCTCTTCTTGGGAGCATTTAGTATTCTAATGGGGGGTGTTTACACAATGGGAATCGACGTTGCCCTAGTCGTTGAGGAAGAGCATCCTGGTTTCTATACCAACGCACTAATTGAAACTTTGAGTGAACCTGATCCGATTCCCCCGAGTCTTAGGTTGACTCAAATGGATGCAGAAACTGCAAACACTCTATTCCAAAATGGTGAGATTCAGCTTGTAATAATAATTCCTGCTGGATTCGAACAAGCAATTAAGAACAATCAATCAACATCAATCATCCTGAAAATCAACAATGCACACGAAGACATGACAAAGAATTTACGAATGCCTGTCTTTCGAAAGCTGGATCAATTCTATCAAGAATATCTCCCCCAATCGGCTCCAGTTTCTTTTGAATATGTGCCCTATCAGGAGCACACATTTCCACGCCTTGCATATATGGCATGGACATTATCAATTTACTCAATCATGTTCACATCACTACTCACAGCAGGATCATCAATGACACAAGAGTTTGAGAATGATACATTATGCGAGTTGATAATGTCCAATCAATCACCTGTTTCAATTTATTCAGGAAAACTGATAGTAGCAGTGATGATCAGCCACATAGGTGTGCCACTGTTCTTCGCCTTTCCCTTCATAGCTTATGGAGTATGGCCATTTGGCAATATCTTTGTCTTTCTGTCCCTCACAGTACCATTGGCATTGTTCAGCTCCTCACTTGGTCTAATGTTAGGAGCATCACTTAGAAACTCGGTCTATGTCGTCCCACTTTCATCACTACTGGCCCTCTTTTATTGGTTTGGTGGTGGCGGAATTGCACCATTGATGCAAATAACTAATGGTCTTGATAGTCTGTTTCTGATATTCTCCCCCTTATCTAGTGTTTATAGGTCCGCTATTACCATGCTTATAAGTGGTGACTTGACATTCTATCTATTTGACCTCGCCACAATTGGCGTTTTCTCAATGATTATGATGATTGTTGCACCTATTCTCACCATGAAGATTGCAGGCATTGATTATCATCGACTTCTCTCAAAACTCCTAATTGGCCAACACAGGATCGGAAGATCCCGAGTTACTTAAACACCCGTCAAATTAAAACGAAGCGGTCTAGAGAATCATCACTCTATTATACTGGTTTTCTTTACCAATTGGCAGGCTTGACTCAAAAAGGAGCGAAGCAAATGACTATGGATGAGACTTCAGATTCCGATGTTAGTACTGAAATAGAACCATCTGAGCCTCGAATGCGCTGGGCCTACGTCTTTGCTATAGGCCTAGGGTTTTTCACAACCGGTGTGGCCTGGGATGTCTATGACAGTTATGTCCCAGCAACACTACTGGCCCATTTCATAACTGGGGACTGGGCTAAGACAATCATTGGGTTCATTATGGTCATTGATAACATTCTTGCCCTCTTTATGCAACCCTATATCGGTGCAAGGTCTGACAGAGTTAGAACCCGATTTGGCCGAAGGATGCCATTTATCATGGTTGGTGTGCCCATTGCCGCCCTGTTTTTCTCCCTAATGGCATATGGATGGGCAATAGACAGCTTCTTGTTTCTAATGATTTCACTTACACTATTCAATGTGGCAATGGCTTTCTATCGTGCCCCCGTAGTTGCTCTGATGCCTGATGTTGTGCCATCGGTCCATCGCAGTAAGGCAAATGGAGTGATCAACCTCATGGGCGGTATTGGTGCAATCTATGCGTTTGCCATTACTACTCAGATCTATAAAATTACTGACCCAGGGCTTGCAGCGATGTTTGGCATTGGAGTTGATTATATTGGCCCATTTCTTGCATTCTTCACATCATCAGTTATTATGGTAGTATCACTAATTCTTCTGTTTATAATTGTCAAAGAACCAAAGGTTCCTCCAGAAGATGTGCAGCGTGAGATAGGAATTCTTGAGGCTTTCAGACAGGTTTCATTTGCAGAAGACCGGTCTGCTATATCCATGCTACTTGCAATCTTTCTGTGGTTCTTTGGATACCACACCATGAAGACCTGGTTTACGACTTATGGCAATCAGGTCTGGGGTTATGCAGTCCCCGATGCAACCTTCCTGCTGCTTGGGATGGCACTCAGCTTTGTGATATTTGCCGTTCCAGCAGGCTACATCGCAGGGAGAATCGGTCGTCGCAGAGCGGTCAATACAGGACTCATTGGAATGTTTGCCTGTCTGACTCTATTGATATTCATTCACTCTTACTGGGCCCAATTTGCACTTCTCGCGGTTGCAGGCTTCTTCTGGTCTCTTGTGATAATTAACAGTATAGTGATTGTCTGGGAACTGTTAGGCAAAGCACGACTTGGTGTTGGTACGGGACTCTATTACATCTTTCAGATGGCTGCGGCAATCTTTGGTCCATTGATTGCAGGGGTGCTGTTTGACATATTTACAATACGCCTGATGTTCCCAATCGGTCTGCTGTTCATCGGTCTTGCATATGTCGTTATGCAGTCAGTCGAGAAAGGTGAAGTCGGCGATGAACAAATATCTGAAGTTGCCCAATAATCATAAACAATAGATTGAGATCTCATCCATCATGGATGAGATTCCTCTCTCTTTTTTTCCCATCACTCATTTCCAATTACTGAATTTTGCTGTTCGCTACATCCACTGACGTTCAGGTGCTTGTTTAACCGCCTGCTTGACCCGATGAATATTGCAAGTGCAATAATGGACATCACAACCGCATTCATGATAATGGGATAGTATGATGGGACAATGGCATAATAGAATGCAGCAATAATTGGTCCCAAAACTGAAGAGATTGACATGACTGACGTGAGCAGTCCTGAGGCTGTTGACCTCTCCACATTTCTCTCTGTGACATACTTCAATGCACCCACATAAAGGCACGACCATGAAAATCCAAGCAGTATCTGAGCGGGAATCATCCCGATGTAATTTGTGATGAACATGAACCAGCTGAAGGTCACTGCACTACTGATCAGTCCAACTATCACCAGTTTCTCACAATCAAACCTATCAGTGAGTCCAAGCATGAAAATGAACTGTGCAAAAGAATTCATGGCTTGGATTATCCCTATCATTAAGAGGTCTGCCCCCAACCATGCAAGGAACAGTGGCCAGTAGGTCCAGATTGCAAAGGCACTGCTATGTCGAATCATGACTGCGAGATATACTGGATAGTTCCGTTTGATGGTCTCTATCGGAAACAATGGGACATCGATCTTCTTTCTGTATATTCTTGGTAAAGTCAGTGCACTGAAGAATGCAAGCATGAAGAACAGACCTGCAATCTCAAAGGCCAGTCTGATGTCAAACACAGCAGCATAACCAGTGACCAGAGTCCCAAGACCCCAACCAAGGCTTCCAAAGGATGCAAACCGTCCCATCTTAACCTTTGACTCGTATGCATATGCAGCAAGAGCCCCAGGATAGATTCCAATGCTGAAACCATTCAAGACCCGAATTACAAACAGCATCTCAGGACTCTGTGTGAACACAAGCAGAGTGAATGACATTGTGGACAATAGAAGGCCAAGATGTAATATCACCCTCCGACCGACTATGTCCCCTGCCCTCCCAAAGAGGTAACTAGCAATGAATGATGCAATCCCATAGGACATCACTAGAAGGCTGACAAAGAAGTTGGTTTCCGATGTTTCACCCAACATGATCTTGGCAAGAATAGGAACATACGTGAATGAGGAGAGGATTGCAGCTCCCGCCATTGCCTGGATGATGTCCGTCTTCAATGTTCTCCCTCCTTGTCAGCCTGCTGTATTATATTAAGATGATGAAGCGTTCAATATCTGCAAGTCATAACGAGGGCGCAAAAGTATTTCTTTGTATAATCCAACATTAATACAAAACTGAACATGGTGAAATGAGTGGTATCTGCTAGGGTGAAATTCATAATCATAACCGTAGATGAGCTGATTCTAGTTCCTATTGCTATTGTTCTCGCTTACCTCTTTATTCCAGACCTTTTGATTCCAATCACTATTGTTGTGATAATAGGAGCAATCATATTTGTCGCAGTGAAATACTATCTTGTATATCCCACCCTCAAACAGACCTCCTCATACGAGCTCTATGAGATGATTGGAATTGTGGGTTTTGCCGTTGAGGATGTGACTTCTGTCTCTGGAAAGATTCGCGTGGGTTCTGAATTGTGGGATGCACGATCAAAGACCGGTGATATAATAGTGAAAGGCAGTAAGGCAAAAGTAGTGAGTCGGACTGGAATGAAATTATATGTAGTTTCCTATGATCAAGACCAATGAGTTAGTAATGGTTTCTCTTGAATGGCGTGACTGTACATCCCTCTGACAGCAACACTTTTGATTTGATACTCATCCAGTCAACACCTGACTATCAATGATACTCATAGTACAGACCATAGTTGTCTTACTGATTGGTGTTCTTGCCCTTTTGCTCTCCTTGTATGGAGGCTATGTTTCTGCAGAGATCTCTTCATCTGTTCATGGCGATATGGAAAATCAGCATAGGGCAGAGCAATTGTATTATCTACTTGGGATGATAGCAGTCATTGTTCTAGTAGCACGACTTCTCAATGTTCCCCTGTTCTTCTGGATGCTCCAATCTCTAGTCCCATATTGCCCCAGTGCGATGTGCGCCTATGGTGTTGTCAATGCGGGTACTCCATATTCTGAAATTGCTCTGATGTTGAAACTGTTTCTGCCATTCGTATATGGTTCATGGTTGACCATTGAGATGGCCAATAGAAGACACCCTGATCTTCCCCTACTAAAGCCCCTTGCGCGCTCATTCCTAACCGTCTTGGTCCCCCTAGTGATGATTGATAGTGCGGCGGATGTCTTACTAGTCACAACACTGAAACCAATTGATGTTCCCTGTTGTTCAAGTGTCTATGATGTGAATCCCCCATTTTCGCCCTCAAGCCTGTTGGGATCTCAGTTTGGTTTCATTATTGCAGTATTAACAATTGTCTTGACCCTTGCGCTTGCCACATTGCAATGGTTCGAAGCCAAACATCTAGCAATCAAGGTTTCAGTTGCCTTCATAACTCTTATAGTGCCTGTCCTCTATCTTGTCACTCTTCACGACACATATGCCCCTCTTGTTCTTGGACTATCAACACATCACTGCCCGTATTGCTTGTTTCAAGAGTTCCCAGACACAGCCTTCTTTACAGGGCTTTTTTGGCTTGGAGTCGCCGCATCTGGCTGGCGACTGACACTTGAGCAGGTATGGGGTAGACATAAACTTGCTACAGCAATGAATCGGTCCATACACATGTTTCTAATCAAGCTGTCATCGGTTTCACTGTTGTTCAGTATTGTCAGTATGATGACTCACCTCATCATTGCATTATGAATCAAACTCTATCATCTGACTCTCTTGAGATATATTATCACAATGACTGCAATAAAGGCAATCACGATAATACTCACAACGATGAGGTTGTTCGTTGGTTGCTGGGCAGGTGATGTTGTGGTTGTGATTAAGGGCTGCCCATGAGAATAATAGATGTCCATCTCATCGTTTCTTCCATCACTCCATACAACATGAGGAATCCCTGATTGATCCACTCGTATTGTGCAGTAGTCTCCCGGTCTAGAGAAATCACTAGATGTATACTCGGTTGCTATGGGGATTGGATCAGTCATCACCAGATTATCACGACCATCGCCTGTGAACTCTAGCATTCTGTAATAGGTCTTGTAAGTTCTGCCTCTCTCATCGTAATAGACTATGTGTAACCTGCCTTCTGAATCGATGTCCATATCAGGTTCCCATTGATCGCCTGCAATATCTGGATTGATCCGTATCCTATCACTCCAAGTTGCACCAAAGTCGTCCGAGTATCGGAGGTATACATCAAATGAACCATTGTCTTTGTCGAATGTGTCAGACCATAGAATGTACATCCTTCCATCATTGTCAAAACGAATCACTGGAAGTGTCAATTTGCTTGGTTTATCATTGATGATGGTGAAATGTGAGAAGTTTCCGTCATCATTCACAAAAACCCCATCACTCCAAGAGATCCCTCCATCCACGCTCTTCTTGAAGATGATGTTTCCACCAACCCCCATAAAGTAGGTGTATGCGACATACAGGTCATCATCATTTGATGTGATATATGGTCCCAAGTTCCCTGGATCTGGTTCCCCTATCACCGAAAGTTCTCTGAATGTTGGTCCCGCGTCGGTTGAACCGGTTAATCTGACGGTGGATGGCCCTTCTGATGATGAAGTATCAACATCATCATATGCAACATAGATTGTCCCATTCTCAGTTATCGTCATGGTTTCCTTGTCGGCAAAGTAGTCCCCATACGATGCAACAACGGGAGTCCAGCTCGAGCCGTTGTCATAACTATGTGCGATAGTGATTTGTGAGAGATTGTCAAGGTTAAATTCAAGATATGCATAGTATAGAACATCATTGCTCCAGATAAGCCATGGATCGGATTGCCTAGTCTGCAGACCTCCAATCATTGGCATGTCAATAGGATCTGTCCATGAGTTGCCCCCATCTTCGGAACGTGTGAAACTGACTCGGACCCCTCCTCCCTCTGGAGTATATGCGTTCTTCCAGCCAACAAATAGCACTCCTTGATCTGATATCGTCAGAGTTGGTTCAACATGCTCTGGATAATTGTCATCATTTGTCGATAACAACAGATTATCAGAAAACCTTTCAATCACAGAGAGCTGTGAGACCGCAAATGTCTTTTTTCCATTCGTCGCTGAATCATTACTGGTCTGGATTGGGAGAACTGGCATGCATAGAATAACAATGATCAAGAACGAAGCAAACACCGTTCTTATGTGAACAACTCTCATTGTAATCACATCCACTCAAGAAAGAGCCGCATTATTCCTATTATGCTTGCTACTGGCGCAATTATTCGGAAATAATTTCTCCATCGCTCATAGTCATTACAATGTCCGCCCAGTCTAAGACGATCGGGTCATGCGATGCAACTATGACGGTCAGACCCTTCTCGCTCACCATACTTCTGATTGTTTCCAACAATTCATGGGTCAATGTTTTATCAATTGAACTGCTCGGCTCATCAGCAATCAGAATCTCTGGGGACCTGACCAAAGCTCTTGCTATAGAAACCCGTTGTTGTTCTCCCCCACTCAATTCAGCAACTCTGAAGTCAGCTCTGTCTTCCATTCCCATCTCAAGTAATATCTTCCGAGCTTGTTCCTCAGCCTTGGACCGTGAAGTATTCGTGCAAAGAAGTGGAAGAGCGACATTCTCAATTGAAGTCAATTGGGGAATCAAATACTGTGACTGAAAGATGAAGCCTATCTTGTTTCTCCTCAGTCGTGTGCGATAGAGCTCAGACACTCTTGAAACCTCTATGCTCTCTATGACCACTTGACCCTGAGTGGGGCGAATGAGCAGTCCTATAATGCTCAATAATGTAGTCTTTCCGGAACCACTTGGTCCCCCTATTGCAGTCACCTTTGATCTCTCAATCTTGATGGATGCATCTCTAACTGCGTCAACTCTACGAGGTGTGTCAATTCCATAAGTCTTCCATACATTACGAGTTTCGATGATTGTCACCATTTTACACACCTCTTAACACCACATCGGGTTCAGTGATGGCGTTGCGCCAAGATGGGATGACTGTTGCTACAAGAATTGGGACTATTGCAATCGCATATACCATAAACACAGTGGTTGCAGAAATGGCCATTGGCATGTCAGTATTGATCAATAAGAAACTCCAGCCTAGAAGATAACTCGCCAGACCAGGAGCTCCCAACACATAATCAAATATGATTGCCAGAGAAACACCCATACTGGCCCCCAAAACACTGATTGTGATGCTCTCAAAAGCCCTGATCTCAAGAATATCAATGGTATCAAATCCAAGCGCCTTGAGCAGACCCACTTCCCTCCTTGATTCTTCGGAGATTGCACTTGATGTGGCGAATGCAAGGATGATGACTGATAAGATTACAATCAACCATAGTAGTGCTATGACCCCAGCTCTATCACTGTACGCCCTAAGTGTTGTGTTTCTGATGGCGTTTCTTGTCAACACTCTGGCCTCTGGAAATCTGTTGTCAAGGCGGTATGCCACATCATCGATGAATACGCCATAATCTATCCATACTGCATAGTCCGTGCAAGAGCGGTTGTCCACGCCAAACAGAAGTCTGGCACTATCAATATCTGTCACAACCATATCATAATTGAAAATCTTGGCTTCGGTTCGGAATATTCCAACAATTTGGAACTCAACCAAAGAGCCATTGAACGCAATCAACGAAATATTACTCCCAACATCAATGGTCACTGGTGAACCAGCAGCCCTCATGAGATCAATGATTCCTTGCCCAACTACAATTTTGCGGTTGTCTTCTTTAGAAAGAAACCGCCCATATGATATGAATGTCCCAACAACATTTGTTATATTGGCATACTCTGTTGCATTTATCCCCATTATAGTAATGAACTTCCAAGTACCTATGCTTGCATATCCCCAGACTCTGGGAGTCGTCAGACGTACGCCCTGTGTTCCACTAATGATGTCTTTCCATTCAATCGGAACCATTGACTGCCGTCCGGCCTCTAATCTCTGAATAA
>JAJRWI010000022.1 GCA_024276825.1 archaeon
CCCGTTCTTTAATCATGGCACGGTCCACACAAGACGAGAACAGCTAGCGGCCTATTTGGATCACCGGGGAGTCCATCTGGCAAGGGCATTTGTTTCTGGTTCGATGAGAAATCGGAGGGCACTCCTTCAATATTTCGCCAAGAATCGTCAGCAAAGCAGTCCAGATGTTTCAAAGCAACTGGAATCTCATGTGAAAAGCATCAGACAGATTGAGAGCGAGTTCAATGCATGGACTCCTAGCAGTGGATTACTTGACCGTGTCAGAGCTGAGATAATGGGCTTTGAGGCCCAAGCTGCAAAGGTCTATTTTGCGGGACTGAAGGAAATTATTCCTGAGAAGTTCAACTTTGATGGTCGTGAGAAAAGACCTCCAAAAGATCCTGTCAATTCGCTATTGTCTTACGGTTATACTCTGCTCTACAGCCGAGTGTTTACAGCAATTGCAGCTTGCGGACTGGAACCATTTGCAGGATTTCTTCATGCGGACCGATCAGGAAAGCCATCTCTAGTTCTGGACATGGTCGAAGAGTTCAGGCAGGTGGCTGTTGACAGACTAGTGATTCGAATGTTGATGTTGAAGCAATTTACCCCAGAGGATTTTGTAGTGGATGGAACGAGGATTATTATGACAGATGAGGCTCGTCGAAAGTTCTTGGGAGAACTGATTGAAGGCTTCAATTCCAACATTCGACATAAGGGGAAGAAATTGATCTCATTGACTCAGGCGATGGTATATCAAGCTCGAAATCTCGTGCGATATTTGATAGGCAAGGAAAGGGAGTATAAGCCATATGTCTTCAGGTGGTGAAGGATGCAGCAAATTATTGTTTATGATATAGAAGATGATGCCTTGCGGACGAAGGTGAGCAATCTGCTGCAAGATTATGGTTTTGAGCGCGTGCAGTTTAGTGTGTTCATTGGTTCAAGAACACAGAATGTTCTAAAGATGCTGGAGATCGAGATCAAAGATCTGATTGGAAAAAAGAAAGCGGATGTTAGATTCTATCAGCAATGCGACAGATGCGTTGGAAAGACGATGATAGTATCAATAATTAGCAATACAGAATCTGCAGAGGTGATGTTCCCATGTCAAGGTCAATAGCTGTTAGGTCCTGTAAGGGGCCATTGCCAATGTTCAGTGTTGAGGACGTCAGGCAGTTTGTTTACTGCCCTAGGATAATCTACTTTCGCTACGTTCTTCGAAATATTCCTCAGGTATCAATCAAGATGAGAAAGGGATCCAAAAAACATGACCAATGGCGAAAGCGTCAGATCCAGCGCGGTGAGAGTTCAGACATATTCTTTGGCCTCTTTTTCAAGTGTGAAGAGATTGGCTTGTGTGGACTACTAGATGCAGTCGAGTATGACGGTGAAACAGCAACACCTATCGAATTAAAAACAGGCACTCATTTTAAGAATGATGTTTCTGCCCATCATCGTGCCCAAGTTATTGCTCAATGTGTCCTGCTTGAGTCCTGTCTGAATGTTAGAGTAAAGCAGGGCATTGTGATTTATTCGTCATCACGAGAACAACTCAAAGTAGACATTGGTGAAGAAGAAAGAGCGTGGCTGGAAAAGACTCTGTCAAGAATGCGTGATATTGTCTTCTATGAGGAACTTCCCAGAGTATGCGAGTCAGAGGCAAAATGTGTGGACTGTGAATATTGGATGTGGTGCTTCCGTGTTTAAATACCAATTCAATCAAGTCATTCAGAGGCAGATAATGATCTTTCAAAAGACCTTGTGTTTACCGCACCGAATCCAAAAGATCGCTTTGCCCCCACTCCCGAAAACTTTGCAAATCTTGTCAACAGGTTGACAATGTTGGCTAGGTCTTTTGATGCCTCTTTGGCAACCTTGTATCTTGTTCTACCAACAAAACCGGAGATAGGAATATGCCCTTTGATCCTTGCAGCTGCTGTTCTTATTGCATGCTGAGTCACGCACACATTTGATTTCAGGTTCTCCATGAACTTGTCCAACTCAATATGCAATTCATCTGGAGCAAATTTATTCCACAAGCTCGCAAGGCCTCCATACAAATATGTGGGCAGTGGAAACAGCATTGGAAATGATTCAGAGCGTATCTCAAATTTCGTGGGTGAGAGAAACTTGAACTCGTGAATTCTTGCACCAGTGCTATTTCTAATAATATCAACAAAGCTCATACTTTCAAAACGCATCCCCACAACCTTCAGATTGACTTCTCCAATTCTGAGTGAACTTGACCAGTTATTGAAGATTCCTTCCATTATCCTTCTATTAACATCAAGTGACAGACTACATAGTCTAAAAGTCATAATGAACCCTGGACGTATCTCCCATAATAATTCACGTTGATCGGACCTGAAGGGTAGCCTTATTGGAGCTACTGAATAGGGTCTACTTTTCTTTCCATCATGCAATACTGAAACCAGTTCAGGATCATTCTTTGAAATCATGTGAAGAAGAGCTCCACGAATCAGATGTCCAGTGAAGTAATTGACTCTCCCGCTCTCCTCTGCAACAGCATCGACTTCAATCATCAATAAATCCTTGGGGGCAATACTTGGTATGTTCTCACTCACAAATCTTGGTACCATTTTCATCACTCCTTATTCATACTGATATATCGGGCTAATGCAACCAAACCACTTCCATCGAAGTATACCCTGGCCCCATTAGTGCTCTCTGCTACTGGATAACTCTCAAGACCCCACCCAAGACTTCTATGAGTGTCGTAATCAACAATCACATACATTCTATCAATGAAAAGACTGTTCAGTTCATCTACTCCTTCTTCATTGAGTGCAAGACCTATTGGTGCACCAAGAAATTCGTCCTCATTAATTCCAACGAGGGGCCTGAACTGTCGCTCTTTGGGAAGATCAAACGAACAACTCATTTTAACATAACGCGATTTAGTATTCATGTATTGGTATACATCCATTACACAGACCTTTCTTCCAGCGGAGTAGTGTATTCGGTACTCATCAATCAATGAGTTCATTGTATCTTTCGCAGTAGTATCGGTAATATTCTTTTGAAGCGCATAAAATGGGCGAAGTGCATCTTTTGGATCAGTTCCACGAATCTTGAATTTGGCAGCTCGACGAAGTATTCTTGTAATCGGTGCAAAGTAGGCAGGGAAAAAGCCCTTCCGTTTGGCAGAATAATCGAGTACAAGTGCTTGTGGTTCTGAATTTCTAAGAGTTATGAATTGTCCAGCAGCCTTTCGAATGAGTTCTTTCCATTCATCAATATCACTCAGATCATTTGCATCACCAAAAACTTTTGCAAAATATTTGTTTATTGATTCAGCACTCGCATGTGAGCTTGCTGCTGGTGTTGCTTCGATTAGTCTAATCAACTCATTGATCATTAATTGAGTTTCTAACTTTGCGATGGATGAGTCTAAATACCATAACCCTGGGTCCTGCTCTCCATAAGCTGTCCTAATTAGCCCATTGAACTCGTCCCTTGAATTTATGGAATCAACATACTTCTTGAAATAATTGAAGACATAGACCGGTGCAAACAGTATCGCTTGTCCCTCTCTATGACGCCCAACTCTACCTAGACGTTGTAGAGCTGAGGATGCATTCCATGCCTCAAACAATAGATGGCTTGTGTCAAAATCAATGCCAACTTCTATAGAACTTGTACCAACGAGAACTAATGCACCCGACCGATTACGACGCAAGGGTTGTGGAATGAGGCCATGACTCTCTTTGATCTCAGATTCGTCAAAATCACCCATGAGCATCTCGGTCAATGCTCTTGCACTAATAACAGAATTGAGGATAACACAGGCTGGAATATAGTCGTCATTAGGATTGTTTGCACGTAGCTCCCCTAGCTCCTCCCTCAGAGATACGAGGTGGTCTTTCATTTGAAGTAGATCTGCATCATCTTGTGGACGAATCTCTATCTTGACATTATGAACTACAGTCATTCCTTGATCTTCAGACATGCATTGAATTGGATTTGGCCGTTTCATGTCACTAGCATGGACAATTCTCTTGAGATACTCCTGAATTCCCTTATGTGGCGTTGCTGTCATTAACAGGATTTGGTCGAACAGGTTAATGTATCTGGCAAGGGCAATATCGAAATATAATGAAGATAGCTCGCGTTTCTCATATGAGTGAAACTCGTCAATAACCAGAGTCCTGTAATTACTCAGCGCCGCAAGAATCTCTGCTGCCCGTTTCCCATACCTCCTCTTACCCCCGTATCGCATTCGTATCATTAGGTGGAGTGTGTCAGGATTTGTAAGAACAAACTTCGTTCGCCCATCTACTCGTGGATATAACGCCCTCCTCAGAGCCGATGATTTTGAACTCAGCTCTTTCTCTTTAATCAGCCTAAGAAGATCTGCAGCGTGTACTGTAACAACTTCAGGCTCTTCTAATCCTGCCACTTTACATATCTTTTTGATGCTCCTGACTTGATTCTCAATCAATTCGTTGGTCGGATAAACAAACAGTGCGGTTCTTGCTGCCCCGTCTAATGCAGCAAGAGTGGCTACCGCGGTCTTTCCCATGCCTGTTCCAGCGTACACTTCTAAAAGACAGGACTCACTCTTCTTAATCTCGTCCAAAGCTTGTGCTTGGTATTGGTAGAGATCAAGATTTCCAATTATGTGTCCTGATTGTCCGAGTCTAACAGGCGGGATGTTATAATTGACCTGGTCATCATCACTCATTCAGGTTCCCTCGCAGATGCTTGGGCATTGGAACAAAGAGTTCAGTTCCATCATCTTCTAAAACATAGTATGGTGCTTTCACTGTCATCCTTCTTGCAATGGGCGATGGAAACATCAATACAATATCTGCAGACTCAATGATGTCACTGGGGGATAGATCTAACACATTGAAAAAGAAGTTCACATCAATCAAGTCTTCTGGGTCATCAATTTTCCCCACCAGCTTCAGTCTGGTCGCTTTTACTTGGGCTATGCATGACTTTTTACCAATTCGAATATATGGGGGCATTCTCTCGCCAGTGGAAAAGACCAAGAACTCAAACTTAGTAGAATAGGGTGTCACCTTACGATTACGTCCCAATGAGGGGATATTAAAACTGGATTGTGTCAAATTAGTTCTGGAACAGACCGAGTTATACGTATGCGTCACGAATTTCGGGTCTGTCAGTGGTCTTGCTGGTGTGGCATAGTTCTCAAACTTGTAAAGTTCCTCATATCTTGGACTGGTTCCTAGGAAGCCTGTGTTAAACTGCTTTGCCAAGGCATAGGTCAGGGCATAATTATGAATCACTGGCTGCATTTGTGTGAATGTGTTGAACTCATACGACACGAAGAATAGGAAGTCCTCGGGTATGAGTTCACATCTGTACACTGCCTTGATCAAGCCTATCACCTGGTCTTTCTGGTCATTTGCCATTGAGGATTTTTTCCCTGAATGATGCTGCATCAGTGTACATTTTCTCAATCCACTTCTTGGTTGGCTTCGCCTTTCGCAACTGCTGCTCAAGAGCAATGACTTCATCCTTGGAAAGGACTTTGTTGTTCCCATCCCTAATCATTGCGAGTATTCCATTATGAGTTGCCTCGAGGATATTGTCGTAAGTAAGAATTGGATTCTCTTTTTCTTCAACTAGTTCTTCATAGATGTCCATAGTTAGCCTGAGAGCTGAGAATTGCTCTGAGTCAGAGAACACAAGGCTGAGAATCTTGTTCTCTATGACCCCCATCCCACGTGTTTCTGCACCGTATCTAGTCGTATTGAGCATAGAATACAGATAGAACTTTAGCTCATCCAATGTTGGTGCCAATAGGGTCACTACTGAGATGAAATGGGTGTCTGGCTTGACCAGCTCTCGCTCACCTAATGCCTGCCCTGTTTTTGTGGTCTTTTCATTGACTGCATTGAATGTGATGCTCTCTACAACATCTTCAAATGGCAATATCGAGAATGCGGTCTGATATAGAAGCCGACTCTTTATTGAGATCTCTCCAGCACCCTTTTCTGCTTTAATCCCGCCATTTAATGCACACACTGGACATTTCAAGCATAATTCATCCTTCAAATAGCATTCATCTGCTTCAGGCATGATGTCACGAATGATCTGTGATTCATGACGTCGCTCAACAGCCTTTTGTTTTGAGGCAAGAATCAAAGCACGATCGATTATCTTATTGGCTTTCTTTGAGGCAGGTGTAGCAACACTGTTTGTATACTTGTCAGCCTCCGTCCTGAATGCCGCATAATCGAGTGTGCGTCTCAAGATGGCAATGCTCACATATTTTGCTGGTGCAAGTGGTGTTGGTTTGTCGATAAACCACTCACTCTCCTGATCAAGTAGTTCTATTTTCATCACCTATTTACCTCCTTTTTTTGATTGAAATTTCTCATTGATTGAGATTAACCTCTTTAGATATACTGCGTAGCGTAAGTCATCAAGGATCTTTTTACGACTCCTTGCACTCTCTTTCTCAAGTCTTTCAGCCAAATCTTTACAGACCTTGAGAATTGGTTCTGCCGCTTCAGAATACAGATAATCTCCTTTGTTCAATTGTTGTAGCTGTCGATGAACTCGTCCAGCAATAGACTCTATCCTCTCAGAATCGAGAGTTGGAGTTTTTCTAAATTCTACATATAGAGCATTTATCGGTCCTAGTATGGAATGCATGGATGATCCATACTTCTCAGGTCGATAATATTGCTCTAGGATATCCACTATTTCATCCACTAATGTTCCCATCATATCCACTTCCTTTAATCCTGTTAGAACCATTAATTCCTGCTCACTTAAGCGGGGATATTCACGTTTGAGAAGTATTCTTTGGGCTAACTGTCCTGGGTGAGTCGTCAATGCTTGCTGAATACCATTGCGTTTTGAGAGATCGGCAAACAATCGGGCACGCATTGCGAGTGCAATTTTCAGTCCGATTCGTGCTGCATCGTTAAAATCAACAACCCCTTTTCTAAGTCCTAAAGTCCTGAGAAGACTTCCATTTCCAGGAAAGATCACTGCACCATCTAATTCATTGACATCCACCATGTCCAACCCTTCAATGATCTTTACCCTCACTTCGAGAATCAGACTCAATGTCAGTGCTTGCAATAGAATCATTGCTAGGCCTTCAGAATTAGCAAGACCGGTTCTGTCAGGGCTTGTACTCATAATCACATAATTGCCCATGATGTTGTCTGAAATTTTGAAAGGTTCGCGATCGGCTACACATAACTTTTCCAATCGCTCCTTGATCTCAGCGGCGTGGTTTACTACCTCTCCACTCAAGAACATCTTTACAGACTTTTCAGGACTTCGATCCAGCCTTCTGAGATATATCGCCTTTTTTCTTAGACTCTCTGCTCTCTCCGCCGATATAGACACCTGAGGTACCAGAACATATCCATAGCCAATGGCACCTCTAAGAATTCCTTCAAGCAAACATAATTTACAGATGTTGATATTATCAAGGCGCGTAGTCCCAATTCCGACATTTACGAACTTCTTAGTTCCAGAACCCACGCCCGCAGCAATTGCCTTTGTTCCAAGTGCGGCAGATCCACATATGGGACACCTCACGTTGCCATCAATTGAACCCATCGCACTCTGCTTCGCACTCAAATATGTCTTATGAAATTGATCGGCCACTGCGTGAATTGGGCTAGGGCCCGCAGAATTTGACAGCTTGGCATTGATTAAGACTGGATGTCCCACATCGGTGATTAATTGTATTAGATAATCATCAATCTCAATTGATTTGAGCGGGTCAAATTCATCACTTGAAAAATAGCTCATCATCTCTTTGACAAGTTGAAGATACCCCTTCTTTATTGATGTGAGCACAGAATCTAATGGCATTGTCAGAAGGTCTCGTGAGGCGTGTCCTCCCAATTGGAGTGCTTTGGAAACCTTGTCAATCTCTCCATTCCAAAAGTCATAACTCATTGGAAGCCCTATCTTGCCAAGATCCAGTCCGAGAATCTTTAACTCAAGAGTTGACAGCTCATCAGTTGCCTTTTGCTTCTCAGACTCGTCAATATCAAGCAGATTGATCTTCCTACGCAGCGCATCTTGAAGAGTTGAAATGAATCTCAGAAATATGGCACGTTTTTGTTCATCCGTTTTTTGTGGAAGAGAAGCTGTTCTTGATTCAGCATACTCTATGAAAACAGGCAGTGAGTCGAGTGCCACCAGACCCTCGTTTGCAATCATGGCCCGATTTATCTGCATTGCAGTAGAACTCTCAAGAAATGTCTTTTCTAAGAGAGCATTTTTTAGGAGAGTTCCAATTCGTTCTATTACTTGCTCCTTCAGACTGTTGATGTCAGGTCGCTCTCTTCCAAGAAATAGACAACCATTAGGAAATACAGCAAGCGTCTTGAGTCCATTTTCATTGTATGTTTCTTGCAATGCTTTATGCAGGATGTAAGTCAAGACTCCACGAATTTTTAGCAAAGAGTAGTACTCAAAATATATACTGAACTGCTCAAGAATTGGTTGGAAGTCTTCTGCTTTTGTTGCACGATACGCATCTTCGGGTGTATTGGCAGAAGCAATCCAGTCTGCAAGTTTAGTGATGTCTCCCAGAAATATCAACGAGGAGGTCTCCCCTCCCCTACGTACCTGTTTTTCAGCCCTCAATGAAGATACTGTTTCTCCAATCCCTCGATGCGTGGCAATTACTACTGCAAACACATCGTTTATCAAAGAATCATCTGAAATCTCGCAAAGGCTCAAGAATTCACCAATTTGGTCGTGTGTAGGGAGATGGGGTGGGGTCTTGCCTTTTTGGAGGCCTTCCTGAAACTCAGGAAACTCCTTACCCAGATCATGAAGAAATGCTGCTAGCATGAGGACCTTTCTCTGTGTGCGATCAAGGTCAAATGTATCCGCGATAGTCAATGCAATATCCATTACTGCTTGCGAATGGGCCAAAATTGTCTGACTTGGATGACTCTTCGCAAGCAGTTTGTGCCAGTTTCTGGTTCTTGCTGCTTTGACAAGGTCCTTCTCAGTGATCTTCATTTGAGAGTTTCATCTGGCCATTCATATATAAGCCTTACTTATTGGTTAATTCTCAATATCAAAGTTTACAAATAGGGGGCCAATACGTCAACCTTAGACTTATTCATCAATTTCCCTAATGTCTTTATTATCAAACTCCTTTTTAATTTGAATACAATATTTAATGACTTGGTGATTATTGATATTTATCCGAAAGGTCATTTTTGCACTTGTCTTTCTTGAGGCCAATGTAGTGATCAATTGAAGTTGCTTTAGACTGTCAAGTAATTTTCCAGGAACTGGATATATGTCGGTCTTCTCATGAGGTTGGGTATACCTGTCTGGAAATCGCCCCTCAAGTATTTGTGCACCAATATGAATCTGGTTTGCAGTCCTAACGCCCATTCTGTCTTCGGCAATTCTAAAGCGCTGCGGGTCCTCTTCCATCAAGAGTTGATCATGTAAGAATGCAAGAACAAGATAGTCAAATACATTCAAGATGGGCGAGTCGAGTTTGGGCATACCGGGAAGTTGGAAAAGTCTATTTATTGTTGGCACCAATTTGCTCTTTAATGGCTCAGTGCATCCTGCCAGAAAAATCACATCTTTTGATTGAAATTGTTGAAGCCAGTCTGTAAATTCTTTCTTCAAATCCAGCTCAATTTTGGCAAGACCAATCGTATCTGCAATCTTCTCAAAAGCCCTTCTTTGATAACTCCAAGGCAGGATGTGCGCGGTTAATTTCTTGGAATATACATAGTGGTGTGATGAGTGACTGATGAACAAGCATTCAATCAACTCACGAATGGCTCTTCTATGTGAGATATCACTATCACGGACCGTGTGCCACAACACAGGAATTACAACCCTTTGAGCAAATGCAAAGAACACAGCATTACATAATCTTTGCATCAATAATTTGGAAGTCTGTGAGCCAACCTCTATCGTCACATGATTATTGTTTTGAATGGAAACAATAGAAAAACTGGAATGGCTTGAGTCTTGTTTTCCGGACTTGATTAAATCGATTTGAAAGCAATCGGAGAAGCTTGGCCTAATTTGATCTTTACACCCAAATAGAGCTTTAGAGATAATATGTTTCGTTTCCTTGAGTCCATTGAATAATTGATCTCTCTGAGATTTGACGAGTTCAGCAGGAATCTTGGCTTGAGTTGAGGTTGTAATTCTTCTTCTGACCTCTGCATATAGTGATGGATATACGAGTATCTCCTGAACTACATGAAATTCCGCAGAGTCAAAAGTCTCATGATAGGCATGCTTTGCAATCAAAGGAACGGGCATTCGATGTTTCATTCTATGATCATTTGAAATTCGAGCTTGATGCACAGACATCCCAAGCATCGGACCCTTCAAAGTCCATTTTAGCAGACCATGACCATTAATGAAAGTTTTAGTTTCGAGATTTATTCGTCTTGCCAAGCACTCCTTAAACTTCGACCATAATTCATCCCGATTGCCAAGGAATAACAAGTCTTGTCGAAGCTCTCTATTAAAGAGAACTACTTCAGGAAGGGGCATAAAAGATGAGATTTGGACCCGATGCATTATGTTCCCACCTCAAAGTCGACATCACTAATCCACCAGTCCTTATAACCATCTAGCCATCTGTGAACGGGAAGTTTCCATTTGATAAAATGCATATCTCCCAAATATGTTATCCACCGTTTTCTTCCTCGCAGGAAATCATTTAGATCCTCTACTATGTCTCTCACATGTTCTTCAGGAACTCTGAGCACTAATGATGTATATCCCTCGACTGTTCGTTCAGCATACACCTCTGGTAAACATGACACTGCATTACATAATTGCAAATGCAATTTATGAGGGATTTTTGTCATGACTACTATTACTCCAGGTGCAAAAAGGGGGGTTGGGATCACTCGATTAATAATCACATTATGTTCTCGAAGTCTATTGTGCCTTTCTACCACAAAATTGTAGTCTTTCTTGAGAATGTTTCTAAGCTCACGGAGTGTTAACGGGCCTTTGCTTGTCAAATGACTTATGATCTGAATATCTGTTTCATCAAGAAGAGTTCTTTCCAAATCGGATTCCAATGATTGTTGGGACATATCATCTATTTCTCTAGTAAACCCTGAACGCATCATTGGGCTGAAAATTCCTGTTTGGACCTCCCATGTGACACCATTAAACATGTTGTAATTGAAGTGCATCCAATTCATGGGTTCTATTCGGTTGAAAACATTGACAAATCTCACATCGTCAAGCTCACTCAATTTGCGGACCCAATTCCTTGCCTCAGATTGCGACCTCCATGAATCAGGTACCACAAAATGGGCAATAGCAAAGTGGGATCCCATTCTTGATTCAAAGAGACTATACAACCAAGGATTGTTTGCAGAGAATGCAGGAGGAAGTTCTGCATCAAGACTTGTGAGTTCCACTAGCGCTATTAGAACTTGCAGGCCCAAAGCTTTGAATGAGAATCTTACTCTCTCCCACAGTATCACTCTCTCCTTAAGACTGTTAATCACTCTTGAAACATAGCCTTTTGTCATGCCCAGTTGCCTTGCAAGCTTAGTTGGTGAGAGAGTCTGTTGTTCAAGGGCTAATCGAAATACATCGAGTTCTCGTGCTGTGAGTCTGGGGGTGAGATCAGCTCGTATTCTGAAAAACGCTTTCAGAAAATCTTCAACAACTGCAGTTTCGGATTGATTCAACAACTCTCTGTAAATTCTTATGAGGTGCTCGAATCTATCGGGTGCTTGCAGAAATAGATAGTACGCCCCCGGTGGGTCATATATCCTGCTTGTCAGATCACCTCTTATCTTTGTGGTGGACGCCCACAACTGCTCCCAATTCTTCAACTCATCCCAACTCAACCCAAGTCTATCTCTCAATAACTGTTCCACTCTGAAGCATACCAAGTCCCATCCAATAGTGCCAGGTGCCGCAAATAATGACTCTTGCATTTCGGCCGCTTCGTCTGATATCTGATCCAGCTCACTAGACTTCTCATTCCAGATGTCCTTCAATAGCTCTATCAGCTGGCCAATTCTCGTTACTGCCTTTTTTGCCACGCGATACAAATTGGAATTCTCCAAGTTTTAAGGGTGTTTTTTCGACCTATTATCATTGTTTCATAACTATTGGAACCTATTATCTCTGATGTTTTCCGCCCAATTACGTCAGGGAGTTTCACGTCAGATGTCCTGGCGGAGGTGATAAGATGCATAATCCGCCAGGAGACCCATCTCCTGTTCCACCATGGTGCTAATTGGAACTCCTGAATGATATCCAACAAGCCAAAAGCTTGTTTCAGTATAATTGTTGGGATGCCCTTTGAACCAAGCTCCAGATCAAGGAGTTTCATACGGCCTAGACCCTGAATCAATCAGGGTCTTACCCTCAGACAACATGACGAGGGCATCCATCTCTTTTTTCTTACACATATTCCTATTAACATATCGATTGAATCAACCATTAATGATATTGTTCTGATTTTTATGTGCTATTTAATTCCAAATGCGATCCATAATTTCCCACTTCTATCTCACCAAGATTCGTGCCTCCGAGTCCCAATAGTATTCTTGACCTATTGCATACTAATGGAAAAACATTAGTCACATCATAAGCCCCCTTCTTTAAAATAATGCTATTTTATTCTCCAATATACTCCAAATAGGGTATCTTTATGTGCATTTTTTAGACAGCAGTTTATTAGATTCAATTTATTGTTTTTCGCAGTTCCCCATCTCGTTAATTGCAAAAATGATGCGATTTCATTACTATAATTGGCAAAATAGCACTCTAGTCGCAGATGTCCTACCGTGGTCTATTATTAATTGCGCATCACAAATGTTGAACTCCGCCAAATTTTTGAACATACCCCGCCATAGTGGCAAAAACTAAATACTTTTAGGAAAATGACAGGGTTGAAGATCAAAAGCCTCAGCTAAGAGGATTGAAAGTTCATTGACATC
>JAJRWI010000023.1 GCA_024276825.1 archaeon
AAGGACCATACAGACCACTCTGTGTGAGTACGACGACCCCGTCGTGGTAAGAAATGCGGAGACCCCCACTGTGTCAGGGAGTGATGTCCCTGAGAGTTCACAGGGGGAAGGAGGCCAGTTCTGTGATAATGCAGAAAAAGCCCCTGCGAACACCGATGTATCGGTGGGTGGTGACACCTGCAGGGGAAGGGCTGAACGCATGAGTCCTGTTCAGACGAGTTCACCACTGTGCGACAAGTCTGAACAAGATTAGGTTGTCATCACCTCCTTCGTAATGCTTTTATTCACAATGTTTTAACAACCCCATCGACACGGGACGTAGCTTAACCTGGTAGAGCAACGGACTGTAGATCCGTCGGTTGGGCGTTCAAATCGCCCCGTCCCGACCACCTAATTCTCAAAGAATATTGCTTCAGCTTGTAATACTGGCGCTTTTCTATGATTTTGCAATGTTGGACTTGGTGTAAATGAACAATGAGAAAGATCGAGTCATTGATCAGGACGGGACTGAAGGAACGTGGCTTCGACTGCCACTCAGTATTCACAATTCCAGATGAGGAAGAACCGAGGATCCTGATTGCCTTCAGTTCTAGAGGTAAGAAGCGCCTGACCGAGAATAAGGTTGAGAATGTGCTGAACTCCCTTGGCATTGGACGATTCCGTGCGGCTGGCAAGTTTCATCGCCTTAGTTCTGCATTTGTACACCTTGAGGTGATGATGGGCGCAAGGACAGAGTCTGATGTGACAAGGGGCGCAGAATGAACGGTGATGAAACAGAATGGACATGCAACTCGCTGATAAGACATTCCTCGTGACCGCATCCTCCCGAGGTCTTGGGCTCAGTGTTGCGCAAGCACTTGTTAATGAGGGTGCTGATGTCATCCTCTGCGGTCGAAACAAAGAGCCTCTTGAGAAGGCGGTTTCAAAACTTGGAGCAAGAGCAGAATATGTTGTCGCAGATGTGTCAAAGAAGGAAGACATAATCCATCTTATCGATCAGATACGATCCTCTAGGCACCAAATTGACGGTCTCTTTGCAAATGCAGGAGGTCCTCCACTTGGCACATTTGACTCTCTGCCTGAAGATGCATGGTACAACGCCTTTGAACTGACACTCATGAGTACTGTGCGACTGACACACGGTGTACTCTCTCTGTTGAAGCACTCTGCCTCACCATCTATACTCTACAACACCTCGATCTCGGTGAAACAACCAATTGACAACCTATTGCTCTCCAATTCTCTTCGCGCTGCAGTGGTGGGAATGATGCGGACAGTGGCCAACGAGTTGGGCCCGCACGGCATTCGCATCAATGCTGTCTGTCCAGGCTATATCTACACGCAACGTGTTGAAGACCTTATGGCACAAGGGCCACCCTCCCGGAAGGAGCAGATTGAGGCGGCAATTCCATTAAGGAGAATGGGTCACCCCGATGAGTTCGGCCCATTCTGTGCATTCCTCTTGAGTCCTAGGGCCAGCTACATCCATGGTGCACTCCTTCTCATCGATGGTGGTTTCCATAAGGGAATGATGTGAATCATAATATCGGTGGAAAATCGGTGGGATCAATCACTCCCAGACGTAATAACGCTGCCTTTGCATAATTGCGAATCTGCTCATCTGTGTCCCTCAGAAGATCTTGCAGGTATCTGGTGGCGGGAGGATATGGTGAAACCCCCATGGCCCATGCTGCGGTACGTCTGACCTCGCTGTCCTCTGAGAGCAGGAGTTCTGCTATTGCCCTGAGAACAATCTCGGACTTCTTCTCGGCAAGAAGCTGTATCAGTCGGACCTGCCCCTTCGGTTTCTCATTTCTTAACGAGTCTGCAAGTCCCTGCAGGGCCCTTGAGTCATCCATGTCCCTGAGAGCCCTGATTGCCCAGTCGCGCACCTCATCGGACTCATCCTCAAGAGCAGCCAGAAGACAGATGACCGAGTCAGGCGAACTGATCCTGCTTAATGCCCATGCTCCAGAGGCTCGAATGTCGGCATTGGGGTCTCCAAGTATCGCACATAGTACACCAATGCTCTCGCCATCAGCGATGTTGGTCAGTGCAAAGATGGCCTCTTTTCGAAGGTCGACACACTCATTGCGATCTCTGACTATCCTGCGGATGGCCCTCCCATACAAGGCAGGGTCCGTGCTTGCAAGAATATGGAGGGCCCACTTTCTCACTTCAAAGTCATCACTGGGGTTCAGAAGTATGTTCAGGACAACATCATTCATGTCATCTATCCGTTCTCGGTAGGCTGCCTTCAGCGCCATCACCCTGATTTTTAAGTCCTCCTCACTCAATGCTCTCATTATCACTGCCACTGCCAGTCGGGGCATCAACATATCAACAATGTTCATCACCACACTCTTGTCCTCCTCTGTTCCTCCCTCCCCAAAGATGTCTGTCAGCAATGCCTCAAAATCCTCTGCATGGGAATTGATGTAGTCAATACTCTCCCTCAGGGTCTCTCTATCACTACTCTCTCGGATAGAGGCGAGCACACTCTTCATATTAGTAATACCTCATCTCACTGACACTCTTTATATAATCAATAAATCTTGAAAGCATTTGCATTGGGCTGCCGCCATCCGGTCTTTTCAGGACTGTACCTCAATACCGTGTAGTAAGCTGCCATCTGAAGGGTTATTGTGTTGACTATGGCCTGACCAAGATCCGACCCAAGTCCAAGTTTCTCATCTGCATGTGAATGGTAAACACTCATCTTCAGAGTGTCCTTCAGTACTCTGAGATATCTCAGATCATCATCTGTGACAGGATCATCGGTGATAAGAACCACCTGATCCCCCTCATCTAGGTTGAGGTTCCAGTGATGACAGAACTCCTCGCGTAGCGCCACCATACTGTGCAATAGTGAATACTCATTGAACTTCATCTGACCAAGCTGTGCAGCCACATAATTGGGCCCATCCGACACAAGGTACAGCGGCCTGTCACGTATGAGCATCTCTGCAATCCTTTTTCCCTCTGCTTCTGCCCAGTCGATCATGGCATCGCCAATCTCCCGCAGCCTGCTCAAGTCCTCCTGCTCAGGCACGAGAGTAGTATTGGAACACGTGTTCCCAATCTTGAAGAGATACGCCATGGCACTGGTGGTCGGTGATGATGGACTGATGTTATACGACTCCACTAGGGCCCGAGTCACCCACACTTCATCAGCATTCTCACTGGCCCTCCCTCTCCTGTCATCTGTCAGGACCACAGTACGTGCGCCTCTGTTCCGTGCATGCTTCAGGGCTGCTATGGTTGCCAGACTTCTGCCCGACGCGGTGATTCCTATGATCACTGTATCAGGGTCGATATACACCCTCGGAACCTCTGTCGGGGACAGGGCAACCGCCTGACATCCTGCCCTCCTAAACACCCACTGTCCGTAGTGTGCTACCGCATAGGAGTCGCCGCAACCAGTCAGAATTATGTCACTCTCACTCAGAGAGAGCCCCTCAATCACGCACTCTGTGGACTCGAGGGTCTCACGAATCGCCTCACCCTGCACCCTGATCGCCTGATAACACGCATCCAAGAACTCGGTCATACTCCTAGTATGGACTCCATTCTAGATATCAACATTTGGAAGCAATGAGACCTCCTGACCGAAAGTCCCAGTTCACTTACTCCTTTATCAGACCAATTATGAAGAGAATGACTCCAAATCCAATGAGGCCCAACATGACCTCCGTGAAGACGTACCCTCCCAGCTCTGTTGAGAATATTCCCTGATCGAAATACACCAGCACAGAACTGAGATCAACATATGCCGCCAGATACGTCGACAGTATCGGCAACAGGCCTACTATTATCAAGATTATTCCTAGAAATGCTAAGGTCTTTCCCATTTGAATCCCTTTCGTCCTTTCTCTTTGCTCTTTTCTGTGAGCACTCTCTACTCACATTCATCCTATAAAAATCAGCGGTTTCCCTTCTCCCCCAAAATTAGTGGCGCCCCCGCCGGGATTTGAACCCGGGTCTCAAGATTCGTCCATAGCAACTGTCGCCTGCAATGCGTGACAGTCTTGAATGCTACACCGGACCACACAGGGGGTCTGTTTGGTTGGCCGGACTACACTACAGGGGCACCTGATTGAGTAGATGGCGGTGAGGACAATTGATTTTCTATTAAACTTGTCGTTGTGAAAGGTGATTCAAAAGACAGATCAGTAAAACCCGATAAGGCTCACGATTGAAATGCTTGAGATTGTTGCCCTGCAATACATTTTTTTGTGAAGATGTGATATTATACAATGGACCGAATAAGTCGGTTGAAAGATTAGCTGATACTCCAATTTGGTGTTTTATCGCAATCCTTTTATGTTTTTGAAAATTGAGAGCTTTGCTCAAGTTGAATTGCTTCCCGTCCATGCATGGCCATATGATACATAACGTTAGAGCAGTAGTCATAAATATCACTAGAGACGGCATGTTGCATGTGGCACCAACTCGCATAGGGCTCGTGGCGCAGCTGGAAGCGCAGCAGGCTTTTAAGCTGATGGACTATCAGCAAAGAAACCTGAGGGTCGCGGGATCCTTCTCCATTTGGGGGCAGGACGCGAGTTCAAATCCCGCCGAGCCCGCCACAACTTGTGCGGACTTGGATGAGGGGGCAATACGACTAAGGCAGAAAAAGCGGGGCGACCCACTGCGGCAATATGAACTCAGTTTTCTGAGGTCATGCGTTGGGAAGCGTGTGTCGGCAGTGGAGGACCCCGTCCCACTCATTAGGTGGCAAAGTCATGTCAGACAAGAAAGAAAGGGGTAAGTATTGGCCTGTAATAGAGGCATTCTTTAGTCACTATGGGCTTGTAGGTCAGCACTTAGACTCCTTCAACCGATTTATTCGAGAGGAGCTTCAACAAGTAGTCGATAGTGTTGGAGAGATCAAGCCAAAGGTGGAGGGATATACAGTACAACTGGGGCGTATTCATGTCATGCCCCCAACCGTACGTGAAGCGGATGGCAGTGAGCATCCCCTATATCCCAATGAGGCCAGAATTCGAAACCTCACTTATGCAAGTAAGCTCTATCTGGAATGCACACCCGTGAAAAAGGATGGTGGGACAACCACTCATCTGGAAACCCTCGAGATCTATATTGGCGACCTTCCAATCATGCTTCGGAGTGAGAAGTGTCTTCTACATGGCATGTCCGATGAGGAACTCATTGCACATGGCGAGGATCCCAAAGACCCTGGCGGCTATTTCATCATCAACGGGTCTGAGCGCGTATTAGTGACCCAAGAAGATTTGGCGCCAAACAGGATTCTCATTGAAGAGGCCAGCAAGAGCTCAAGCTATACCCATATCGCCAAGGTGTTTTCAACATCAAGGGGGTTCAGAGCACCAGTAACCATTGAGAGAAAACGTACTGGGGAATTGCGTGTTTCATTTCCATCCGTTCCTGGAAAAATACCCCTTGCAATCCTGATGAAGGCATTAGGCCTTGAGTCTGACAGAGAGATCGTCGAGGTAATATCTGATGATGAAGAGATTCGAAACGAACTCATTGTGACAATTGAGCAGTCTGCACCCATCAATGCATCTCGTGATGCCGAAGAGGGCTCCACTCGAATCAATGCCCTTGACTTTATTGGAAAACGAGTCGCAGTTGGCCAGACAAAAGAGTACAGACTTGCACGAGCAGAAAAAGTGCTTGATCGCTATCTATTCCCACACATAGGCACCGAACCAGAGCATAGGCTTCAGAAGGCTTACTATCTTGGTCAGATGGTGGAGCGCCTGCTGGAACTCGTCTTGGGCAAACGCCAACCGGATGACAAGGACCATTATGCAAACAAACGACTGAAGCTCTCTGGAGACCTGTTGATGTCCCTGTTCAGAGTCGCATTGTATTCACTCACTCGCGACATCAAATATCAGTTGGAACGTACAGCCGTACGTGGGAGAAAACCAAATATCAAGACAGCAGTCCGAGCAGATGTCATCACTCAGAGGCTGAAGCATGCATTAGCCACTGGAAACTGGGTGGGTGGGAAGGCTGGAGTGTCACAGTTACTTGATAGGACAAATTACATATCATCACTCTCACACCTCAGGAGAGTTGTTTCACCCTTATCACGATCACAACCCCACTTTGAAGCACGAGACCTTCATTCAACTCACTGGGGCAAAATATGTCCAAATGAAACCCCTGAAGGTCCAAACTGTGGTCTTGTCAAGAACATAGCAATGATGGCCTACATCTCGGTGGGTACTGATGAGGAGGCCGTCGAACGCGCACTACTAAGGGCTGAAGTCGAACCTATTGAAAACCTCAAGGGCAAGCGTCATACTAAATGGGCTGATGTGTTTCTCAACGGCAGACTTGTTGGAATTCATCCTGCACCGCAGGTTCTTGTGAAGGTGATTCGACAGAAGCGTCGTGCTGGAGAGATTGACAACGAGGTCAATATCGCATACTATGAGGATACAAACGAGGTGCAGGTAAACTGCGATGCTGGACGTGTCCGACGACCACTCATAATTGTTGAGAATGGAAAGAGCCGTCTGACCGACGAGCACCTTAAGATGATTGAGAGCGGTGAATGGGGATTTGTTGATCTTTTGCGAAATGGCATCGTCGAATTCCTTGATGCTGAAGAGGAAGAGAACACCCTGATTGCAATGTATCCCTCTGATATCAATAAGAAAACAACACACCTTGAGATTGAACCCTCTACAATCCTTGGGATTTCTGCAGCACTCATCCCCTTCCCCGAACGAAACCAATCCCCCCGAAATGTGTACATGGCCGCCATGGTCAAACAATCAGTTGGTGTGCCAGCATCAAACTTCAAATATCGTGCAGACACAAGAGCCCACTTCTTCCATTATCCGCAGGTCCCGCTAGTCAAAACCAGAGCAATGGACTCAATAGGATACGAGGAACGTCCCGCGGGACAGAACTTTGTTGTTGCAATACTGTCCTTCGAGGGCTATAACATTGAAGATGCACTCATCATGAACAAGGCCTCTATTGAACGCGGTCTTGGCAGGAGCACCTTCTGTCGTGTATATGAGAGTGAAGAGCGAAAATATCCTGGCGGACAGGAGGATAAGTTTGAGATTCCCAACCGGAGTATCAGAGGATACAGGGCGTCTGAGGCATACCGAAATCTTGGAGAAGATGGAATCATTGAAACCGAGGTGGAGGTACAGGGCGGTGATGTCTTGATTGGTCGCACCTCACCACCCAGATTCCTTGAGGAATATTCAGAGTTCGATATCACATCTCCTAACCGTCGTGAAACCTCTGTGGCAGTGAGGCATGGAGAGTCTGGTGTCGTCGACAGCGTTATTCTCACCGAAACAATTGATGGTAATCGTCTGGTAAAAGTAAAGGTCAGAGACCTCAGAATTCCCGAACTTGGTGACAAGTACGCCTCTCGACACGGGCAGAAGGGTGTCCTTGGCTATATTGTTCCTCAAGAGGATGTTCCATTCACAGAGGACGGTGTTGTCCCAGACCTGATTATCAACCCACACGCAATCCCAAGCAGAATGACAATCGGTCAAATCATGGAGATGATTGCTGGGAAAGCAGCAGCTTTGGATGGACATCAACAAGATGCCACTGCCTTCAGTGGTGTCAGTGAGGAGGAACTGTTCAAGATACTCCACAAGCATGGCTTTCAGTGGAATGGCCGCGAAACCATGTATTCGGGTATCACAGGTGAACGCTTGCAGGCCAATGTATTCATTGGCGTCTGCTACTACCAAAAACTCCATCATATGGTTGCTGACAAGATCCACGCCCGAGCCCGCGGACCCGTACAGATTCTGACCCGTCAGCCAACTGAGGGTCGTGCCCGAGAGGGCGGTCTCAGGTTCGGTGAAATGGAACGTGATGTACTCATCGGCCATGGTGCAGCAATCCTTCTCAAGGGACGACTGCTTGATGAGTCCGACAAGAGTAACATGCTGGTCTGTGAGGAGTGCGGCCTTATCGGAGTATATGACCGCAACAAGGATCAGTACTATTGCCCCATCTGTGGCACAGGCACAAAGATTAGCAGCGTCATCGTGTCTTATGCCTTCAAGCTCCTCATCCAAGAGATGATGTCTCTTGGCCTCGCCTGCAGACTTAGACTAAAGGAGATGATCTAGTGCTACCAACACAAACAACCAAGAAAATAGATGCGATCGAGTTCGGCCTTCTCAGTCCTGATGACATACGCAAGATGTCCGTGGCCCAGATAGTGGTTGCTGATACATTTGACGAGGATGGCTACCCCATCGAGTCTGGAATCATGGACACCCGTCTGGGAGTAATTGACCCCGGACAGCGCTGTAAGACATGTGGCAACCGTGTTGGAAACTGTCCTGGCCACTTTGGTCATATCGAACTCGCTCGTCCGGTAATGCACGCGGGCTATGCCAAAGTCATTCACAAAGTTCTGAGAGCCACCTGCAGGGAATGCAGTCGCATCCTGCTGACCGAGGAGGAGATTGATTACTATACTCGCTTGTTTAAACAGTACCCTGAAATTGGACAGAAGACCGCCAATCTATCTAAAGACATTCTCAAGCGATGCGCCAAGGTCAAAGTCTGTCCTCATTGTGGCGAAGAGCAACTCAAGCTCAAGCTAGAAAAACCAACTTCAATCTATGAGATTGGCGAGGCTGGTTCGGTTCGTCTAACCCCCATCGATATCCGAGCACGACTTGAGAACATCTCCGATGACGATTATCGCCTGCTAGGCATCAATCCCAATGCTGCAAGACTAGAATGGTCCATACTCACAGTTCTCGCAGTCCCTCCAGTCACAGTTCGTCCATCCATCACATTGGAGTCAGGAGTCCGCTCTGAAGACGATCTTTCACACAAACTCATAGATATTATTAGGATTAATCAGCGACTAAGGGAAAATCTTGATGCGGGAGCACCACAGCTGATAGTAGAAGATTTGTGGGAGCTGCTGCAGTACCACGTCACGACGTATTTTGACAATGCAGTATCAGGCATTCCACCAGCAAGGCACAGGTCAGGGCGCGCATTACGGACACTGGCACAGCGATTGAAGGGGAAGGAGGGTCGATTCAGATCAAACCTGTCAGGGAAGCGAGTAGACTTTTCTGCAAGAACTGTGATTTCACCCGACCCGAATCTGAGCATGAACGAGGTTGGTGTACCTGAACAGATAGCGAAAATCCTGACTATTCCCCAGCGAGTGACGACTTGGAACATTGAAGAGATGAAGCAGTTAGTGATCCGAGGTCCCGACCAGCATCCTGGAGCAAACTATCTGATACGCACTGATGGTCGAAGGGTGGACCTGAGATTTGTCAAGGATCGGACCATCATCGCAGACACGATAGAACCCGGATTTATCGTCGAGCGCCATCTTGACACAGGTGATATTGTACTGTTCAACAGGCAGCCATCACTGCACAGGATGTCAATTATGGCCCACGAAGTCCGAGTGATGCCCTACAGGACATTCAGGCTCTCACTCTTTGTCTGCCCACCATACAACGCAGACTTTGATGGTGATGAGATGAACCTACATGTCCCACAGTCAGAGGAGGCGCGTGCAGAGGCAAGAGTTCTCATGAGGGTTCAGGAGCAGATTTTGTCCCCGCGATTCGGAGGCCCTATCATTGGGGCCCTGCAAGACTACATCTCAGCCGCTTTTCTACTCACAAGAAAGTCAAGTTTGTTCACCGAAACCCGTGTGAACCAGCTACTTGCAACCGCAGGATACTCTGGAGAACTCCCTCCACCAGCGATACTGAACCCAGTGAAGCTATGGACTGGGAAACAGATCTTCAGTGTGTTCATTCCCGGGGGTATTTCATTGTCATTCAAAGCAAACATTTGCAGGAAATGTAAAGTCTGCACAAAAGAAGATTGTGAGTACGACTCCTATGTAGTAATCCGGGATGGAGAACTGATCTTTGGAGTTGTTGATGAACGCGCCTTTGGTGCTGGCGAGGCAGACTCACTGTTCCACCGGATAATCAAGGAGAAGGGTCCAACAACTGCCAGGAAGTTCCTCGACTCAGTTGGTCGTCTTCTAGTCCGCCTAATCACAGACAGGGGATTCACAATGGGCCTTGATGACGTGTCTCTGCCTCGTGAGGTCGAGCAACGAATCAAGATAATCCTCGAGAAGGCCAATGAAAAGGTAGAGCAGTTGATAGAAACCTACCGCCGTGGGGAGCTCGATGCAAACCCCGGCCAGACCCTTCTTGAAACTTTAGAGCAGAGAATTCAGGCTACACTGGCAGAGGCCCGAGATTCCGCAGGTGCAGTTGCAGGAGAGCATCTGGGTCTTGAGAATGCAGCAGTGATAATGGCCCAGACGGGTGCTCGAGGGTCACGACTGAACCTCTCTCAGATGGCCGCAGTGGTTGGCCAACAGTCAGTCCGAGGTGGCAGAATCAGCCGAGGCTATCAGGGCAGAACACTCCCCCACTTTGAGCGGGGCGATCTTGGTGCCAGGGCCCGTGGTTTTGTCACTTCAAGCTACAAGAGTGGTCTTGACCCCATTGAATACTGGTTCCACGCAGCAGGAGGCCGTGAAGGTCTTGTGGACACTGCAGTGCGAACCTCGACATCAGGTTATATGCAGAGACGCCTAATGACTGCACTCCAAGACCTTAAGGTCGAAAGTGATGGCACAGTCCGAACTGCCCCTGGTAGGATTGTTCAGTTCAGATTTGGTGATGATGGGGTCGACCCCAGCAAGTCCGATCATGGGCGCTCTGTGAATATTGACATTGCCATCGAGAAGGTTCTCGGAAAGAGAAAGGAGTAGTGGAGGTAAAAAAATGTCCAAGTCTACATCCCGTGATGCGTTAGCGAAATACATGGAAAAACGCATTGCCAAGATTCGTGAGGAACGCAGACTCCCTCCAAAAGTCATTGAAGAACTGGAGTCCAAAGTCAAAGACCTCGAGATCTCAAAGAAGGAGTTCGATGAGATTTGCAATATTATCATCGAGTCCTATGAACATTCCCTTGTTGAACCTGGTGAGGCGGTTGGTACCGTTGCCGCACAGAGCATAGGCGAACCAGGTACCCAGATGACACTACGCACATTCCACTATGCCGGAGTAGCAGAACTGAGTGTGACCCAAGGTCTCCCCCGACTAATTGAAATTGTGGATGCACGGAACAATCCGAGCACCCCAACAATGACAATTCATTTGGCTGATGAATACGCCCAAGACAGGACCGAGGCAAGGCGAATTGCGCGAAACATCGAGATGGTTCTAGTTGAGAGTGTGGCAAGCAACTTCTCAATAGATCTCATCAGACAGGCTATTGACATCAGACTTGATAAGGATCTCATGGAAGACAAGGGGGTCACAACCGAGGATGTTGCATCTGCGATCCAGGAAAAAATCAAGGGCAAGGGCGAAGTCGAGGCTGATGAGTATCTGGTATCGATATACTCCATGTCCGAAGACCTGACCGATCTACAGCGACTCAACGAGAAGATACGTGAAATTCGTGTGAAAGGTATTGATGACGTCAACCATGTGGTCATTCGCAAGGAGTCAGATGGTTATGTCCTCTACACTGAGGGTTCAAACCTCCAAGACGCCCTTGAGGTGGAAGGTGTCAACCCGCACAAGATATTCACAAATAATCTCATGGAAATATATGAGATACTAGGTATTGAAGCGACCCGGAATGCCATAATCAACGAGGCTATGTCAGTACTAAATGAGCAGGGTATGGATGTTGATGTCAGACATATCATTCTTGTAGCAGACATGATGACTGCTGATGGGGCAATCAGACAGATTGGTCGCCATGGGATATCAGGTTCAAAGAACAGTGCACTGGCGCGTGCAGCTTTTGAGGTGACTATAAAACATCTTCTCGGAGCTGGAATTGCAGGGACCCGCGACCCACTTCGTGGAATCACAGAGAATGTCATTCTTGGCCAATTGATTCCGCTTGGCACTGGAAGCATCGATCTCCTTATGAACCCACAGGCTGTGACCAAGCAGTGAGAGAAATCCACTTTGCCCCCAGTCTAAAAATGAACTGCGTTGGCGCAAACATTAAAACAGAAATGTTTCAGAAACAAGCGACTCATTACCTTATAAATGAAAAAACAAGATAAATGGAGAGACCATCTAAATTGAGCATAAATCAACCCATTGCAAGTGCCGTGGCAACTGGAAAGTGTGCCATAGGTGCAAAGTCCTCAATTGACACAATCAAGAACGGAGAGGCAAAGCTAGTTGTTGTTGCTGCTAACTGCCCACAAGACGCCTTGGAGGACATAATGAGATATGCAGAACTTGTGCAGGTCAAAGTTGTTACCTTTGAAGGAACCTCTTGGGACCTAGGCGAAGTTGTGGGAAAACCGTTCATGGTCTCTGCCATTGCTATAATCGAGCCTGGCGACTCCAAGATACTAAAGATGTTCTGAGGGTGGCCCTTTGACCCGCGTGAAACTCTCTATGGAGGACATGGCCCTTATTGCTACGTTCGAACGTATCACTGGTGTTTCTGCAATCGATGTGATACGCGATCAGGAAGGAAATCGTATCATCTTCGTTGTGAGACCCAAACATCTTGGAAAGGCCATTGGTAAGGGCGGAGCTGCTGTGAAACGTGCATCTGAAGAACTCGGGTGTTCAATTGATATTGTCGAGATGGCAGACACAGTCGAGGAGTTTGTAAAGAATGCACTTGCACCCGCTCGTGTTGAAAAGGTCAGAATAATCACTCAACGTGATGGGTCTCGCGTCCTCTCTGTTTCAGTAATTAGTGATGATCGCGGTATTGCAATTGGTCGTGAGGGTAGAAATGTTGCTAGGGCTCGCATTCTCTGCAGACGCCACTTTGATATCTCTAATGTGACTATTGCATAGATAACACATTTCGACAGACTAACTTATGTTTTTCAATAACGATGCATGTCTTTTCATAAGGCTTAAAAGTCTTCAAAAGCCGAATGCAATGACCCCCCACAGAGCACTCCCACTCTGTCGGGACATCTACTAATTTCCGAGGTATGAACATTGTCTAGAGGAAAAAGCCCACTTGGCGAGTTTGCAGCCAGACCCCTCAGAATGAAAAGGAAAAAGTTCCGTTGGAAAAAACCCTCCTACAAAAGAAGAATCCTCAAACTTAAGCGGAAGACCGATCCACTAGAGGGCGCCCCACAGGCCAGAGGCATTGTCTTAGAGCGTGTAGGTATTGAATCTAAGCAGCCCAACAGTGCTATCCGAAAATGTGTGAGGGTGCAGTTATCAAAGAACGGCAAACAGATCACAGCGTTCATACCTGGAGACGGAGGGTTGACGTATATAGACGAGCACGATACGGTGCTGGTGGAAGGGATAGGCGGAGCGATGGGCGGAGCGATGGGAGACCTTCCGGGAGTGAGATGGAAAGTGGTGAAGGTCAATGGAGTGTCGCTAGAGTCATTGATCTACGGAAAAAAGGAGAAACCAATCAGGTGATAGACATGGCTGAAGAAACCCCGCCAAATGCTGAAGAAACTGGTGAAGTGCCTGAGAAACCGCATACCCCTCCTGACCTGCTATTGTTCGGGAAGTGGGACTCAACAGAAGTGGTTGTCAATGATGTTGGCCTTGCACGATATATTTCACTGAAACCAGTGTTGATTCCACACACTGCAGGAAGACATTCACACAAGAGGTTTCACAAGAGTAATGTGCCAATAGTGGAGCGCTTTGTCAACAAACTGTTGAATGCTGGAAAGCGAAAGGAGAAAAAGACCCGGACTGGACGAAATGCTGGCAAGAAGGCCAAGGCGATTGGCATACTAAAGCGAGTCTTTGAGATGATTGATTATCGGACCGGGCTGAATCCAATCCAAGTACTTGTGACTTCAATTGAGAACGCTGCTCCTGCGGAGGAAACCACACGAATCTCTTATGGTGGAATGGCATACCCCCGCTCAGTGGATGTCGCACCACAGCGCAGAATCGACCTTGCGCTGAGATCACTGGCAGTCGGGGCAGTACGTGCTGCACACAAGAGTGCAAAGTCCTTCGAAGAGTGCATTGTGGACGAGCTCCTTCTAGCATACAAGAACGATCCCTCAAGTTATGCAATCAGTCGTAAGGAAGAACGTGAGAGAGTGGCACGTTCAGCAAGATAGTCCTAGGCGACACACTCGTGTGCCCTATTCACCTGCCTTTTTCAAAGGCATGATTTATATCCGACGGCACTTTTGCTGAATTGGTTGCTAATGAAAAATGGATGGCTTGCATGGATCGCAGTCCTGGCAACCCAATCCTTTTCAAACTTGTCGTGCAATGGTGAACTCGTCTGAACAAGGTCCATGTGTTTAGCCCTTCCCCTGCAGGTGTCACCACCCACCGATACATCGGTGTTCGCAGGAGCTTTTCCTGCGTTATCGCAGAACTGGCCTCCTTCCCCCTGTGAACTCTCAGGGACATCACTCCCTGACACAGTGGGGGTCTCCGCATTTCTTACCACGACGGGGTCGTCGTACTCACACAGAGTGGTCTGTATGGTCCT
>JAJRWI010000024.1 GCA_024276825.1 archaeon
ATGACGAGACTTGGCTGTGTCGTATGACGAGTAGTAAGTCATGAGTCATGTGATCCAGTCGGTCTGGTCACTAATCTTTGTATTACCTCATCGACTTTTCACACAGAGCCAAAGAATACCTAATTTATATATTGAATTAGGGCCAAGTTTTTTGTGTGAATGCAAAAACAGAAAGAAAAACTAACTATGCCACAAGTTAGACATATCATTGGCAAAATAAAAAATTATCCAGGGCACAAAACATTTGGTGTTATTCTTACATCTTCAGATTTAACGGGCAATCCCGCGAAAAATAGTGGTGTATGGAGTGCAATTCTCCATGCAGCAACTCATGGCATTTATGTTATAGTTATCAATAGAACTGACTTGGATAGAATATCCGAGGAAAAAACATCATTGCTATATATTATTCAAACACAAATTCAGGATCCATACAACTTCAGAAACAAATACGATGAATCCATACTTCAGCAAAATGAAAAAGTTTCGGAAGCTGCCAGAGAAATATGGAGAACTTGAATTACATATTTTGCTAGATTGATTAAAGGCATGCAATCAAGCATTTTGATGATACATATTCATTTGAGCAGTTTTTTCATGCTTTATTCAACAAATGGCATGTGGCCAAAGAGATAATGAAATGATATATAATTATCAAACAGATTATCAAGCGGCAAATTATCACCGAGCTAATCATTACTATACTAATTGGATACGAGATCGAATGTTAACAACATCTCTGATCTCTCTTAGGAAAAACAAAAAACTATTGGGAAACTGATTGATCACCCTCCATAAATCAGATAATAATAAATAGAAATATTTCGAGAGTGATATGGAGGAGTTTCAAAAATCAATCGTGATTACAAGCTCGTCCTATAATGAATCCATTTTCAAACCTGAATGAAGTAAGGGGGATAATCCGATAGAATGACAAAATCTGATCAAGTCGCAGTATTTTGGGATTATGAGAATGCAAGAGTATGGGCCGAGGGAATTCAAGTTCCACTTGCTGAGAAACTCATGACTTTGGTGGAGCAGTATGGGCATGCCAGAATTCTTAGAGTTTATGCAAAATGGGGTGGGAATGAAACTACAGTTCAAGGCCTTTATAGCATGGGTTTTCAGCCAATTCATGTTCCCATGGGTAAAAAGAACAGTGTAGATGTGATGCTTGCTGTAGATTGCATCAATTGCAGTTGGGAGCATCCTGAAATCAGCATCTATTTCATAGTTTCGGGTGACAAGGACTATATCTCTGTCGTCAACCACCTAAAGTCATATGGAAAACATGTAGTTATTATAGGACCATCAGAAATCACAAGTGAGCATTTGCAGCTCAGTGCAAATGAGTTCTACTCATTTAAAGACTTGGCTGATGAGGGAGATGAAGCTCTTCTTGTTCAAACAGAATTGATTTCAGACACAATCTCATATGATGATGCTGTCAATTGTTTAATCACGGCAATTGAGAAAGCAAAAGAACAAGGAAAAATAACCAGATTTCCAGTAATTGACTTGCTAATGAGGGCTGACAAGAGGTTCAGTTACAAGGGCTATCAATCAATATCTGGACCTGATGGCATAGAATTCAAATCATTCAGCAGTTTCGTCAAAAGGGTGGAAGAAGAGGGAAAAGTAGTAGTATTTTCAACAGGTGAATTTGCAGAATTGTTCCTTTCTGGTGATGATCCCAAGGATGAATCATCATATGTTTCATCGGTTGATACTATTGAGCAGAAAGATTGGGAATTGATTCTTGGTCAAATTGAAAAAGCATTCGAAGAGGGAGATCCAACGCATTATCTTTATGGCAGATATCAAATTCTAAGAACCTATATCAGAACACTAAAGAAGAACCACACACTCAATGTATCAAATAGTACAATTACTTCCATGCTGGATAGAATAATTGAGGAGGGCCTTCTGATAAGACAAGCGAATGAGAGCTATCGTCTGGCTGAAGATTATAAAGAGAAGAAGAAAAAGTTCCTAGAACAAGTTGGCAATTAATTCTCTTGTATAACACATAACATAATGTTTCCCACATTGACACATCGCTTCAAAGTATGGAAGATTCCTTAATCCTACAGGTCATTATATTCCAATTATCACTAGTTATGTGCAATACCTAGAATGTCAAGCGTCCAATATAAGTGTGATAGCTCCATCCTCTGCAGACTGTATTTATTTCTGCGAGTCAAAAACACATCAAGTATCAAAGGCTATCAAGAAACTTGCCATCTTTGGTTCATCTCTTAGAAACGATTTTGGGCCTGACAGCGATGTTGATGCCTTGGTGGTGCTTAAGCAAGGACCGTTCATTGTAAATTGGACATTTCTGTCCTTCTAAGAACGGCACTGGACAAATTTCAGACCACTGTTTCCCACGATACTATTTATGCCCCCCACAATTTCATAGAGTATCATTTAGATGATCTTTTGATGGTGTCCAACTTTTCTATCGACTCCTAATGTCAAGATGGGATGCGATGCTCTCTGTATCCCCTTGGCCTCCCCCCGCAACACATCATTCCCCTTCTTACACAAAACTCATATCCTCAGTTCTGAGAGGCGACGTCCTCAACATCATATCCGAGGTTTCTACTAATTTCCAGAGACAACAAGGTTAAATGAAAAAAAAAGATGGGCAAGTGGTTGGCTCGCCCATCACCATCTACACCAATGAAACCAATCGGTCCCGGTTGAATCTGCCAATTGCTAAGATCCAAGTTATGGTCATAAGCACGCTAGCAATAAGTAGAGTTGCAATATCTGAGAGCCAAACAAGATTTGCATCAGGAATACCGCCAGATTGCATTACTAGAAGTGGAACTATTATGGGCAGTATAAACACCATGATTGACACTCCTGAAACTTGGTATGCCTCGTAAACTCGAGCCACCCTTCCACTGATTAATATCATTACCGAGCTTATTGCAAGAATCATGGTGGGACCTGCGCTGAGAAGTAGGAACAATCCTGCGACATCCGGAACGAGAAAGTTCACACTAAATGGTAAGCCTGCACTCAGAAATATTACAATGGAACCTACTTCTGTGACCGCAATAGTTCCCAGAAGAAGAGCCATACTTGGGATGAATGAACTCAGAACTTTCCCAATGAGGAGTTCGGAATCCGTGAGTGGTGTGCAAAGAAGTGCTTCTATGGTATTTTGTTCTTTTTCACCGACAAGAGCATTTGCTGCAATCAATGAGGCTGGGATTATGCTAATAACACCAAGCACGGGCGAAATTGTTGGACTCAACAATGACAATAATGCTAATGCCTCCACTGCAGAAGTTGTACCAAATGCAACAAATGACACTATTACAAGTATCATAATTGGGCCAAGTGCGGACATTCCAATGAGACCATATTTGACGTAGCTTACCTGCAATGCCATTCTCAAGTCAGCTCTTGCCACAATCATGGATTTTCTTAATGTCACTTGTCAACACCCCCCTTGATGACTTCAAGATAGAGATCCTCCAGTGTTGTTTCTTCTTCTGCCAACTCGATTATCTTTATGTTCTGCGACAAGAGTGTCTGCAAAAGTATAGAGTTATTTTCCTGGGGATTCTCTATTGTTAAAATAAGAGAATCAACGTCTGATCTCACATATTCAATGAATGCCATCGATTCAACGATCGAGGACACTCTTGCTACATCTTCCGAAGTCCTAAGCCTGAATATCTGCTTAGCATGCAACTTGGCGCGAAGCTCGGCTGTTGTTCCAGTCATCAGAATATTGCCATCATTAATGATAGCAATCCTGTCGCACATACGCTGGACTTCAGGTAAGTTGTGCGAGTTGATAAAGAATGTCTGATTGTATTCTCTGGCTAGCCTTAGGATGAGTTCTCGAACTCTCTTGGCTGCTACAGGATCCAGTGCAGATGTGGGTTCATCAAGGAGAAGTACCCTCGGTCTATGCAACAGGGCCCGGCATAATGCAAGTCTCTGCCTATTACCAGTACTTAGTTCTCCAGCTCTATCATCTTTCCTTTCCCATAGGGACATGAATGAGAGAAGTTCCTCGATTCTCTGGGGGATCTCCCCCTCCGCGACACCATAGAGTCTGGCGAAGTACTCAAGGTTCTCATAGACTGACATCGTTTGATATAATGTATGGTTTCCTTCTTCAGGAAGCACACCAGTGATTTCACGAACACTCACTGGAGATTCGATAATATCATAGCCACCAACAAGTGCAGTACCTTCCGTAGGTGTAAGCAGGGTACAAAGCAATCGAATAGTTGTAGACTTTCCAGCACCATTTGGTCCAAGAAGGCCAAATATACACCCCGCCGGAACATCAAGGCTCATATGGTTGACTGCTAATATATCTCCAAAACATTTAGTGAGTCCTGAAATACTCACTTCAAAGTCTGTCCCCTCCTCTGTAGGAGAGTTTTGATCACTTATCGCAGTATATTGGTCAAAGTTATTTTTCATTTTCGTTGCTTTCACTTCCTTAATTAAGCAACTAAATGACACACACTACTATCCAATCGAGTCATATTCGCTCAACGAAACACAAGTCACGAGTAGGAATCTACCATCACTGTGAGTAGGATAAGAGAAGGTTCAACTCATCGGAACTGGGACCGTTTTGATAGACCTTGCTTGCAGTCAAGATACAGCCCTGTTCAATTGCACTAAGAGTAAATCCATTCTCCCCCAATCTCAGTAGGTATTTCAGGTGTTGAATCATCTCGGCGATGATATCAGGAAGATCTGATTGATCGTCCTTAGCTCCTGCATTGACTTGATTGTTAGAGTTGTCCGAATCCATCCAAGATGGAAATGATACTTCAATCTCCACTGATATCGAGTCCGGTGTTTCTTTAAATTTTGACATTAGGAGTCGAAGAAGCCTCGTCTGAACTAATACTCTCGTGATTTCTTCAGCGCCTGTATCCCAGAGACTCAAGAAATCCGTAGATGTAAAATCTCTGAACGCCTCGATTAGATCTTCTTTCTTCATCTATATCCTCTCTCCTTCTATCTAGATTGGTGCCCTCACTGTTTATCGCGCAAAGGGATAAAACGGAGCGAGGATCTGACTCTCTCTCATCCTTGATATGCGTCGCTCGACACCATCATCTCCAGACAAACGATGAGGATGACGAAGTAGCCCAACAATGATCCAGCCGAGTACAAAATTCTCTGTAAACAGTTCGACAAAATGAGACATTCGTACTGAATCCGGCATAAAATTGGTCGGGATGAGCATAGGTGTGCTCATGAGGACGGAGAGTAGAAGCGCGACTGTAAGTCCAGCTTCCCACCAATTCCCTTTCATCAGGCGAATTATCGGGAATGCTATGGCTGTAAAGATGATTGCTCGAACACCTTGAAATAGTAGCATCCAAGTTCCGACAGCGCTCATCTGATCAATAAGGTCGCCATAATATATTGTAAGCTCAGGGTTTTGCCAAGCTATGAGCGTACCAGCTGCAATATAGAGGATTATGTACGAGCCAGCAATCATTATGAGTTTTATGACCCATTGCCTCTTTGACATTGAGATACTCCTACTCTGATTCGGTTCAACCTGTTGCTTACTTCTCATCTTTTTAAAAAGCAAAACGGCAAGTGGAATGAATATCACGGCAGTGATTGCTCCCTGTAAAAGCACTCGAGTAGCTAGAGATGCATCAACAATATTTTCAAAGTAGCTCAAAAACAGGATTACGTCAAGTTGTGGAAGAAATATGGCCAATCCATAATAAGCTGCAGATATGGCAAGTATCAATCGCAACCCGAACCACTTTGACCTTATAATGGGATAACTTAGTACTATTGTATATGACAGGACCATAAGCACAGTTCCAGTCATTGTTGCCACAAAATCAGTTGTCATTGAAGAATGATTCAAACCCACAATTGCTGCTGAGAATGCATAGATTATCAGGAGCAAGAATGAGAGAATAATCATCTTTCCTACATTCTTAATTGCAGTTGTAACACTCCACTTTGAATGTTTCTGCTCATTATGAGTATCGAATTCTGTGCGTGTCATTTAATTGCACCAAGTCAAACGACATCTATCTATTCTTAAATTCGCGTTGACAATTCGGTTTGGAATATGCATATGTATTGCATTGCAGGTCAAAAAATCACATCAACTGGTTTGAAAAATCAATGCTTGAAAAATGGATAAAGATACATCGAGTGTGTTATAGACTTGTTAAGCTTGACGAAGCATCTCCTCCAGTTTGTATCTTCTGAGATCAGGATAACTTCTGCTTGGCTTGCCTACAAGAGTTATTACTGATTTAATGTAGGGGCGTTCTCTTATTTCACGAGTAATGCGTTCTATATCACTTAGACTCTCCACAACAAAGGCTGGAAACATAATGCTCTCAGTAGCGCTCACAAGAGGCTCCCAAAACTCCATACCGAAGTACTCTCTGAACCAGTCAAGTATTTCCGTGAAACTCGCCTGACTCTCATCCCATTCAATCTGGGTCAGGAATGCAATACGGTCTGCAGCATTGAGATTCCATCTAATTGAAAGTCTTACTGCCTCTGTTTCTAGAATTTCATTGATAGCTCTTGTAACAGTTCTAGCAGCTAGTCCAGTTCGAGTAGCAATTTCTGTTACATTCATACGGGGATTTTCAACTAAGCACCTTAGAACTTTAAGGTGCAATCGTTTAAGATCCGCTTTCTTTCCTCTGGGAAAGAGCAATGTATGCATCTCAACATTATTGATACCCTCAAGTTTCATTAAAAAAGATCTTAGATCAGCAAGGTCATTCGCCCCTCGGTACGATGCAAACCCAATAATCATATCTCCGGTGAGTGCTCCCACTTCACTGACCATTCGATGATTCCCAATTACCTCGATTAGTTCCTCCTCGTTGGCTCGAGCGTTTCTGCGGATAAGCATCAAAAGATAATCAGCATCTATCATTGCCAGATTGAGTTCAACTGTAAATGCCGCAATCACTCCAGACTCGATTAGTTTGGTGATTCGTTTTTTAACAGCAGTTGCAGTAACACCATGTCTCTTAGCTAATGTCTGATAGGAAGTTCTGCAGTTTGCTCCCAAGTCCTGCAATATTGCTTTATCCAAAGCATCGAGCATGAAATCACCAGTGTGGTTGTGTTTGGCTCAGTTTGAAATAACTATCGAAATAGTCGCTCCTTTTATCTGGTAGGACGTCCGAGTAAGCCTATTCCTATGGATGGTACATAGGCTTCTTTAAACTTGAACAAAACTCTACGTGGCATGTAATGCCAATCTTGGACAGAAATGTTCCACAAACCTTAAACACAAGAACTCAGTGGGACCTTCAAAGCGGTCATGTCCCATGATATGGTGATTAATTGAAGTCAATGAATGGAATTGTAATTGATTCATCCTTAGTTGATTTCATACTCTCGTACATTAGGGGTCCTTCTGATGCTCTTTTTGACTCGGTTGTTGACCATCCTGCTGCTCGCAAAACATATTCTCATGCAAAGCGATTTAATAATACTGATTTAAATCGAATTGCCTTTTGGAAAGGCATTTTGGAAAAAGAACAAAGTCGCAACGCAAGCTATTCGAAGCAGGTGGCTAGGAATCTGGAATACATTAAGAATAATCAAGACATGTTCAATGATGCATTTGATGAGCTCGCTGCTTATATTCCATCTGACTATGTCTTCGAATGCAGGCTCTTTCTAACATTGGGCTATGATATTGGAATCGTATCGGAGGGCGATGCTCTTCTCAATATTGGTCATAAGCACTTCTCTATGAATCCTTCCGAAATGCTGTACTATTCAATGCATGAACTGCATCATGTATGCTATACCAATTATCATCCAATATTTACATTCTCAGATTTGAAAACAAACAGAGACCTCTTCGACGTTTTACTTTATTCTACACATTTGGAAGGAATGGCAGTCTATTGTCCTTTGAAGCGGCGCCTATTTGAACATAATCTCAATGATGAGGACTATCGTGTGCTTCTTGATCCAAATGAATGCCTCTCACGAGTTCAAGAATTCTTTAAGATATATAATGACCTAAGAACCGCGCAGGTTCGACCTCTCGTAGAGGAAGATTTTGAGATACTGGAGGTAATGAGTGGGCCCAGTAAACGTCTATGGTACATTACAGGTGCATATATCGCGCAAGTAATAGATTCTCACCTAGGTCGAGAAAAACTGGTCAATACAATAGTAGAAGGTCCAAAGAGCTTTTTTACTGCCTATGAAGAAGCAATTTCATCCACTAGTTGAAATGACATCTATTGTACAAATTCACAGTCAGTCACTTTTTTATCGGAACTATAATCCATCGTTTTACAATGATCGTGAAAAGATATTATAGGTGGTAAAAAAACTGCCTTGATGTTGAAACAATCTCTCTCCTACTGATTGCTGGTGATGTCCCTGAACCTGGCTTGGATGTCCACATTGGTCGTTATATGATGAATCCCTATTTCCCATCAGTGGTGTATATGTATATAGATCTACCACCTGACCTTGAGGGATGCATTTACCTTCATGACCCATCTGATACGAAGAGAATCAGATACTCATTCTATGCGCTCGATGGTTGGTATTTTCGTGGTAGTACAGGTTATTATGTTAAATACAGTACCAAGCATAGCGTTGATGATACCATGATTGATATTGACATATCCTCCGAATATGCCTACTTATACCTCTACGACTGATGAAGTCAAGAGACCGACTACAGTTGTAGTGAGTCTTATATTCTAAACACTATTCGATCTTGACCTTGTTTCATCTATCACTGATGATAGATGTTCCCACATCTCACGGGCCCAGCCCATGGGATGAGTAGAGCTCGTCATCATCCATTACAGTATCCTTCCACGAGGCATCAAGCTCACCACTATTAATGTTCGAGGTGTGTAGATCAAAACACATCTTGCGTGATACCTAGAATATAAGGAGCCAAATTGAGTGTAAGATCTTCGTCCTTTGCAGACTGCATTATTTTATTAGTTTTAGAATAAGATTCGAATATTCCATTTTTTAGCAAAAATGAATTTTAATGAGCATCCATATACTTGCATTAAAGACTATTGCCCTCTTATGATATGAGTCATCCCTGTGAAATTTATAAATTCTACTTTCTCAGAAAGTAATTCTTATATTAATTCAATGATATCAATGAGAAAGTTGCTCTGCAACTAAACGATTAAGGGGATCAATGAACAAATGAATAGAAAGAGGATTTTAGTGGTAGTCACCATAATCTTTGTAACGACTACCCTAATGGGGCTTTCGTCAATTATCACTTTTCTTGATAATGAAAGCACGCATCGAGTGAAGTTGAACAATGAGTATTATCTCGCGGATGTAGTACTTCCACCACCAGAACCACCTCCACCCATAGATCCGCCACCAACAGATCCGCCACCCCCATCATATCCTGTAGAATATAGTGTTGGGATATATGCTGATGAATATACACTCAATGACTACACCAAATTATTCGGGTATGCCCAGATAGAAACTGAGTATTATGTGGTTCGTTTGGATGTGACATTATTCTCCAAGAGTTCTGATTATAATGAACAAAGTTTTCTTGTTCAAGCATTTTATACATACAAAGGAGAACGATACACTAATGAACCTTATGAAATAAATCCATATACTGGTGTATTAGACAACATCTACATCGAAGTACAAGAGATGTATACTAACTATCAATACCACTATGCCTACTGGGACATCCAAGAAGATAATGCACAATGTTGGCCTAGCACATTTACCTCTTACCAGAGGAGTACTTGGGATGATGCTGCCTCAGATTTGATTACAAAAGGAATTACATCTGCCATAGGTCTAGTTGTTGCTCCTTCTGGACCTGTGGGTTGGATACTTGATATGGCCGTTGATAAAGCAGTTGGCACAATTGTTGACGGTGCAATTAGTGATGTGGGTGAAGTATATCCTCACAGCACGGGTTATGGCACTACTGATCGCACAGGCGATATTCATTGGCAAAACATGTATCCATGGGGCTACAATCATTATTATGGCGGTACCATTGGACATCAATGGGCCTATGACTTCCTGGGGCAGGCAAAGCTCCGGAATTGTTGGAGGTCTTGGCTTCATGGTGACCTCATTGGTTTGAGGTTTAGAGTAAAAGCCAACATTATCACCGATGTCAGTGGAATACTCGGTCATGATGTTGTATATACTCCATGGTGCACTGTCTGGAGCACAGCATACTAAAGGGG
>JAJRWI010000025.1 GCA_024276825.1 archaeon
GTGTTGCAAGAAGTAAGCCTCAGCTAAGAGGATTGAGAGCATTTGGCGTTTAGGGTGGTGGCGCGAGAGGAGATTTTAGGTTCCCACTACGACTAGTTCCGAGTCTGAAAATCCAGTTGAGCGACGCTTTGATATCACAACTGCCACAGCGGCAATTACAATTATGAAGCTAATACCTATGATCAGTGATGTCATGGGCACCCCTGTTCCCGAACTATCAGCATTATCTGTAGTTGGTTCGTTCTCAGCATTGTAGACGTTTACAATTTTTTGAAGGTAGTCCTCATTTCCAACATTATCAGATGCAACAATTTTGACTGTATGTTGTCCATTGGAATAGTCTGTAGTCACCCAAGAATAGCTGAATGAATCATCATATTCAGTTTTCTTAAGGACGCCGTCAACATACAATTTGACATAGCTGATCTCAAATGTGGCCTCAGTAATGGTTGCAGTGATGTCTTTAATTCCTGAATATGTAGCTCCAGAATCAAGATTCATGGTTATGCTAGGAGGCGTTGTGTCTCTGTTAACATTGAAGTTAATTGTCTTGGATAGAAGCAATGCGTAGTTTCTGAAGACAAAGTACCAGGTATCTGAATGTGGAATCACAAACTTGAAGTCATAGGATGCTACATTCTCTTGAAGGTGGTACACTGTGGCATCCTGGCCCCCAGTCCATTTGTCAAAATTACTTTGATCACAGATAAAGAATGTGATTATCTGGTCGGCTCCTGAAGAGGGATTTGTGACCTGAAAGTCACCATAAATCCCATCGCCAGAATAAAGATTCCAATATACGTAATCATAGTCATTAATTCCCACAACAATTTGAGTATTGTTGGTATCATCTGCCCTCCCAACAGGTATCAATAGTGATACCATAACAAATGCGAGGGCGAACACTAGAAATGTTCGTGAGTTAATTTTTGCCATTGTTTGATTTCACCCCTACTATCGAGTGTTAATTTCAAAGCAATTTCATAACAGCTTTTGTGCAAATATCATAGACTACATCTATGATATGTTTGTAAAAGTAGCAAGTGATACTATATAATAGAGCACCACTTCCAAATTGGTCAATTTCCCGCAAATTTTGAAGATTAGAAGGTATAAAAACAAAAACAATCCGATTTCGGTAACAATCTACAACAAAAAGGTCGCTTTATGTTTAAATTCAATACTTTTGCAAAAATAGTTACTCATCAGATTAATGTGTTCAATTCATGACTTATTTGTCATCTACTCCGGTCTGAATTTACTTACCATCATTATCTAAGTTAAGTACCCCCCGAAGCTGATGGCGTCCATGGTGAACACATTTGTCTGGGCGGCATCGAACGAATAGGCAGCGAGGACATTCTTGAGAAGCATGGTGATTGTCATAGGTCCCACACCACCAGGCACAGGAGTGATGTAGGAGGCCTTGCAGCGGACATTCTCAAAGTCGACATCACCGAGTGGGGTAGCGACATCGATCACGATAGCGCCTTCTTTGACCATATCAGCGGTGATGAAGTAGGGGTCGTCCTCCGACTTTCTGCGACCGATGGCAGTGATCAGGACATCAGCTTGACGGGTGAAGGATGCGAGGTCTTTGGTCTTGGAGTGGCAGACGGTGACGGTCATGTTGCGATTGAGAAGAAGCATGATCAGGGGCTTACCCACAATGGTGGATCTGTTGATGATGACAGCATGTTTTCCAGTAAGGTTGACATTGAGGGAGTCCAAGATAGTCGCGATTCCTTGGGGGGTTGCAGAGCTGAGCATCTCACCGCCATAGAAGAGCCTGTAGATGTTTCGTGGAGAGAAGCCATCAACGTCCTTGTTGGGATCGATGGCACTGATGATGGTCTCCTCATCGATATGTCTTGGGAGAGGCAGTTGCACAAGTATGCCATGAACGGTCACATCCTTGTTCAGTCTATAGATGAGAGAGAGAAGTTCCTCTTGAGACGTGTCAGCGGGGAGATTATGGCTCTCTGAGGCGATACCGACCTTGTTGCAAGCCTTATGTTTCATCCTGACATACATCGCAGAGCCAGGATCATCACCGACAAGCACAGTGACTAGTTTTGGGGGGTAGCCATGAAGTTCGGTCAGGCGAGCCACTTCTTCTTTTATCTCAGCACGGATTATCTTGGCCAGTCTGCGGCCCTTAATCACATTTCCCTCGCAGAACTCTTCTGAGATGGGCTCAAGAAATGACAAACAGACACCTCCTAGAACACGCCAGTGATGTTGCCAGAACTATCAATATCCATGCCCACAGCAGCCGGAGTTTCAGGCAGGCCAGGCATGAGCATGACATCACCCATATAGACGATTACAAAGCCCGCTCCCGCGCTGACAGCAGCACCTCGCACATCCACCTTAAATCCTGTAGGGCGGCCCTTCAGTCTCTTGTTGTCAGACAGACTGAACTGAGTCTTTGCAACACAGATTGGCAGTTCACCATAGCCGCGTTTCTCCAATGAGCGGATCTCGCTCTTGGCTGAACCTGAGAATGTCACACCGTCAGCACCATAGACCTGAATGGCCAACTTCTTGATTTTTGTCTTCAGATCATCTTTCAAATCATAGGTATAATGGATCTCACTGGGCTTTTCGAGAGCTTCGATGACAGCAGTGGCAAGGTCTTTTCCGCCCTCACTGCCCTTTGCAAACACTTCGGAGACCTCCATTCTCCAACCCCTAGACACACAGAATTCGCGGAGTTGTTCAATCTCCTTGTTAGTGTCGCCTGGGAACCTGTTCAGCGCGATGACAGATGGAAGACCGAAGTTCTCGATGTTCTCCACGTGCTTCTCAAGGTTTGGAAAGCCATTCTCTAGAACACCGTCACCATGGTTCTTCAGTGCTCTTATGGATGTGACAATGACAACAGCATCGGGCCTGAAACCACCAGCTCGAGTGACAATGTTAATGAACTTTTCAGCGCCGAGGTCTGCTCCAAAACCAGCCTCGATGACAACATAGTCAAACAGACGAAGGGCAAGATCAGTGGCCACAACAGAGTTAGTGCCATGAGCGATATTGGCAAAGGGTCCTGCATGAATGATTGCTGGAGTGCCCTCAGAGGTCTGAACCAGATTGGGTTTGAGAGCATCACGAAGGAGCACAGCCATGGCACCCTGTGCCTTGAGGTCTCGGGCATGGACCTCTTTCAACTTGCGTGTGCGGGCGACAAGGATATTGCCTAGACGATTCTTGAGATCATCATAGTCAGTGGCAAGGGCAAGGATTGCCATGATCTCTGAGGCTGCTGTAATGACAAAGCGGTCCTCACGCGGAAATCCATTCACTCTGCCACCGAGACCGACTACCACATTTCTCAGAGCGCGATCATTCATGTCAACGGTCCGAGGCCAGTAGATCCTTCTCACATCAATGTCAAGTTCATTCCCCTGATGGATGTGATTATCTATCATGGCTGACAGGAGATTATGGGCAGCGGAGATTGCTGGAAAATCGGAGGTGAACAACAGATTGATCTTCTCAAAGGGGAACACCTGTGACTTTCCGCCGCCAGCAGCACCGCCCTTCACACCGAAGACTGGACCAAGGGAGGGTTCCCTGAGAGTGACCACGGTCTTGTAGCCAAGAGCGTTCATGGCCATAGAGAGACCTATCGAATTTGTGGTCTTGCCCTCACCTGCAGGAGTGGGTGTTGTAGCAGTGACAAGAATCAACTTCCCCTTGCGTTCACCGAGCTCCTCATGAATGGCAAGATCAATCTTTGCCATATATTTGCCATAGGACTCGAGATATTTGTCAGCAATTCCAACATTCTCTGCGACTTTGGTAATTGGTAGCATGTGAATCATCCCAAGAATCAGACCAGTTTGTACTTCGCGCCTTTTGGATTTAAGCAAAGCTCTCTGGCAATTGACAGTATTAACAAGGTCTCCAAAAAGACATAAGGGAGATAGTGTTTTCATATCATCTGGAGAGGAAAATGAGAGAGATGCCGCTTGATGCACTCCCGGATGCGCTTCCTGATGCTATAGATGTTGAGAAGTACGTGATCTGCACATACTATGTTGGTCTCCCACCATTCATGGATGCTCGCGAGGTTGCGTGGGCTGCAGCCATAGAACAGACTACAGGAACATGGACATTGGTCCCTGGAGAAACCGCTGAAGTGCGAAAACGTCATGTTGCAAAGGTCATTGGAGTCTATGAGGTCCCCCAATACGAGTACAGCACACCCAAAGACCTCGAGAGAAGACAGTACGTCATTCAGGTCGCATTCCCATGGGAGAACTTCGGTGCGCAGATCCCAATGCTTCTCAGTACAGTGATTGGAAACATATCGTTGGGCGGCAGAATCAAATGCCTAGATATGCGATTTCCGAAGAGTTGGCTGAGGAAGTTTAAGGGTCCCAAATTCGGAATCAAGGGACTCCGCAAACTGCTTGGCATCAAGAAAAGACCTCTGCTCAATAACATGATCAAGCCATGTGTCTATACTTCTGCCAAGATGGGGGCAGAATTGGCCTATGAGGCTGCTGCAGGGGGCGCTGACATCATTAAGGATGATGAGCTTCTTGCGAATCCTGACTTTAACACAATTGATGAGAGAATTCCGCTGTTTATGGAGGCTCTTGACAGGGCGGACTCCGAGAAGGGTGAGAAGACCCTGTTCACTGTGAACATCACCGATAGAGTACCCAAACTGTTCGAGAATGCTGAGAGGGCGCAGGAGCTTGGAGCCAATGCATTGATGATCAACTTTCTCGCAGTTGGATACTCCGCCTTTCGTGCGGTCTGCGAGGACCCATCTGTAAAGGTGCCAGTTCTTGCACATATGGATATAACAGGAGCGCTGTCATATTCACCAATCACTGGAATTGCAACAAACATCGTGATTGCGAAGCTACCCCGGATCTGCGGTTCGGACATTACAGTGTTCCCAGCACCTTATGGAAAGGCCCCGATTCTGAAGGAGCGATTCCTCCTGATGGCTCATGATATGGTCATGCCGCTTCATAATATCGATCAGACTTGGCCCATGCCAAGTGGTGGCATTAGTCCTGGTCATGTTGAGGAAGTGATAGATGATCTGGGATTTGACATCGTGATTGGTTCAGGTGCAGGTATTCATGCTCATCCCGATGGGCCAAGAGCTGGTGCTATTGCTTTCAGGCAGGCAATTGATGCGAAGATGCACGGGGTCCCAGTGAGCAGGTATGCAAAGGAAGAGGGCCATGAGGAACTGAAGAGAGCAATGGAGGCCTGGGGATCAAAGAGGACTGGGTTCGACTTGTAAGAAACATGCAAGGTAGATTACTGAAGTTTGACTCTAGCAAGATAGCAAGAATCATCAATGATATTGTACAATTGAACGAGTCATCTGAATTGTGTCCTATTTGATGATACGAGTCTTTAATTTGTTATCAACCTTGCTAACTACTTCAAAGTGAGTGTCTTTCGTAACTAGAACAAGATCACGATTAATTGCAACTGCTGCAAGGATTATGTCAACAGCTGGTATTGGGGTACCAGATTTTTAAAGCATAACAGAGATTTCAAAACCTTTGTCAAAATCTTTGGGTCCAGGAATAATGATATTGAGTTTCTTCAAAATTGATGCTTTAGTGAACTCAATAAGATTGAATATTGTAGTAAACCCATCCAAGACAGTAGTCCAATCGTGTATTTGCTCTATGAGGAAGCTTGTGTCGTAGAGGTTCGTTTCCATTCTAACTCACTCATTTTCTTATAATATCGTTCAACTTTTGCGATGGACAATTTTTCTAGATTTACTCCCAAATTCCTTGGAAGTTCAGAATAGGAGGAAGAGTCTCGTATTTCAGTGCTAGCAATCCTGTCAAGGTAATCTCTAATTGCTCTTCTTACAACTTCACTCCAATTTATTTCGGGGGGTACTTTTTCATCCGTTCACGCAGCTCGTAAGGGATTGAGAGAGTGATATTTGCCATGTGCATATTATTTGTACTCACACATATAACTGTGTTCAAAGAATATTGTTATCAAGAAAAGCATTCAAATTGGGTGAAAAAGAGTTGGAACAATCACTCAATGATCATGAACTATTTGAATTGTCTTTGAATAACGCAATATCACCTTTGCTTCTACTAGCGGCTGCCTAATCGAGTTTCTGGAATCTGAACCTTATACATAACCTCATCCAAGTGGCGAGCAATGTCCATAATTCCATATCCAAGACCAAAGCAAAAGACAGTGGGCTCTGGGCGCATCTTGATGAACACAGCATCTTTGAGGGTCGAGGGGGGCATATTCAGATTCATCTTGAGGATTCGCGTCTGATGAAACGCCCATTGACCATCAGCATCATCAAAGGGAAGGATCTCAGCGGTGCCACGAAACATGACATAATTGGCTGGTGCAAAGCGAAGGTAATAATGCGGGAAAGTAATAACAAATGAGACCTTCGGGTTGTTCTGAATGTTTCGAGCCTTTGCATAATTATTCATAGTCACAAAATACAATGCAAAGTCTGATTCGGGCGGGCCGACTCCGTATAGTATTCCAGTTGAATGGGGTCGACCTTTGGAGTCAATAGTTGTAAGTATTCCAAATGTCTTTTTCCGTATGTGTTTCTCAACAAATTCAAAATCAAACGATTTCTTTGTCATATCAGCACCTCAGTAAGATTCAGCATTCATCTTCTTCCAGAGCTTCTTGTTCCGTTTATAGTATTCCTTCAGATTGCCAAACAAACTGTCATAGGTCTCGAAGTTATCTGCGTTCGGTTCAAACACTCGGTCAACAGCAATCTTGTCAGCAACCTTGTCAAAGCCAGACAGTTCACTGAGTGCTATGAACGCTACCATTGAAACTCCAATCGAGCCAGCCTCCAATGGATTTGCCATTCTGTGAATTGGTCTATGGAGTACATCAGCGAATATCTGGGGCCAGATCTCAGAATTGGCACAACCACCAATCATGTTGATCTTTTCCTGACGCCCTGCCAGTTTGCGCTTCTCAACCCCTTCCAGCATCCATCTCACATGGTAGGCGACACCTTCCAGCACAGCTCTCACCATGTGACTCTTCTCATGTGCGAGTGAGAGATTGAAGTAGCCTCCCCGCACACTGTGGTCATCCAGGGGGCTTCGCTCGCCAAACATCCAAGGGGCGAATATTAGGTTCTCAGATCCCGGCGGGGCATTCTCTGCGACCAAGTCAATACTCTTGTAGGGGTTTCGAAGGCCCTGAAGGCACTCATTACATGCAGGATTGGCATAGTCACGGACATGTTGACAGAGGTCGCAATGCCAGTGCTCCTTGAGGTGTTTCAGACAGGCCCCTGCAGACTCCTGTTCGGCCACCATGAAATAGAGATCAGGGATTGCACTTCGTATAGAGCCAGTGTATGTTGAGATGTCCAGTTTTCTGTTCTTGAGGTGAGCACCCAACCAAGCACTTGAGCCCGCATAGAGATGTACCTCCTTGGGTCTGACCGCACCAGACCCGACACCAGCAGCAGTCATGTCACCACACCCATTGACAACCTGCGTAGAAGTAGACAGGCCAAGCTCCTCTGCGGCCTCGGATGTGAGAGTCCCCACAATCTCTGTTGATGGTGCAAGTCTCGGAAGTCTGGACTCCTCAAGCCCCATCCATGAGAGAATGGTTTCTGACCAGTTGTTGCGACCCTTTCGCGAGTCCATGAACCATGTTAGGTTCGCACAGTCCCACGAGGTCACAAACTCACCTGTAGTCTTGTATATCAGGTAGTCCTTGCAATCCAAGAACTTGTGGGTCTTTTCATAGATCTGTGGGCGTTCCTCCATCACCCAAAGAATCTTTCCGATGATGTCCTTTCCAGAGGGCAGACCTCCAGTTATCCTCAACATTCGCAGCATTCGTATCGGGTTCTTGATTATCTCCTTGTTCTGTCGCGCCGCGCGTGTGTCCATCCATATCATGCAGTTCATTAAAGGCATACCATCGGAGTCCACAGGGAGTGTGCCCATCATTTGTGTTGAGAATGTTATTGCGAGAACATCAGTGGGATTGATGCCAGAGTTGGAGATCACTGACCGTGTTGTCTTGACAATGGCGCTCCACCAGTGTTTCTCAGGATCCTGTTCTGCCCAGCCAGGGTGTGGATATAGCACGGGATACGCTTCCATTGCTGAGCTGAGTATCTTACCATCAATATCAACGAGTGTGGCCTTGTTTCCACCAGTGCCTACATCATGGGCTAGGATGAAACCCGCCATAGCAATATCTCCAAGAGAATTACTTTTAATCAATGAACTTGGTAAAACAAATACTTTTTGAAACATTTCTAAATAATGAAATAACAAGACACAAAAAATCAGGGAGGTTCGAGGAATTGCATTTTCAGTTGGAATGCAACACCGTTGATGTTCTCATATGTGCTAAAAAGCGAATATCATATCATTATTCGGAGGGCCTGTAATTGGATCTGTACAATGATTACATAAAATTCTGTGAATATATGAATAGTGTCCATGACAGTCATATCGATTTAAGTGATGAAGTGTTCTTCAGACCTACGACATTGCTTCCTTTGTATTCGTTTATTATTTCAAAAAAACTTCAAATAATAATGCCTACTAACAAGAATACTAAAAACTATCTAACAACTATAATGACTCGCCAATTAGATAATGTATTTTCAACAAACAGAACATATCTTCCCTTTGTACAATTTCCTATAAGCCAAGGCGATGTGAATAGAATTCTTGATTATCTATATATGATTCAGAATATTAATGATTATGGTGGTGAAAATGCATTCAAATATTTGATTGGTGAGATAGTGGATAATATTTACCAACATTCTGAATTCCGCAAAGCTTATGCATTAGCCCAAGCCTATAAAAAAATGGGGTATATGGATGTCTGCTTTATTGATGATGGAATCACTATCAATGGATGTTTTCAAAAGCATAATATTGTTTCATTCAATGATGTTGAGGCAATTGATGAAGCCACCAAAGGACTTTCAACAAAAGGTGAAGAACGAGGAACAGGTCTTGAGTCTTCTGCAAAAATCATTACGAACGGATTGATTGGTTCATTTCTTATCGTTTCAGGAAAGGGGGCACTAAATATTGAGAGAGATGGAAAGAATATGATCCCACTAAATGACTTTTGCAAATTTAATGGAACATTAGTGATCATAAGGATTCCCTACAGAAAAGAAACGATAGATATCTTTGACTATTTGTGATTAATCTAATTCATTATAATAGGAGTTAATTATCATGGCAAATGCTCAAATATGATTAATATTCAAGCAGAATTTATCAGATGCTGTTTAATAGTAAATATCATTCCCAATATCATTTAATTTGGTATCATTTATCAACATGCATATATGCTATAAGATATCACGTAACAATATAGAATCAACTATTTGGTCCATCTAGGTGATGGAGTTTGAACGCAACTAAGGTAATTCAAATTGCAGACTTGATATCGAAAGATTTAGCATTGAGATATAATGCAAATGTTCTATTCAATATAATTGAGTCATATTCTGAGAATCATATCAAAATAGATTTTTCTGGAGTTCTATCGATTACTTGGTCATTCGCTCATGAATATCTGTCTAGAAAGCAGAAGTGCACCAAGACCATATCAGAGATCAATGTTCCCGTGGTAGTTAGAAAAATGTTTGAGGTAGTTAAAGCCCATTCCATGAAGAAACTATCACTGCCCAGCTGATAACAAGTAAAACCTCACTATCATCAGAGAGTTACAATTCAATTAATTCAACATTACCGTCATGATCAATGGACTCGATGATTAGGGGCGAACTCCCACCAGTCATCTTGTCGAGCTTGAGGTGCTCCTGCATCAAGCCAAGGAAGTCAAGCGGGTTGACACACGCCTCAGGCGGCAGCACACCTTTTTCAGTGATCTTCCCACGCTTCATCAACACTGCACCGATGGCTGCAGGAATGCCTGTGCCCTCACCCATGGATTGGCCCTTTGATGCGAGTTGAAAGTTGAACTGGTGAGGTCTGCCTTCAACAATCCCGGTCATCCTGATCTTTAGACATCCACGCTGAATGCCAAAATTGGTATCTTTGAGAATCTTCTCTCGTTGATGGAGAATGTAGGCAATTGCAAAGTCGAATGGTTTGACAGCCTGCCCTTTCACATTGATGGGCTCTTCACTGACTATGCCAAGGCGAACAATGCCACGAATCACATCATAGTACTCAGTTGGAATCACGCATCCAAGGTTAGTCACTCTCTTGCATTTGATATAATTCGGAAGAGTTATGGTCTCAGGGTGGGGATAGGGATAGCAACGATAGGTCCCAAGCAGATGGAAGTCGATGTCCTCTTCAAGGGCCATTCCACTCTCTTCAAAATACTTCACCGTTGTGAACTTTCCGTCAAGGTACATGGGAATGTCTGCAAGTATGCTATGAATTCTATGAGCAACAACAGCTGGACCCTCTGTGGGCTCTCCACCATGAGCATGGAGAATATCAATTGCATCCACCTCATCAAGCATATGATCGGCACAGAATTTGACCAAGAGGTTGGCAATGCCAGGAGAACTCCCCATTCCAATCAGTGCTGTGATCCCCGCATCTTTAGCATCCTTGTCCATTTCAAGCAGGAGTCTGGTGGCATCATAGTCGTCGCATACATCAACATAATTGATACTTGACTCAATCACCGCTCTTAGGACAATCGGGCCAAGCTTGTAAAACGGTCCAGTGCAATTTACTATTATATCAGCACCTTTGATCACTTCTTTTATCAGCTTGGGGTCAGTAGCATCAACTCTTACTGATCTACAGACTTTTGAGCCAATCTCATTAGCTCGTTTCTGAGCCTCTTCGTAATTGATGTCGGCAATCACCACTTCATTGAAGTCCCCAAAAGAAACGAGTGTTCTGACAGCGACCGAACCAACCGTTCCGCTTCCACCGAGAACAACCACACGAGTCATGATTTGTAGATTAGGATATTTTAAAGATAAAAACGTTGTTTAAAAAGGTCATTTTATTTTGAATCTAGAAATCTGCAGGTTCAATTGAATGACTAAAGAAATCAATATATCGTTTCTTTAATCAACTTCATCAAACTATTCATACAGATACTTAGGGTTAAACTGGTTAATGAGAATTAATAAAACTGAAATAGCGTATGAATCTCATTAATAATTGGCGAGGGTTATGGGCGAATATGAGATACGTGATCCTATTTATGGATTCATTACTTTTGATGAATGGGAACGAGAGATTATTTCGCACCCATGGTTTCAACGACTACGCAGAATAAGACAACTTGGTCTTACAGATATGGTTTATCCTGGTGCAATGCATACACGGTTCGAACATTCTTTGGGTGTAATGCATCTTGTCACAAAAATGTTTGATTCAATAATGAAGAATGAAGAGAATAGGAAATTACTTGAAGACTATTTTCAATATTCGGGTGAAGATTTGAATAGATATAGAAAAATTGTGCGCCTAGCAGGACTTCTTCATGATGTTGGCCATGCACCTTATTCACATGTTTCGGAACAGATTATGCCCAAAAACACAAACACGAAGAAACCATTCAAACATGAGGATTATACTAAAGCGATAATAGAAGGACCGATGAAGAGAGTAATTGAAGCCAATAACCACACAAAACATTTTGATATCTCTACTAAGGATATAACGAATATAATAAGTGGAAATCCAGAAACTCCAGTTGGGCTGTTGTTTTGGAGAGTAATAATATCAAGTCAACTTGATGCTGATCGATGTGATTATCTATTAAGAGACTCTCATCATACGGGGGTGAAGTATGGGATTTATGACCTTGAGAGACTCCTAAACACTTTGAAATTGGGAGTTAATCCTGAGTCAAATGAGTTAGTGTTAGGCATAAAGAAAGGAGGATGGCATGTGGCGGAGTCTTTAATAATTGCCAGGTATCAGATGTTTACACAAATGTATTTTCATAAAACCAGACGAGCTTATGATTATATGATTCAACAAGCACTTAAGGAATCCATTGGACTACTGCCTCCACCCTCTTTAATTGAAGATTTTTTGGAACTTGATGATTATTCAGTATGGCATTGTATGAGAATAAAAGGATCAGAGTGGTTTACAAATTTGATTAGCCGAAAACATATTCGATTGCTTTATGAAACAAAGGAGATGCCCATAGAAAGTGAAGAAAAAATGATATGTAGATTAAAAGAGTGTTTGAATCATGATAATATATGGGTATGGGAAGATAGTCAAGGGATTAGAAAAAATTGGTATAGTGGTGGTGATGATAAAGAAGTGCATATCATAGACAAATTTAACAATAGTATGCCACTTTCATATTACTCAACAATTGTCAAAAATATGTATACACCATTTATGAAAATTAGACTTTATGTAAAATATAAAGACGTGAAAAATGCTATAAAAATTAAAGAGGGGTTAACATGAACTGGTTGTTGGAAGAAGCAGAGATAATTTCCTTATTTGTGAGAAAAATCTCAGAAAAAAATCCAGAACACCAAATCGGAAAAACTATAATTCAGAAAATGATGTATCTATTTGAAATCGAATACAATAATAAATATGAAGATCAAAAGCAGTACGATTTTGATTATACACTATATCATTATGGACCGTATTCTTTCGAAATTAATCAAGCCCTAAATATGGCTAAGAACATGAAGTTCGTTTCTATCACATGGAACCCAGAAAAAGGGTATTTCATTAAGCCTCGAACTATCAATATTGAAAATCAAATTAACGAGAACATGGATCAAATAGAAGAAATTGTCGAAGATTTAGTAAATGGATATGGCTCATATTATGCAAGAGAACTATCAATAATTGCGACAGCAATTTATGTAAAACAGCATAATACTGATATTCATGATGATGATCTTGTAGAAATTGTAGCTGCATTAAAACCAAAATATAACGTACAAAGTATAAGGCGGATATTAATTGATGCAAATATTATAAATCATTGATTAGCTGTAAATGAGCAAACATTCACAGAAAAGATATCTAATAACACATATCATTTTTCAATCTAGAGTATTCAAAAAATGGATTATTTAAATAATTCCATATACACCCAAATGTTCTTGCACATAAAGGCCATGAGAAACAATAATGACAGGCATCAGTTTGCATGTATGATTTGTGGTGATGAGTTGGTGTATGACACTAAATCTAATGACTACGAATGTATGTATTGTCATGAGGTTCAGCAATCACAGATATACTGTCCAAATGGTCATTTTGTGTGTGATGAGTGTCATTCATCCGATGCTATTGGGCTCTTGCAGATGATGTTGGTACATGAGACTGAGACCAATCCAATAGAGATTGTAGAGAAGGCATTTGTTCATCAGTCATTCAGCTTTCATGGTCCTGAACATCACAGTTTCGTTCCTACAGCGATTCTTATAGCTCTAAAGAACAGAAACGTTGCAAGATCAGATGGAGAATCAATCACTGATGAGATCATTCTTGAGGGAATTCGGAGAGGTTCAAAGATACCAGGTGGATTCTGCGGTTATGCTGAGGCATGTGGTGCGTGTGTTGGTGTGGGAGTTGCCATTGCGTTGTTCACAGGATCAACTCCCAAAAAGTGATTTGAACGAAGGATTGATCATGAGGCCACAGTCACTGCTCTTGCAATGCCACAGGATGGATTGATCAGATGCTGCAAGAGGGCCACTTTCTATGGACTGATGGCCGCTCATGAGATTTTGGAGTATGAGTTTGATGTTGATCTTGGAATTGATGTTGAGAGCGTGACCTGTAAAAACTCCCATCGCAACCGTTCATTGTAAGTTGGACATTCTTGGACATCAGAGTCCAGTCCTTCCTAGAACGGCACAGGACTGCTTTTCTCTTGTATGTGTCACACAATTCAAGCTCCTACATTTTTCAAGGGTTCTATCAAACATTTATTTGAAGAGTGTCCAAGTTTGTCCCATTTCTCAGCATCTGTGCGCAACCCTGATTGTGCTGGAAATGACTGTCATTTTTACTCTGCATAGAGTGAGTTCTGAAAGGTGTGTCTTGGATTGTTAAGGGTGACTCCATTTTTAATTTCTGAAAAGGTTTAATTAGTGCTTGGATAACCAGTATCATTTATGGCATCTGCATTCAGACAGATTCTTATTGAAAAGGACAAATTGCTTCCACTCAGCATTCCAGTATTGTGCACAGGGGGACTCTGGATATTTCACTATTGGTTTGATTTTCTGGTCGCATCGAATGTGGGGGCGAACAACAGTTTCATCATCTGGCATATTATGCCACTGGCTCTTGGTGGACTGATTTATGTCCGACTCCGACAGAAGAGCCCATTCAAGGTGGCAGGATTATCCACAATCTTCACATTGACGTTGATGGGAATCTCAACAATTGTTGTAGACAGGACATTGGCACAAATATTGCTTGTCATAATTGGATCATCTGCAATGATTGGAGCATCTTCAATACTTGTTCTTGTGACGGATCTGCTGGACAGGGTGGAAATCAGAGGAACCTTGTATAGCAGTGTGCATGTAGTTGTTGCTGTTCTACTGGCCCTAGCTGTATTGCTGTCCATCTGGTTTGCATATGGGGGACTGTTGTTCTATCTGGCCATTGTGGTGGCAGTGGGTTATGCTCTGCTAAGGTCAAATAAGGATGTAGTGAACTATCCAGCAAGAGAGTCAATAGGCATAAGGCACCTTGCGGGCGACAGAGAGTATATCCCCGTTTATATTGCTGCCTTGTTTCAGGGATTTTTCTACTCATCAATATATTATGCAATTGTGGACTATCTTGAGGTCCGTACAGCAATAGAGTCAATGAGGGTCCTCTTAATAGTTGAACTCAGCGTGGTCATGATTATTATTGCGGTCCCATTGGGGATTCTGCTGGACCGGGTTGGTAGAAAGGTGATTGTTCTTGCAGGGCTATATCTTCAAGGGATTGCATTGTTCTTAATTGCATTGATGCCAGATGCTCTCATAACATTCAATTTAGTGATTACTATAATAATTCCAATTCTAGCCATTGGTGTCATTGGGGGAATATTCATCGCATTCTTGCTGTTTGTGGAGTTGGCACCAGAGTTTGGGAAAAGGGGCTTTGTGGGTCTGTTCATGACAGCCTCTGGAACTGGTATGAGCTTGGGCCTTATAGTCACCAACAGTCTTCAAGAACTGACTGCATCAAGTCCCATGGCGTTTCCAATCACGCTCCTTCTAATCTACTTCACTCTGACATTGGTGATTGCACAACTTAGAGAACCATTACCATCAAAGTCTGAGCGGGAGTGGAAGAAGAAGATTCATGACCTTATTATCATCAGTTCAGGAGGACTGCCAATATTCCATCATCAGTTTCAGCAGGGAGCCATTCAAGTTGACTCATCATTAGCAAGTGGTGCTTTGACTGGAATTGAAGGCATTCTCTCAGAAATAACGAGAGAGAGGGGATTTGTGAAGATCATCAAACAAGAGGATTTCTGCATAATGTTAGAACACGGAAAATCGGTGACACTGGCACTCCTTGCTGATGAAGAACTGCCAATCTTACGAAAAATGATGCAGATATTTCTAGAGGAGTTTCAAGCATTCTTTGGTGAGCTGATTGAAATGTGGGAGGGAGATGTTATTGTCTTCTCGCCCACAGAGAGAATCATTCAGAAGGTGTTTGGTATCTGACTCATTGGTCATTCTAGAGTGATGCGATCGCCCACATGAAGTTCGACATGGTCAGTCGCAGAACCATTCTTTGCAGACATCTCCAGAGTGCCCGAACTCCCCGCAACCAAGAACACATCATCATCTGGACCAAGTTCATAGGTCTCATAGAATGATAAGATGCGTCTAGCATGCTCGGACTTCAGTTCGTATTGACTCTTGTCAAGGGGAGGGATGTTAGTTATTATATTTCCAAAATGATCGATTCGCACCACTTCACCCGAGCGGCCATCTAGGAAAAATCTTAAGTCGACATCAAAGTCATCCTTTCTCTTGCCAAGAGTGTTGGTATCGTCACCCCTATCTATCATGGCACCAATTCTTGCAAATACATCTCTTCCGTGAAATGTCTTAGAAACTGGATCTTGTATTTGAATGCTCAAGATGTCCTTGACGCCAGCACTTGTTGATGCGGGGACCATAAGACCATTGTCAGGGCCTACGAAGACATAGTCATCCGTTCTGACAATGATTGCATCTCTGTCTGTCCCAACTCCAGGATCAACCACACAGACAAAGACTGTGCCTCTTGGAAAGAACTTGTAGCTCTGCAACAAGACCCAAGCACCTTCACGGATGCATTGCGGTGAGATATGATGTGTAAGGTCAACCACCGTGGCATTTTCATGAAGGGAGTAGATCACGCCCTTCATCATTCCAACATACTCAGACTCTCCGAAGTCAGTCAGCAGAGCTATCATCGCCATCCCTTCTGATCCATAGAGATAGATAACAGGCAAGTTGATAAAATCAGTTGTGTTATATTATCAAATGATACCTGCGAGATTGTTAGTGTTCGGGGGACTAGTTTTGCTCATTCTTGCAGTACCATCAAATGCTGGGACCAGCACTATACCAAACCATGTCACAAGTCAGACAACACCAGTCAGGGTCATTTCATTTAATCTTACTGCAGTATTGGATGTGCCAGACCTGTTCCTCGAGGTTCATTATGAGTGGAACTTCACCGGCGATGAGAGATTGACTAGGGCGACATTATACCTCTCACTGGACAACTCCACATTCTTGGTTGGGCAGCAACACGAGTACAATCAAAGTGCTCTACAATCAAATGGGTCCGCAATGTTTTGGCTGGCCAACTCAATTGGAGACCCATTACCCTTTGATGTTCAGGTGGGCCAGACATTATATGGTTATGTGGAGTTTGCGACCACTGAGAATATATATCAATCAGAGGTCTACCTACAAGAGATTCCATTGAGTCTTGAGAGACCACTTATCTTCAAGATTCCAGGAGTGGTGATTATAGCAGGAGGAGTGTTCCTGACCTTCCTGCCTTTAATAATCGTGGCTTTCCTTTATATTCGAAGGCGCTCTCAATCTATTCAACCTTGATAAGACGTATTTCATTGTAGTCAGTGATGACGCGAATATAGCCCCGGAGCATCTCATCCACTGAGGGGTTTCCCGTGTCGACCTTAAGAGTTCTACTAGAGATGTCCCTAAGCTTTGAAGGAGTGGCAATAACAAGAATGTGCTCTTTGCCAACTCTCTTGATTATCTCTGGGCTTATCTGCTGGTTTCCACGACCGAATATCATCCCTTGATGACCTATCGGAGACACAACAATCCAAGCTTTGTTAAAATCGGGTATCAGCTCGAGAATTCTGGCTTCATTGACATCATTGTGCATCTGTCCATCGATGAACAGATCAACACCCAGAGTGGTCTTTTTCAGTCCAAGCAGGTCAGTGACTGCCTTTACGGTGGTGCCAGGTCCGAAGATGTATGCGGTATTAGAGTCCATTTCATCAATTATGTAGCGTGCAATCGCCTCTTGAGCCTCATGTTCATCAATGGTTTCAGGACTTGCCTGTTTGGCACCTTGGAACCTAGCAGGCACTGCGGGACCCTTGAGGTATCCATAGAGCCTGATGATGAACCGGTCCTCGCGAAATGCCTCCTCATCAGCATCCATGATCTCAAACTCGGCAGGGGATGTTGAGCCCTCAGCAATCAGTCTTATGACATCAGCAGCATCAGGCGGGTTCACAACGAATATCCCTGAATACATCTTCACTCCAGAGGGGACCCCGATCACCATAAGGTCGTCAAGCCCGTGTTCATTTACAGCATCGAGAATATCACGAGCAGTCCCATCTCCCCCCACAAAGACAAGTATTCTCACTCCTGCATCATAGAGGGCCTTCACACATCTGCGGGTGTCATTAGCGTTCGTAATGGCGCCTAACTTCACAGAAACTATCTCTGCATTCATTCCCAGTTCATTAATGATGTCTGCACCCATGACAGAAGGGCATGTTAGCAACTCCAGATCGTACATATGTCTTGCAGTCATCAAGTTGAGAAGCGCCTCCAAAAACTCTCGGGCCCTCTGCGGAGCAACTGGCTCCGCACCTCTTCGGATGGCTTCATCAACCACACCATCTGTGCCTTTCAGACCCACTCGTCCACCCATTCCCGCTACTGGATTTATCAGAAACCCGATCTTCATTGAGTTCACATCCCCATCAGCTGAATCGCAACGATTTGGCTAAAGAACTTGCGATTAATGAGCGATGATGTCATTTAGCATTGTAAGGTTTCGTTATAGAGATAATGTAAGTGGAGTGATGTTTTCAGTCATTTCTCTTTAATCTGAGAGCACCTACAGCTGCAGCAGACATGAACCAGAAGCTCACTCTCACTAGGAGTTCTTCAAGAAATCGGGGTCTATCATTGGGTGTGGCCTCTTCTGGCCACCGATTGCGTCGATAGTCGTCGAATTTCTCAAATGTCTTACCCCATTTGGTCGTTAGTGGAATATCCACAAAATGGTCGCAGACAGTATTGATTGAACGCACAAGTGTGACAAAATCAAGCTTCATACGGAGTAGCAAGTCTTTCATCCCCTTAAACAGGGGACGATTGTTTAGGAACTCCCAATCAATGCTCTTCAGCGCTTCTCGATTAACAGCATTCATGCGGGGCTTGTTGAATTTGCACTCCGAGTCATAGGTACAACGGGCGCGCACCCACAACTCCTTCTTTGTGAAGAGTACGACAATCACATGATCTCCCTTGGACCTCATCTTTTCCTTGTGATTGCCAGCGGGAAATGACACCTCCAGAGCACTAGGGCCTTTATACTTGGGATGATTCTTGAAGTAGAGTTTCAGAGCTAGAGATAATGCAGGTAAAAGATTGACACCATAGTGCTCATCTGGATCGGTCATTTATGGGATCAATTCTCCTCGCAATTCGTCCCAAGGAATATGAAGTATAAGTTGTTGATCATTATGTATTCTGGCGGTATTTCACAAGAGTCTTGGCGAGCTCGGCAAAGATGTCAACAATACCCTCGCCAGTCTTTGCAGATGACTCAACATAGGGCATGTTATGATTCTTTGCAAACTCATAACCTTCAGCAGGATCTACAACGCGGTCAGGCAAGTCAGTCTTGTTTGCAACAAGTACGAGTGGGATGTCCTTATTAATCGCCTTTCTCAGCTCTTCAAGCCATTCTTCAAGAACAATGAATGTTCGCCTTCGACTTACATCATAGACAAGTATTCCGCCACTAGCACCACGATAATACATGGGTCGCAGGATTTGAAACCGAGACTGACCTGCAACATCCCAGATCTGTAATTTGACCGTGGTTCGAGACCCATCATCTTCAGTGATATCGATACTCTTGACAGCAAACTGCGAACCAATAGTGGTCTTATAGTCAGTACGGAAGAATCCATGACTGAAACGGGTGACTATTGCGGTCTTTCCAACAGCACCCTCCCCTAATACAACAATCTTGAAGAGCAGGTCGTACGCCATCTGACTTTCCTCATTGGGTTAAATTGGTCATCTATTAGTTCATGACACGAAATCATAAGATTTACTGTCAGTAATAAAGTTTCGTAGTTTGCAAAGAACTATGTGAACTTTGCTGTTTCTATTGAGTAGGAGCACTTTTTGTCCGATGCATGTATATGCGAAAAAACTGGCTTTTGACTTGATTGGGCATAATGCTTCATTTTGATGATTATTGCATTGTAGGAGTGCTTTTCGATAGACTATTGCAAAAGAGTATCAACTTGACTGAAGATGTCGTATAAAAAGTGGTATCAACACTCCAATGTAACTAATAGATAGTGAGTCTATGAATAGAAATGTGATGACTATCAGACGAGGCATAAGTAGAGTCGCAAGAAGCGGACTTGCATAATAGACACTCACCATTAATATCAAACCAATTATGAAAATGATCACTGATATTCTTTCATCAATCTGCTTTAATTGTGCTTTCTCTGCAAGATATTGAGCAACCATAGTTGTTGAGACCAGAATTGGCAAGAATCCAATAATTACACAAAAAGTGTTTATGTCTGGAAACAATTGAAATGCAGAGATAAACACTTGGACTATTGTACCCATCAGGAAAAGCAGTATTCCAATAATTATCAGTTTATTATTCTCGTTCATTATAGATGTGCCTCCTGCTTTTCAATAATATAAAATCATGGATTCCCAATTCCGATCGCATCAACAAAAGTATATGATCCAATCCTGAGATAGCCTGATGTCAACAACACAGAAGCGGCAATTCCCATTCCTGATCCACCAAGTGCTGTGAGCCACCAAAGATTTGATTTAAGCCATGTATCATAACTTTTGCCCCACCACCACCAAATACAACCAGCTTCATCAATTAAGACTGATTCTGTGAGATATCCAAAGGCAAGACCTAGGATTCCACCAATAAAAGCGCCTGCGGGCCCATCTATCAAAGCACGTATTGTGCCGAAAATAACTCCCCAGCCACCAACCGCGACTGCAGCAGATAGGGTACTACCCATTTGATTGTGATAGGAATTCTGGCCATTTAATGTGGTCTCAGTCCATGTTGGAATGTGGTAATAGTTTCTATCTGGGTGATGATATTTGAATTGATATGAAGGACCAATCACTTGGCGCATACCATCCCACCAAGAGTATGAATATAATTCATCCAAATCATGGCCAGTCTTTGTATTTGATTTTGTTATTGAAGCATTCAATGGCTTGATAATATTGGCTGATCGAATAAATGTCAATTTCGTATTACTATTAACTATAATTGTTGTCAAGAATTGATTATTGATTGGAGAAACTAGTAGTTCCAATGTGGAAACCATATATTCATCAACATAACTGATCAGAATGTGGTGTCCTGGCGAAAAGATGAAAATAGTTAATTCCATTTCGTCAATAACAAAAGAGAACACTTCTGCATCTAGTTCGTTGTAAATGATGTCAACATGCCCCAGTGAAAATAATTGTTGGCTTTTTACGCCCGAAGAGGCTTTAAAGTATCCATTTGAAGATGCAAAAGAACTTACAATTCCAGAGAGAACCATAACCAAAACTAAAATTATAGAGAGAAATTTCGAGATTTTCAATCCCCAACACCAAGATGAATTAATCAACAATTCCTTTTTTTTTCGGTTCTAGCAAAACGAGGGTCTATCATTAAATGCTAAAAAGAAAGGACAAGAATTATTCAGTCGTGCCTATGCTGATTAATTCCTGCATTCAATGTAATTAGAATAGAATAAAGATGGAATCAGTCCCACTATTTTTGAAGCGTATCCGCAATCCAGTGCATGAATTTTGCAAGTATTTCATTAAATCGTTCTGATTGTTCAATCATAGGCTGGTGATCTGCATCACGGATCAACACGAGATCGGCCCTGGGGAGTGCACGTTCGAGTTCTTGAGCATAACCGGGGCGAATCACATCATCATCAATCCCATGAATCACCAGAGTAGGTAGCCTGATCTCTCCAAGACGGTCATTGATGTCGAACTCATGGCAGGCCTTGAGGTCTCGTGGCAGCATCTCAGGATGTGTTTCTTTCATTCTCTGCTCTGCTTCAATTATCTCCAATGCTTCGGAGTTCTTGTGCTTGAGTTTACTCTCAAGTCTGAAAAACATCTCCTGAACAAACTCAATGGCAAGTCCGGGTGTGAGCTTCGTCAAATCGAGGTCTGCAGAGGTATCGACAAGGACAAGAGCTCTTGGTTGTGGTGAGCTGCCATTCAACACATAAGACATCACAACTCCACCACCCATGCTATGCCCGACCAGAACAAAGTTTTCTAGTGAGAGGTGTTTGATGAGCGCCTCCAGTTCTCGTGCATAGTCGTTCATTATGCTCACATTATCCACAGTCGTTTCAGAACAGCCATGACCAGACAGGTCGAATGTGATGACACGATGAGTCCTCTTGAATTCTCGAACTTGCAGTTTCCAGATGTTGTGGGATGAGCCTGCACCATGAACGAAGACAATGGGAAATCCTTGAGCCTTGTCCATGCGTTCATCAGCCTCAAAATAGCAGAGTTTTGCGCCCTTATACATGAATTCTGGCAAGAAGGTTCACCTCATTTAATGAAAGACTCATGAGTCAATGCCATATAGCAGTATCCTTGATGCCATGTTAATGGCGGTAGGTATTTCTTTTCATTTGACATCCCAAGACACGTGGCAGAGATGAAAGGAAGACTATTCGGAACCACGGGTGTCAGAAAGGTGTATGGAAGAGAGTTTGACCTTGATATGGCACTCGATCTTGGAAAAGCCTTTGGTACATATCTGAATGAGGGCACGGTGCTACTTGCCAGAGATGTAAGGATCACCGGCAAGATGGTGGAGGACACATTTGCGGCAGGACTGATGTCCACAGGGATATCGGTTGTGAGAGCGGGAGTCATTCCCACTCCAACGCTTGCATTCATGACAATGCATGGCCGATACAAGGCAGGAGTTATGATAACAGCCTCACATAATCCGCCAGAGTATACAGGGATAAAATTCTGGACTGCAAGCAGCATGGGATACACACCCCATGAGGAGAGGGAAATTGAGAAGATCTATCAATCACGAGAGTTCAAGCGGGCAACATGGGACAGGCTTGGTTCTGACTCAAGTATAGATAATGCGGTCAGTGAACATATCAGAGAGATCTTGGCAAGGACCAAGGTTGAAACAATAAAATCCAAGGAGTTCAAGGTTGTCGTCGACCCGGGAAATGGCGCGGCCTGTGTTTTGACACCATATCTTGTCAGAGAACTTGGATGCAAGGTCATCACGATCAATGGGCAACTGGACGGACACTTTCCAGGCAGAAAGTCCGAGCCTGATAAGGAGTCATTGGTTGATCTGATCAGAGTCGTCAGGGACACTGGTGCGGACCTTGGAGTCGCTCATGATGGTGATTCTGACAGGGTTGTGTTTGTGACTGAAAACGGTGAAGTGATTCGGAGTGACAGGACTATTGCATTAATATCAATGGACATGTTGAAACGGCAGCCGGGAGGTGTCATAGTCACTACTGTTGACAGTTCAAAAGTGCTTGATGAAATAGTGGAGAAGCATGGCGGCAAAGTCATAAGGACACCTGTCGGAGACATTCAGGTAGCGTTCAAGATAAGGGAGAATAACGCAATATTTGGTGGCGAGGCCTGTGGAGTCTTCATATTCCCCGATTTTCATCTGGCCCCTGAGCCATTTCTGGCAACCTGTAAGATTCTTGAACTCATGGCGAAGACTGGTAGAGGCTTTAGAGACCTAATGAGAGAGATTCCTATCTATCCACTCAAGAAGACAAAGATTCAGTGTGATAATGAGAGAAAGCAGGAGGTCATGGAAACACTTCAGGAGAAGCTACCAGAAGCCATAGGTGATGTTGTGGAGATCATCACTGTGGATGGGCTTGGCGTGTCGCTGAAAAATGGATGGCTCCTCGTGCGACCCTCTGGAACCGAACCAGTCATCAGAATCACATGTGAGGCAAGGAGTGAGCAAGACGTAGAACATATAATAGAGAGAGCAAAGGAGATAGTTGAAGGAACAATCGCAACAAGATAGTTTTATAGCACAACAAATAGAAAAAGAGAGTTGTATATTGGAGTAAGAGAAATGCCCGACGAAGACGAACTAGGAATAATGGAAGAATTTGAGTGGGCATTAAAGGATCCCACTGAAGAAAAGATACGACAACTAGGTGAAGTAGTGAGTACCATAACCACTAAACTAGTGGCTGCCATAAGCGAGATTCAAGAGAACATTTACAATATCAAAAATGAAGTTAGTGAGTTGAGTTCCAAAGTGGATCAACTGGAGGGCAAGATCTCACGACTGTCTACTGCGGGTCCTGCAACGGCGGCCCCATCTGCAGCATCTGCCGCTGCTGATACACCAATAGCCGCTGCTCCAAAGCCAAAGCCCGCAGCAGCCCCACCCCCAAGTTCAGGAGGAGGCCTAATGGGAGAACTAAAGGCTGCTCTTGCGGCCAGAAGAAGAAAGGCAGGCGGAGAGGACGGTTAGAAAAGCGTCATGACATTGTTCTTTGGATAGAACGGTCCCGAGTGTTCTGGTAGGGTCACTGAGAATGCTTCTGCGCGTTCGCATGCAGACTGAACGCCCCGTAGAGCAGTTCTTGTGTCGTATAGTCTTAGGTAGTAATCATTGGCTTTGCTTATCTGCGACTCGTGTTCTTTTAATGCGGCCACGGCACTCTTGTAAAATGGCGTTATGTTGACAAACACATGTGGACGAGAAATGGGCGTGTTGATCTCCATATGGAGCACACGTTCCACTCGATGAGCATTGTCAAAGAGGGTTGTATGGGACGCCCACTCGATAGCGCGTCTCACAATCTCCAATGTCGCCCTATGATTATGATTGTAGTCCTCCTCTGAATGAGTGATTATCAGGAAGGGTCTTGACTTCAGGATTGCACCTATGACCTCATTGACAAGGTCCATGCCAATGTCAAAATCATCACGTTCGCTCAGGAACAGAGAGCGTACACCCAGACGCGAACAGGCATTCTGAAGTTCGTTGTTCCTTGTGTCATTGCCTGTAAGGCACATCACATCAACAGGAATGTTGTGAGTAGTATGTGCCAGAATGGTGCCGCCAGCACCGATGCATTCATCATCAGGGTGAGCACTAATTACCAGAATTGACTTGGTTTCATCGGGCATGTTGCCACAATTGTCACCAATACTAATCAACCATTCTAATTGACCAGACCATTTTCCTTATAGGACAGCATCATGCATAACTGATTACTCTGGTGAACCACATGAACATAGGAGTCAATCTCTATCCATCTGTGGGAGGCTCTGGATATCTGGCCACAAGGCTTGGTCAACATCTCGCCCGTCGTGGACACCATATCCATTTCATCACCTATGACAGACCATTCTCGCTGATGTGGGAGTCAACACAGGGAGTCTATGTTGATCTTGTTGACAGGTTCGATTACCCATTGTTCAAGAATATTGGTCCACCCTATGGTATGGCTCTCACCTCTAAGATAGTGAAAGTGGCAAAGTCATCCAAACTTGACTTGATTCATTCTCATTACGCTATACCTCATGCAATGTCTGCATACATGGCAAGAGAGATCATTGGGATACCCTATGTACTCACACTGCATGGTTCAGATGTTCATACCCTGGGCATGGACCCCGCCTATCGGCCAGTAGTTGAGCATGTAATAGAAAATGCCGATGCTGTGACATCTGTTTCGGAGTTTCTCAAGAGGAAGGCAATTGAGGAAATGGGAATAGAGAGGGACATCAAGGTCATTCCAAATTTCATTGATGTGAAGAGGTTCACTCACCTCAATGGAATAAGGCTTCTTGTTGAGAGCGGGTGTGTCTCACTACGACGAAATGAGGAACTCAAGGAGATTGACCCTGATGAGAAGATCTTACTTCATGCCTCCAATTTCAGAAGAGTGAAGAGAGTAGTCGAACTTGTGGAGATGATGAGACCCATTGTAGACCATCTACCAAAGACAAGACTGATAATCGCTGGCGATGGCCCCACGAGAATCGAGGTTGAACGCAAGATAGATGAACTCGACTTGTGTAACAATGTCCACCTCTTAGGAATTAAGAGCAACATGCTTGAAATCATGTGCACTGCTGATGTGTTCCTTCTCAATTCCACACTTGAGGGGATGCCCCTTGTGCTCCTTGAGGCAATGTCATGTAAACTCCCGGTTGTGACCACTCCTGCGGGAGGCATCCCTGAGCTGGTCCGACCCGGAATTGATGGAATAGTGACAAAGGGGTTTGAGCAGGACGAGTACATTCAGAAAGTCTTGGAGATATTGACTGATGACAAGTTGCGTCAGAAGTATGCCCAGGCGGGACGCAAGAGGGTTGAAGAGAGTTTTTCAGCAGATAAGATTGTCAAACAATATGAACAGTTGTTTATTGAGGTCATTGCAGATCGGTAGGAGGCCTTATTGGTGAAGAGTATTGGGACTGTCTACGAAGACTACATCTGGCGTGGCAAGAATGAGGACCTAGCAGCGAGCCTTTATAACAAGCCGCCAGAAACATTGGGCTCTGTGTTTAATCGAGTTAAGGGGATTATGAGGGCATATGAGAAGACAGAGTGGTTTACATCTGAGAGATATGCCATCCTTGAGAGAGCATTGACTGATTGGAACCGCCAGATTGGATGTCTGACCAGTGCAGTCCGTGAGAACATATCCAGACTGCAAGATGGAGCAATTGAGGTCGCTCATCAGAGTATTGTACTAGGAGGGCCCTGCTATATTCTTAACAAGGCTGCAACTGCAAATATTCTGTTTCATATTGGAGTTGAGAGAGGAGTTCCACAGACACCCTACTATTGTATTGCAGATTATGACATTATACAGGCAGAACTGATTAACATTCGCACGCCATTAATGGGGCATGAGGGAAATCTGATCAGCATTCCTGTTCCAGAGGGTTACAAGAACTCACCAGTGAGCGCAGTCCCACTTCCAGAGAAGAGTTGGCTTGATGAGGTGGAGGAGAGTCTGCGATCAAACTACCATCCGCTCTTCAAAGCAATTGAGGGCAGCGTAAGGCGCGTGTTCGAAGAACGACTTGATGGATCGCTCACTGTGATTCGATGGGCGTTTACAAACTCAAAATTCATCGGCGATTTTGCACAGCGAATCATAGGCTGGCTCGTCAATATCCAAGGGGGGCTGGGAATTCCAATTGTGCCAGCCTCGAATAAGAAGATCAGAACCCTACTCGTGATGGGTCTCGAGTTCTTGCTCCAAGTGGACAACAGGGAGAAGTTCCTGCGAGTACAAGGCAAGATAACTCAACTCATTAAGGACAAAGGGTATCGGCCCAGTTTTTCTGCGCGACCAGATGATTATGTCCCGTTCTTCTACGAATGCCAGAATGAGGGATGTAACAAGAGCAGGACCGAGTTGAAGTATGATATGGTCAATGATAAAGCGGTCCTCAGAGGGAGATGTCTTTCTTGTGGAGAGAAGATTGAAATCGAGGTTTCTGCAAAGGATCCAGATCTCACCAGCATTGCAGAACATATCTCGCCACGTGTGGACTCAAGACAGTTTGCTGTCAATACAATGATACCTGTCACTGTTCATGTGGGCGGACCTGGCGAGGGAGCATACTATGCCCAGGTGATCCCTATTGCCAGAGAGCTTGGAACTCCATTCCCAGACTTCGTCAGATATCCGCGCGTGTATTTCAACACTCCCTGGAATGAGGCCCTTGCGAAGAGTCTGAATGATAGGGGATACCCTGTTCTTCATTCCCCAGAGATGTTCAAGATCATTGGGAAGAGCAACCGGTATAGGAAGAAGAAACGCTATGATGAGATGAACGAGAAAATCGGGGAGTTCGAGGAACTCTTGAAGAGGAAACACAGGGAGATTAGCAGGGCAATTGAAGAACTCAAGACCAAGATTGCTGAGAGCTCAAGAGAGAAGCAACAGGAACTGCGAAGAGACTTGCTTGATATGGAGCGCTATCTGAGCTGGGTATTCGGTCAGTATGCACCTGAGAAAATGGGGCAAGAGACCGCGTGGTCATGGATTGAGTGGGCAATAAACGCGGGCTTGTCTGATCTCTTTGGACCATACAAAAGAGCATATGTGGCATCCATGAAGAATGGTGCCACATTGTTTGTAAACTTTTCAACCTAGTTCTTTTGTCAACAGCTTGCCAAGGCGCTCTATGCCCTCCGAAATGATTTCTATGTCCGCATAGGAGAACCCAAGACGCATTGTGTTGAGCTCACGTCTTACCTCAACCAATGTGTTTCCATCATCAGACAAGCTGAATCCCGTCTGCGGATAGAAAGGCCCGCCAGGCACGTAGAGCAGGTCATTAGGTATCGCAACGCGTTGCATGAATTCTCCGCTGTCGAAATTGGTGTCCTCGCTCTGCCACCAGATGAAGAAACCGCCAGTTGGGTCAGTTCGACTCCCAGCAGGGAATGATTCATCAATGGCCTTTGCCATTGCTTCATATCGTTTCTTGTATTGAGGAACCGCCTTCTGCATTGCCAGATCGATGTACTTGGAATAGTACTCATCTAGAATGCGCTGAACAAGTGTGGATGTGCACAGGTCGAGATAGCCTTTGTCCTTCAAAACCTGCTCCTTGACATTAGGTGGAAGAACTGAATATCCGACTCGCAGCACTGCGGCCTCCTTACTTGTGGTACCGAGATAGGCCACTCGTAAGTTCTCTTTATCAAGGGCCTTAATGGGTCTGATTGGTTCCTTAAACTGAATCTCGGCATATGCAGAGTCCTCAAGAATGAGAACATTATGGCTCTCGGCAATATCGAATAGTGCTCTCCGTCTATTCTCAGGCAGTGTTGTTCCTTTCGGGTTATCAGAATCTGGAACCACATAGATGATGTCTGGAACCTTCCCAAAGTTCTGCTTGGAGAGCTGAATGGCCTTCTCAACATATTCAGGAATGATCCCATCAAGGTCAGTGGGAACAGTGATTATACGTGCTCCGAGCTTGACCGCAGGAACCAGAAAGCCAAGATATGCAGGAGAAGGGGTGATTATTACATCGCCTGGATCGATGAGCGTGTCAAGTAGTGCGTAGAGTGCCTGCTGTGAACCGTTTGTAATTGACACAGCATCCCACTGATCCTCGGGATTGATAGGAATGTGCCTTACATCATGAAGTCTCTTTGCAAGGGTCTTGAGAAACCATGGCTGGCCGCCGGTGGGACCATAATTGAAGTCCTCGAGGGCCATCTTCGGGTCCTTCTTGTATCGCTCACTGAGATCAGACATGATGTCTGCAAGAATATCGGTGGGCATAATGCCGGGTTTACCCCCCGCAAAGTAATACTTCACCCTGTATTTCAAAAGAGCTCGGATTTGTGACTCAGCAATGAGCCCGGTCCAAGTCGCGAAAGAATAGCCATTTTTGTCTGCCATAGGAATTGACTCCTAAGAGGCTGAGTTGAGTTTCACTTTGTCCCGTCATGAGTGTGTGATGTACAGTAGTGTACACTACATTGAGTCATTGATGCGGCTTCCCTTTATCTGTTTCTACAAGTACACTTGGTGACGGTGCTTTGTTTTGAGCTATGATGTACAAAAGTGTGCCATGATGCTTCACTAACGCGTCATCTCCGCAAAGCTTCTGGCTGCATCAGCAGGGTTGTCTGCATTCACTATGGAACGTGCAATTATTACGTAAGACGCTCCAGCATCAATTGCATCTCTGGCTCCTCCACCCTGTGTCCCAACGCCTGGCGAGATTATGGGGATATCATCTCCGATGATTCTCTTGACCTCTCGGATTCGCTCCGGGTATGTTGCACCCACAACCACACCATCAACATCCCATTTCAAGGCACGTCGTGCAAACTCGAGATATAGTGGTTCATGCTCCTTTTTGTTCATCATGATTCTTAGTCCATACCCCTCATCAGATGCAGGATGGGACATGTAGCAGAGTGTGATGATGCCTTTATGCCTGTTCCTTGCGACCTTGAAGACCGAATCGAGACCGCCCTCCCAGCCAACAAAGGGATTTACAATAATCGCATCAAAACCCGCATCAAAATAATAGCGAGCAATCCATTCATTGGTGCTGCCAATATCATTGATCTTGCAGTCCATGATAGCGGTGAGCCCCTCATCATGAATTATATCAAGCAAGTTGGGAATTCTATCGAACAGTCCAAGAGGGAGCACAATCTGTCGGTTGAACTTGAAGGCCACACAATACTCAGTGGTCTTTCGAATGATGTCAATGGCTCGCTGCTCAAGTTCGTCCTTTGCCCCTTCAACCCCGCTCCTAGGTACCGTGGCCATATCAACAGTCAGATCCAGCCCGATTATCAATCTGGTCCTCCTAACATAAGAAGCTGCTGAGAGCTTGCTTTTGTACAATTGAGTGCTCATGCATTTGGCCTCCTTTCAATAATATGGCCTTCACACTTATATCAATGTACTCATTCACAGGAACCGATTGAGAGTTGAGTCCAGACTGGTTGCCAACACGTTTGACTGTAGCATTACTGGGACTAATGGGCCCAGTCTATTTCGTGTTATTAGTCATATTCTTGCCATTCAGACTAACGCCGTTCACGGACCCCATGTTGAACCTGCTTTTTCATTTTGTTGCGGTCCCCATAGTGTTCGCTGCGCCCTGGATTGGAGTCATTTATTATCATAGGTACCGTCTTGCAAACACTGTTCATCTCATGCAGGAGAGCACAAGCTCTGTACCGCTGAGATGGCGTGTGTTCTATGGGACTAATGCTGCCTTTGTGCTGCTGTTCTTCCTCCTGCCGCTGACAATTCCAGTGCTTGCACTCATTGAAGGACTATATGTTGCAGGGACTCTCTTTGCGCGAGTGCAGGGTGGAAAGGTAGGAAGCACACTTGCTGCGATTGTGTCCATATTGACAGCAATCTGCCTGAGTGTCTTGCCAGCATTTGTCTTGATCGAGTTCGCACCACAATATATCCTCGTATGGAATGCTATCATGGAGGCCTGGAACTCGTTTTGGATAACAGTTGTGTATGGCATATCGCAGTGTCTAGTCAACGCAATCAGTTTTGGATCACCAGCATATTTCATCTATTTTGCAGCCTCAGAATATGACAAGGGGATCTTTGAGACCAGCTACACAAAGACTCCCACCAATAAGATCAGAATGGGCGAGGCTGCTCTCTTTCTAATATTCATTACACTATATCTGCCGCCTATTCCAACCGTATTGTTCACAATTCCGTTCCTTAATATGTCATTCCTGTTTACTAGATACATCAACTGGATGTCCATGGGAATTGGAGTCATTATAATCATCGTGAAGAGGATACTGAGGGTGAAGGACAACAGCACCATGGGAGGGGCTTCGAACATTGTTGTCGTATTCCTCTTTCTCATTGTTGAGATCTTTTTCAAGACCAACATTGTTGTGACCATTGTGATATGGCTGGCGTTCTTTGTGTATGCGTCTATAGCCATAGCAAACTATCTGAGAGCATCATCAAGGGAGATGTACTGAGATGTACCGGAATCCAAAACCAACGATTGATGTCATCGTGTATAGAGAGAACAGAGTCCTGCTTGTAAAGAGGGGGAGAGAACCTTTCAAGGGGCGCTGGGTCTTTCCCGGGGGATTTGTTGATTATGGCGAAACGGTAGAGCATGCTTCCATCAGAGAGGTCAAAGAAGAAACTGGAGTTGATGTAAGACTTATTGACATTCTGGGAGTCTATAGCGCACCTGATAGGGATCCACGTGAGCATCATGTCAATGTGGTATTCATCGGGGAGTACATCGCAGGCGATGCCCAGGGAGGTGATGATGCAGAAGAAGCAGAATGGAGAGATATCGAGTCAATCGTCCATGATGACTTGGCCTTCGATCATGGACTCGTCTTGATGGACTTCAAGAGTTGGTTGAAAGAAAGAGGTACCTATTGGTCCACCAAAGAGAGATGACCTCAGATATCAAGAATATCGAGTTTCTTCACCATTTTGATTATCGGCAGATGAACAAGCATCGGTTCTGACTCGATAACATCAACAAACTTGATAGCCTCTTCTGGACGTGTCTTATACTGCAAAAAGTGTCCCGCTGGAGGGCTTTCCTCTTCTGTATATACCCATAGGGGAATCCCATAATTCTCATAATAGCCATGGTGTGATATCAAAGTCCCAAATATGTGCTTACCATTGTGTTCGAAATACAGAATATTCGCAGAACGGTCTCGTTGGGTCCATGAGACCAGCATTCTTGCCAGATCTATTATGGAGTCAAGTTGGAGATTGACTGGAGGACGTATATCTGAATCAGTCACTTACAACACCGAGCTGATGGTCAACATGACCCCTTATAATCTTGATTCTAAATGCTTTGGACGACATTCAGCAAGACTCAAAACTCAATGCCTCTGAAATATGAGCATGACTGATGTGATTGAAGATGGCGATTATGTCCTGATATTCCTCGATGGCAAGAGGAACTGGATTCGAAAGGTCATGGCAGGAGAGAAGTTCCACTCTAATAAGGGAATAATTGATTTTGATGATCTCATTGGTAGACCATTTGGCATTAAGATAGAGAGCCATTCTGGGCGGACATTCCAGATCCATCGTCCCAGTCAGACGGACATTCAGGTATATTTTGCCAGAAACACCCAGATTGTGTATTCAAAGGACGCGGGCATCATCCTCATTGAAGCGGGAATCTCGGCAGGCTCTAGAGTCATCGAATCAGGTACAGGGTCAGGAGCATTGACATGGATACTCTCACAGGCAGTCGGACCAACAGGGCATGTCTACACGTATGAGGTCAGGGAGGACATGTATAATGGCGCACGAAAGAACCTCGCAAAGTTTGCAGACATGGAACGGATCACCATGCATCAAAAGGATATCACAGAGGGCATTGAGGAGGAGAATGTAGACGCAGTGGTCCTTGATCTGGCCACCCCATGGCTTGTCGTCGATGAGGCGCACAGAGTCTTGAAACCAAGTCATTTCTTCGTGAGCTACAGTCCAACAATCGAGCAGGTCATGAAGACCTGCAAGGCACTTCATGAGAGAGGAGAGTGGGGAATGGTAAAGACTATTGAAGTCCTTCAGCGCGAGATATTGGTCAGGGAAAACAAGACAAGGCCCACGACATGGATGGTGGGACACACAGGATACATCACTTTTGCTCGTGCTCTTGCAACTGAACGGTGATTCGGCTGAAAAATGCAGCCAGAAAAAGACTTATATGTTGTTGATGGTAGTTGATTGTTGTCGATTATTGTCGATTGTTGACGGTGATTGTAATGACATATCAACACAAAAGGAGCGAATGCTCCAAAGACACTAGAGAGATTGTGGAAAATATTGTAAGGCTCAACAAGTCATACTACGAGCTGGATATCAAGTCCAAGAAGTTCATGGAGAGTCTTAGTGAGGAGAGTGCACCCCCTTTAGCGATGGTTCGGGGGAGGAGCGAGACTAACATCTTCAACATCCCCACAAGTCTTGTCAGGCAGGACTTTGAAGCTGAGAGATACAAGACACTTAATGATATCAGTGACAGCTTCAGAAACTATCAGGAGTTCTCCGAGAAAAAGCGCAATCGCAGAAACTATGTTGAGTTCAAGATTGACTATGAGAGTCTATGAGGTGTGATTCTAATGCCTAAGGATGCCAAGATAACAGAGTTAAAGCAGGAGGTCGAAGCCCTGCGAATGACAGTCCAAAGGCTGCAGAATCAGATAAGGCAATTGACAGGACAAGAGATTCAGGAGACTGTTTCAGAGTCCCCACACTATGAGATTCTTCCGGAGAGCGGCAAGTATTTTGAGCAAGACGCCAGTTGGGTAAGGCTGATCGGCCTGCTTAAGACTCAGGGACAGGGACTCACAGCTAAAGAGCTTGCAGATCTGTGGGGGAAGTCCAGATCACGAACCAGTGAGGTGTTGAACAGACTGGTGGAGAGAGGGCAACTAATCAAGTATCGTGACGGACGAAACATCAAGTTTAGGGCCCCATGACTTTTGTGGGGGCCTTGATTCACTTCTTTTCGAAACACAATACGTGCATCCATCTTGATATGAGGTATTCTTAAGTAGGCTCAGGCATATTTTTCTATGACAATAGTCAGAGGTTTCAGGATTGGCAAACGTATTTGGTGGGTCAAAGACAAAAGAGATTGATCTCTCAGATGTGAACATTTATACTAGCAAGCTGTATGAGCTGAATATCATAGCACAGGACAGCGTGAGAGAATTCTCCCTTCATGACGTTGATGATAAAGAGGGCCTTGAGCGTAAGAGAGTCGCCATGCATGACGCATTCTATGACCTATACATGGCCATAGCGGAGTTTCATAAGGACATCATGGTCAACGAGTTTGATGTTGCATATTTGCGTGATGGAATTGAGAGCACAGAGGGCGAAACAAAGCAACAAATACAGACTATATATGAGAAGATTGTTGAGAAGTATCAGAGTGACCTGGCAAATGTATGGATGGCTGAGACCATGGCCTGGCTTCATAAAGCATCCTCAATTCATAGCCCATTCACCAATGAGGATCATCCCGACAAGACAGGAGAGGCCGCAAAGGTCCTGTCTGAAGTGTACACAATGCTTGAGAAGCCCTTCTCTGTGGTACCGGGAAAGGTCGATGGTACGGAAAAGCTCAGACGTGTCGCCCTGGGACATATGGCAGTCAATATAATAAGGGACTATGTGGATGAGAAGGAGCTTGGCAAGTTACTCGCCAATAGTAAGATCACTGAGGCCGAGTTCTATGATGAATTTTTGAATGAGTTGATTGGTCTTGAGAGTAGTTTCCGTCAGGCATTCAACCCGTTTGATGAACTCCTATGGAGAGACATTCTCAGTTCTTTCATATTCCAAGAGGCGTCAAGGCATTACGAAGAGGCCATCCCCAGACTGAAAGAGAGTGGGGCTTATGAGGAGCATGAGGTCAAAAAGATTGAGGACTGGATGGCAAATACGAATGGCCTCATGAACGCATATCTTGCAATGGCTTATACAGACATTGCTGATGCCCAGATGCGGGCGGGTAATCTAGAAGATGCTGCTGCCCTGTATAATCTATCATCAGACATGTTTCATAAAGCGGAAGAGGCATTTAGCAAGATCACAATCACACAACGAAATGCCGAGCAGGCAAAGACTGATGCGGAGCAGAGACAGGCACAGGCACTATTATGTCAATCAGAGGCGTCAGTTCAGACACTCACAGACCTATTAAATGTCAATAATCGCGAAGAGGCAATGAAGACTCTCAAGGAGATATTCAACGATCTCAAGACCGCTGAGAGCCTTGCCAAGACACCAGAATTGACAAGCGCCATCAAGGAGAATCTGAGAATATTCTCGTTTGTTGAGGAGCTGCTGAAGAAGGAGACCCAAGACCTCACTGCAATAAGAGGTCAGATAGAGTTTGCGAAAGACCTTCGTATGACAGGCCTGATTGAAGATGTGAATAAGGCCCTTGATGATGTCAGTAGAAATCTCAGGTCAAATACCAGCGATGCCATTGATGCCATTAGAGAGGCGCTAATCAGTCTTGGTATTCTTTTGAGCCTTGATTCTGAGGATGAGGAGGTCATCAGACTACGGAACAGGACTATGGCATTGCTGCATCATGTCAAATATGTCATCCAGTTTCATCTTAGTTCCGAGTTTGTCGGTGGCGTCCAATTTGTGTTATCAAGAATTCTTGAGAACTTGCATGCAGTGGAAGCGGTTTCTTACTACAAGGTGATCAATGAGCAAGAGCCAATCTCTGAGTTGACAGATGTGGGCAAACTTGCACTTGTCACTGCGTTCACTCAAGAGGCACAGATGTATACCCAGAGGGGAGGGCACTGGGCGATGAGGTCTCAGATTGAGAGGTCGAAGATATTCCAAGAGCTTGATGAAGAGGCCAAGGGAGATGAGAACCTCATTAAGAGAGCCCTTGATGTTCATGACAAGACAATCATGAAGATCAAGCAGGCAATTGCAGCATATCAGGCAGCCACAAACGAGCTTGAAACAGTCACCAATGAGGAGATTAAGAAGTCAAACAATATTGATGCGAAGATCAAGGCCCTGCAGGCCATCGTTATGCGTTATCGAGGAGACCTCTCTCGTCTTGAGGGTGCAAAGAACGACTTTATGGCAGAATACTACTACAAGCTGGGAAACAAGAGCAATGCCCAGCGGTATTTCTCAGACGCCTTTGAGTTATTAAGAGAGGCATTCGGCAACTACAATGTGAGTGCGAGCATGTTTCAACAGATTGGAGATGCAGAGTCAGCACAAGAGGTGAGTAATCGCGCCAAGGTGGCAGACCTCTTAGCAAGGACTGTGTGGGACACACGTCAGAAGCTTGAGAGAGACCAAGAGCCACCCTTCAAGGGAGACCCCGAGCTGACCGCATTATATCAGGGTGGCTAGTATCTCTTAGTGAAATTCACTATCTTGATACCGGTGCTTTAACTGGCACTGGTTCAGTAATAATCTTGACAGAGTGCAGTCTCTTTGCTCTGAATGGTCTGAATTCGATGCCTCCCGCGTGATAGAACTTTGAATACCATTCTACCATATGAAGACGGAGGGTATGCATGAATGCAAGTAGTCCCTCTAGAAGTCCGACAATGATTGTCCCCACTATGGCACCAATAAGTGGGATTGTGGCACCTGAGTGAATCAGGTCAATGCCGAAGAGCGTGATTTCAGGAAGCGGGATGACTATGAGTGGATTGTCACCATCGATCAGCCTGAAGAACACCATACTAAGGATCATATGTACTGTGTTGAGTGCGAATATCCGTGCATAGCTAACAGTGTGACTGATCATGCCTATTGCATATTCAAGGAAGTGTACAATTCCATCCATCCCACCCATGAGTGATGCTATGGTCATTATGATGAATGGGACTATGAACGCCAACAGGGTGAATATGAGAGGGCTGACTGGAAGAGTGGGATACACACCATTGTTTCCTGTCCCATATCCAATTCCCACTATTGGAAGCCATAGATTGACATTGCCATCAGCACTGAACCACTCATTTATACTGCTATAGCTGACACCAAACAGGAGGTTGATGAATCCGAGATAAAGCCATAGATAGGAGAAGGCAATGATTGCGCCTCTCTTGTCATGATGCTTGAGCTTGTTGTAGAGGTTGAGGAATATGCCAAGGGCTATCTGAATCGCACCGATCTCGATTGAGAGTTTAAGCATGTGTGTGGTACGATAAGGGTTATGCTCACCATTGATGGTGTGGGCAAAGGCAGGCCAGAGGGGTTCAATGACTTCGGCGCCAAACAGGCTTCCGAACAGAAGCCCACCAATCATTGAGAATATTCCCATCATGATGAGTCCTTCGGCACCACTCTGAATGTAGCCCATGATCTGACCCCAGTCATCACCGCGCCTTCTTGCTCTCAGTGCAAAGATACCTATCAATAGCACAATGAACCCCTGACCAACATCTGCAAATATCAGACCGAATATCAATGGAAATGTGAGCCATTGTATCTTTGTCGGGTCAAGATCATGTTTGGTAGGGACTCCATATGCCTTCACAACGTCCTCAGTTGGTTTCATGAATGATGGGTTGTCAAGATACGTGGGACTCTCAACATCTGAGAACTCGGGGTAATCAAAAATCACCTCAAGGGTCTCACCAAGCCATTTTGTAAGGCTCGCCTTTAGAGCGTCCTGTTTGCCATCAGGGATCCAGCCCCATAGTTTGACTGAGTGCTCTGTGTAGACAAAATAAGACCGCACTTCGATCCTCTGCTTCTCAATCTTCATCTGTTCCCAGGCTGCGAGAATTTTCGGGCCCCAGTCGTGAGCAATCGATCTCATGCGATTTTCAAGCTGTTTGAGTTCCTGCTCGAGTTCTTCAATGCGGGCCTGAGCGGTCGCCTCAATCTCAGCAGGCCGACCCTTATGTTCACCCTCAACGTCGAACTCATCGAACCCGAGTGCTGAGAGAATTCGTTCCACAGCATCGCGTTGCTCGACTGGCACAGAGAGGGTTATTGCAGCCTTACCACGACCCAGTTTCACCCAGCCGAACACAAAGGCATTGTCAGTCACCTCGTGTATGCTCCATTCCAGCTTGGTCACGTTCTTCTCGGGAATGACTCCTGCAGTTGTGAATGTGAACTCTGATACACCAAGATAGCTGGGGTCTACGCCCAGTGGCTTCAGAGACCTTGCAACATCAATTGTGTTCTTCTGATGCTCGATTTCCAGATGTGTTGCGGCGAGGTCCTGCTCAATCTCAATGACCTCTTCCTCGATAGCCTTGATGACCTCTGCGACATAAGTTAATGATAGTGTGAGAGAGTAATCATCAATCTCGACAGGCTTTCCAGCATGCCTTTCTGGATCAAGGTCTAGTATCTCAATAATCCGAGTAAGCCGGTCAATAGCAGAGTAAACGGTCTGTTCTTCCCGTGTCTTCTTGATGTCGGCAATGCCCGCCTGATGCCTAACATCCATCAGTTCTAACAGACCAAACTCCTCCAAGGCTAGAATAAGCCTTCTGTCAAAATCCCTATGAGTGATCACTTTTGCAACAAGCATCTTTACTGGGCTCATGCTCAGACGCATTCTTTCTTCACCGAATATCTTATACGCCAAGGAGTTTGGCTTAGAGTAATCCGAATATCGCGGACATATAACCATTATGACAGAGGTCAATCTTTATCAATGGGTCTCTATAATAACAAAGAGACTGACTACATTGGTGTGTTATCATGTGTGCAGCCCAGAAGGAGCCAGTAAATGAGAGCCTTGAAGAAATTCACTTGATTCATGAGGCTGAAGCCGAAGCCCGAATGAAGATTGAAGAAGCTGAGAGGAGAGCCAAAGAGATCCGCAGCGAAACTGAGAAAAAGATTCATGAGATAGACAAGAAATACGAGGAGGACACTCGGGCTAAGATTCAGAGTATAATGAATGACATTGAGAAACGAAAAAAGGCCATTGAGAAGCGAGTAAATGACGAGGCTGAGCTGGAAATTGGAAATCTTGAGAAAAGAGCAAGAAAGAAGATGAAAGATGTCATTGAATTTGTGGTCAGGGTGATCACAGGGGAGAGTGATGTCTAGATGTCAGGGATAGAGCACATCATAAACATGATTATTGACAAGGCCGTCGAGAAAGAGTTGAAGATAATCGAGGAGGCCGAGAATTATCAAAGAGAGAGACTTCAGCTAGCAGAAGACAAGGCACAGGAGAGAGCCCAAGCAGAGTTGGAGAAGGCACAGAGAGAGGCAGATGCGGTCTTGGAGAGGCATGCTGCTAGTCTGAAGTTGCAGAAAAAGCATAAAATTCTTGAGACCAAGGAGAAGATAGTCAAGGAAGTACTCGAGAAGGCACTCGAAGAAACAAGCAAGGCCGTGAATAAGCCCGCATATTCTAAAGTCCTTGAGAGACTAATCATTGATGGTGCAATTGCACTTAATGTGGATGATCTTGAGCTTGTGCTTCCGAAGGGCCAGAGTCAAAAGATCAATCTCAGCAGCATCGCCAAAGAGATAGAGAACCAGACTGGAAGAAAGGTCAGTATCAAGACTGCAAAAGACACAGTAAGATCAAGGGGTGGAGTGATTGTCAGAGTGTCAGATGGCACGAAGTGGGTGGACAACACAGTAGAGGCCAGACTGGAACGCTTTGAAGGCAAGATTCGAGACAAGATCAGCAGTGAGTTGTTCCCATAGTCATATCAAGTATCGACTGAAACACCGATCTTGAAAAAAGTCGGAGTGGAAGGAGCGAGCAGCGCCCAACTCCGAATTCCACTAATGCCCAACGAGTGTTGGGAGGTAGCCCATTAGAAGGAATGCAATGACGAAACCGTAGATTGCAATTGCTTCAATGAACACGACATATAGGATTGACTTTCCAAAGGTCTCAGGCTTTTCAGTGATTGCCCCTAGGGCTGCAGCTGAGGCAGTTCCCATTCCAAGGCCTGCACCAACGCCAGTCAGGCCTATTGCGAGACCTGCACCGAGAGCGATACCAAGAATGGCCCAACCTGTGGTTTCAGTCACCTGAAGAGGGACTATGCCCTGTGCACCACCAATGCCAAGGACCTTCATTGTCATGGGAGCCCCAATGAGTCCATGATACAATCCAAGCATGACAGTAAGGACTATGCCTCCAAGCATGAACAGGATACTGCTACTGATTGTTCTGTTGATTTGCATGATGTTTCCTCCAGTTACCAGATAGTTATCATTTTTCTGATTGTTTCGGCTGACTCGCCTCGTTCCACCCCTACTGCAATTGAGTTGATGTTTCGGATCTCATAATACTTGAGACCAAAGAAACCAATCACTGTGCCAATATGGAAGGGGTATGCGGTCAGTTGCGATTTCATCCTCTGAGCAAGAGAGTCCTCTATCAGCAACTCGACCTCTCCCAGATCGTCAGACTCCTCGTAAATCTTTGCAAGACGAGTTGCAAACTGACGATAGCGCGTCTTCTCCAATTTTGCAAATACCTCTTGCCAAGTAGTCGCAGTCAATAGCGCCTCACGCAATGCGTTTGACCTTGCAGTGAAGCGTGCTAATGACAGGGCAATGTCATTATTGTGTAGCCCCATTCGCAGACCACGAACCATGGTCAGGGCATTTCGCAAGTCAACACGAGGTTCAAGAATTGAGAGCACTCGCTTCTTCTCGTCATATGAGAAGTCAGAGAGCGCGTCCAACATTGAACGCAGATACCACTCCTCGATTGCAACCTCAAGAGGGGCTGTGGAACCATAGGTGTCGTATGCATGAAGACGTGTCAACAGGGACAGGCGAATGTCCCAGTATGGCATCATTTCAACAAGATTAGGAACAGAACCTGAATCAACCAGTGTGGCAAACACTTGTGCCTGATCAGGAGATATGGGAACAACAAAACGTAGTATCTCATCACGGTCTAGTTTTGCTTCTACACCCCTGATTATTGACTTAAGGCTCTCAGCCAAAAACAGGTTGAGATAGGTCTCAGTGAATCTTAGAGTCTTTCCTGTGAGAGTACGTGTCAGTCTATATGTGATGTTAGCAAAGTCTTTGGACAACAACACAAAGATGTCCTCAGGACTGGGACTCTCACCAAATGAACCGCTGCTTATGATGGCACCATAATAGGTCATGCTGAGGTTCTTCAAGAAGTCTTCATAATCGCTCGATTGTATGAGCCTTTCGTAGTCGCCAAATGTGAGGAACCGGGACTTGATACCTCTTATCCTCGCATTGACAAAGGCGTATTCCGTAGCGGTCCCAAGTAGTCTCATTGTCACTTCGTTCCTTGCAGTAGGATGTTGAAGCGATAAACCCCAAGTTTGTTATAAGCATAACGAACCAGCGATAAAAAGCGAAATGCATCAAATTGATGCGAATTTTGAGCTGGTTTTGCAGTAATTTGTGATAGCTAGTTTCATATAATATGAGGTTGTTATTAATGCGGTGCAAAACATGAGCAATGAGGATGAGTTTGACATTGGGTCACTCTTCAGAACATCTGCAACTCTTACTTTCGTGATTGAAATAGTATCTGCAATTGTCATGATTGGATCACTGGCAGCCTTCTATATTGGTGGCGCCTTACCAACACTCGATCCAGACCTCTTGATACTGTTGATTCTTATTGGATGTATCATCACACTGGTTGTGTTTCTAGCAGCACTTGGGTTCTTCATAAGGTTCTCACGCAAGATCAATAGCATTGTGTTTCCACCAGGCATTGATCTGATTGATATAAAGAAACCAAAGGTCAGACCCATTGTGATAATCTATGCTGCACTGGTTGGCGTGATGGGGGTCACTGGGATTTATGTCTGGTATCTTGTTTACAAGAACATCTTGGGACCATGGGCCATGGCAAACAGCTCCATCTCGCTTCAGATATTCAGCTTTGCAATGGGTGCATTCTTCATAGCACTATTAATTCAGATAATAATAGCACTCGTTGGCAGAAGTGCTAGAAAGGTGATATTGGGAGTCATGGATGTTGATGACTCAGAGTTCCTAGAGTGAGTCATCTTTCCCCTCAATAGCAAATTCAACATCCTCTAGTATCTCTTCCATGGGTGGAGCATATGTAGGCCTCCTATTGGTGGTGGTTTCTAGACGTTCGTAATAGGATATTGTCTTGAATATGCTGACAACACCTATGAAGAAGCCTGCAATAGCACCGATTATTGCACCCCAGACAGCACCCGATGTGCCACCCCATGAGGAGCCTATAATCTGGCCAACAAAAAGGAGAGATATCACCATACATGGGAGCTCGGAAGCGATTGCCAGCCACTTGCCCATGTCAGCAAAGCCGCCTCCTGATTCAGATTCTGTCATAACCATTAATTGTAATTAGAGCGAATATAGTTTTGGTTGATGGTCGGAAGTCAATCTTTTTCTTGGCCCGTTGAGTTCATTAATTGAGGTCGATTCTATGAAGGTCTCTCTGAGCTATGGGGATGAACATGTCGAAATTGAGATCCCTGAACGTAATTTGGCAGGCATTATCAAACCCAAGCAGATCAATGCAAAGAGCAACATTGCTGGTGAACTCGATCGTGTACTGAACAATCCGCATGGACCCATGATTGAGGAAGTTGCACGTGGCAAGAGTGTATGCGTTCTTGTTGAGGACCACACTAGGGACGAGCCGCACAAGGAGATGATTGATGCGGTTGTTCCACGTCTTAGAGATGCAAATAGTGTGCAGTTTATCATAGCGACAGGGTCTCATGTGGTCGACCATCCCAAGAATCATGAGATAGTGGCAATGATCAGGGAAGCTGCAAAGATGGCAAGGTTGGATAACTGGCGATTACTGATTCATGACTGTTATGGAGAGAACTTCATAGACCTCGGAAAGACAAGCCGAGACACGCCAGTAGTAGTCAATCCAGCAGCTGTGGGCCATGATGCATATGTAGTCCTCGCAGACATGAAGGCACATTATTTTGCGGGATACTCAAACGCTCTCAAGGATTTCCTGCCTGGGATCTGTGCCTTTCAATCTATTGAGGCAAACCACTCTATGGCCCTCGATCCTAACTCGACATTTGGAAAGCATCCATTTCATCCCAGTCCAGAGAGAAGGGATAATCCCCTTGCTGATGATATGAGAGAGGCCACTGAGATCATAACTAAGGATGCCAAGGTGTTCACTCTGTCAACAGTGACCAGTGGAGGAAGGCTTGTCTGGGCAGATGCTGGAAGACTGGAGCCTGTGATAGCAGGAGGTATTGAAGTGTTGGATGAGATTGCGAGTTTTATCATTACCCCCGTTTCCAGAATAATAGTAACTCCCGGAGGATACCCACAGGATAAGAGCCTCTATCATGCGCAGAGAAGCCTTGAACTCACAAAGAACGCGGTCAGTGATGGTGGAGAGATCCTGTTTCTCGCGGAGTGCAGGGACGGGGTTGCCCCAGAGTCAGCCATCGAGAACTTCTACAACAGACTGACCGCACCACTGGACACTGTGATTGAGTCTATCAGTGGACAGTATCATCTGTACGAGCATAAGGCGTTCAAGTTTGCAGAACTGCTAAAGAGAGTATCTGCAGTCAAGATGTATACGAAACTTGACCGAAAGACCGTTGAGGATGCACATCTGATAAAGGTGGATGACCCCCAAGCTGTTGTCGATCAATGGATTGCAGAAGACCCCGATGTCAAGATCCTTGTCTTGGACAAGGGCAACAAGCTTGCGGTCTATAGGGACTAGTTCCAAGTCATTTCAGAGATTGCATTATACAGTGCCTTGTATCTCTCAAAGCCTCTGTCATATACATCACGATTTGCATCATTAGGCTTTAGACGTCGGCGCTCATGCACCATCACATCAGCAGCCTCGACCATGGTCTTATAGATTCCAGCACCTTTGCACGCCAGTATTGCAGCACCGAGAGCAGTGGCCTCTTCAATCTCGGTCAATATGACAGGTATGTTGATCACATCCGACTGAATCTGCATCCAGACCTCACTTCTCGCTGCACCACCAGTGACCCTCAGTTCAGATGCTGGGAGTTTGAGGTCCTTCATCACATCAAGATTTGTCCGTATCTCATAAGCAACTCCTTCTAGAATCGCTCGCATCAGATGAGCACGAGTGTGTCCAAGTGCAAGCCCTGCAAAGACAGCCCTTGCCTGAGGGTTCCAATATGGTGCACCAGCACCGACAAAGTGGGGTATATGAATCACCCCTTCTGAACCTGCAGGAATTGTGTCTGCAGACTCTGTCATGATCTCATAAGGGTCCTTTCCGGCCTCCTCGGCATCCAGACACTCCTTCAGTCCAAGGTTGTCCCTGAACCATCTGAGGGCAGAGCCCGTAGTGAACATGCTGGCCTCAATCACAAAGGAGTCAGGAATCACATGTCTGGAGCACAGCACCCTGCGTGCAGGATCAAGACGCAGCTTCTTAGAGAATGCGAGCATGAATGTGCCAGTACCTGTTGTAGACTTGATAGAGCCCTCACGCACAACACCCACGCCAAGAGCTGCGCACTGTTGATCGCCACCACCAGCCACAACTGGAGTGCCTGCCTTGAGACCGCATTCCTCAGAGGCTCTTTCCGAGACCTCTCCTACAACTGTCCCAGACTGAACTGCTCTTGGCAACTTCTCTTTGGGTACTCCTATTGCATCAAGGATCCTATCAGACCATTGTGCCTTTTCAATATTGAATAACATGGTTCTGCTGGCATTGGAGAAGTCGGTGACGAGTTCACCGGTCAATCGATATAACACATAATCATGAACCAGCAGAAACTTGTGAGTCTTGTCAAACACATCAGGCTGGTTCTCCTTGAGCCAGAGTATTTTTGGAGCTGAGAAGTATGGATCAACAGTCAGGCCAGTGATGGAATACACGGTCTCTAATGTGATATTGTCCCTGATCCACTCACACTGGGTGGTTGTTCTTCTGTCCTGCCAGACAATGGCATTATGTAGTGATCTGCCACTCTCATCGATTGGCACGATGGTCTCTCGCTGATTAGTGATGCTGACTGCCACCACATCTTCGGGACTGGTTCCACCCTGTGAGAAACAATGTTTCATTGTAGAACAGGCAGACTCCCACCATTCTTCAGCTGACTGCTCCACCCAAGAGGGATGAGGATAGTGGCTTGAAAACTCCTCGTATGCCATTCTCACAATCTTTCCAGATGTGTCAAAGAATATTGAACGAACTCCAGAGGTACCTACATCGATTGTCACTACAAGCTCCGTCATTAGAACCACATGTAGAACAAGCAATACCACGATTTGAAAGCTTCGAGTCATTCATTCTGTGCGATCTGATTCAGAAACTGTTCAATGTCAACTCGATCTCCAATGCATGCCCGCTTCAGCCTACGATTTGACTTGATTCGTCGTTCCAATCGCAAGGCGTCACTCAGACTCTCACACTCGCGGAGATAGACAACAAATGCAGGGGGATGTGCCCTCAGATATCTTGCTGAACGGGAATTCCCTGAGAGATGTTCACGGAACCTGCGGGCAGGATTGTTTGTGATGCCAGTATAATAGGTGCCATCAACAGTTTCGAGAATATAGACAAAGACCATATGTTCCGCCTTGCATCTATGAGTACTGTGTGTCATTAAAGTTGTTGTAATGCACTCGTATCAATCATTGATAAGACTAGGCAAGAATCGACTTTGAGATATCAAAAGTGTACAGAATTCCAGCTGATATATATCGCATCAGCGAACATAATGTGATGGGCGTTCGAGCATGCTACAAGAGAGGGATTCGTCACAGTCCCGATTCTGGCCATTGACATTTTTTGGAGTGTCATCAGTGATCTTCGCAGATCTGTTGTTCAATTCAGAAGCTGTTTGGAGTGTTCATCGTAATCAGCATTCTCTGGTCGCAAATAGTTGGAGTTGTGATACTGCTCTTCATTATTTTCTATCTATCGATGATCGTGGCAGGTCCCTTTCTCTTTCTGCGATCAGTCTACAGAGTCATCAGGTCAATACTACAGAGTCGATGAGCTTTTGTAATGGATTGTTATCTGTATGAGTACGAAGTGATGAGAAGATGGGACTGACTCATGACTTGCTGCCAGTATCAGCAATTGCACTTGTTATCATCGCGATGGTGAGTGTTGATGTTCTGATAATTGGAGACCCCTATAGAGCGATCTCAGCGATTCCAATAGTCCTGTTTCTATTGGTATGGGCGGCCGCAACATTCAAGGTCAGGAGGAGAGGTCAATGACTGCAATAATCGTCACTCTGGCGGTCATGATTGGCTGCATTCCATGCATTGTTCACAGTCTAAAAGAACATGGTCAGTGGCCCACAATCGCTTTCTTTACGGGTGGTTTCATCTTCGGAATAGTTCGGGAGAACATTGTTGCCCTCATGCCCGGGATGTACACATATCCGAATCACCCATTGTATATCGGAGCGGCACCACTGATGATGGGATTCGGTTGGTCCGCATCGTTCTATGCCTGCTGGATGGTGAGTAAGCGGATAATCGAGGCTTTCGCCCCTCACTTCAAGGATAGCAGACTTGCAGTCTCGTTTTTGACAGCAGTTGGTACGGCCCTTTTGTCATTGCCTGTTGAGATTGCGGCAGGCGCCCCTGAAACCTCATGGTGGATCTGGCCTGCTGAAGCGATTTCAGTGTGGTACGAGATGCCGCCAATAGTTCCCTTTGGCTGGGGAGGTGCAGCATTCATCTTTGTGTTTATGTTTATCTGGCTGATGGACAAAATCAAGAGCCCAAAGAGAGCTGCTGTCTTTTTTGTATTTGGGGGTTCAGTCAGTGCAATCTTCATCCATCTGATCTATGTTGTCACAGTGAGAGGAGTTATAGTGCTCTTGCTGAATCCAATTTGAACAATAAAGTTCAGTACCATCCGAAACAAAGGCTTAAAATGTGCCCACTGCCGTTCCTGGAAGGACAGGAATATTATGTCCAAGAATGTCCAACTTACAATGAACGGTTCTGCTTCATTGGGGCTGGGTTCCAATTCAGCAATGGCATCATACCTGTTACATCTGGGTCTATAGTGATGGATAGTGGACAACTAGCTATGCCTAATAATACAATATCCATTTGAAACAGGTGTTTATGGTGAAACTTAATGCAATCCTTAATAGCCTCATTCTTTTTCTTATTTTCACAACACCTGTTTCGTTTCCTTTTTTCCTCTTCATTCGAGTTCAAATCATATTCTCTCGCAAGGCACTTACTTTGAATACCTTTTTCAATTTAGACATCTTGAGTTTCTAAACTCTACTCGAATTGACACCCTCTCTTATCAACCACTCAGTCAAACAATTCGAGTATCAAATGCCTTGTACCAAGGTTTGGTGTATAAAGGATCAAATAAAAAGAATATTCAAACAACATTATTAATGCCCATACCAGTACCATACGATGTCTATTTACTGACTTCTGATGACCTTGTCAGCCGCATAAGAATTGGCAATCTTGAGAACATCACTCCAATTTATGTTGGCCATTCCAACTCAAAATTATCCTTTGACATATTCCTAAACGAAACTTGTACTTATGGTGTGTTGTTAAGCACAGAATCGAATGAGTCGATTGAAATTCTCTTAATGATTAGTTCAATCATTCCTCATATAACTCTCTTTTTCACTGGATTAGTGATTTTTTCAATTTCTATTATTATAATATTAATCAGAAGAATGACCGGTCGAAAACAGGCATTGCAGAAATAGGTGTGCTCACATGTTCCTAATGCCTAGCCAGAAGCATATGGAATCCCGATTATTCTATTGTGCATGTCTTTCAAATTGATATTAACCCATGAAGAATAAACATAGCTCATGCTAAGGCAATAGTGATAGTTTAATAGAATAAATTCTCAATGAGTATTGATGACAGCTGAAGACTCGTTGAAAGTTATAATTGAGAGAGCTAAAAAAGATGAAGACATTTTGGCAGTTGTAGTCTATGGTAGTTATGCTAGACATGAGGATTACAATGACATTGATGTGAGTCTTGCTCTTTGCAAATCCAAAGTTGGAAAGATCAACTCCCTCAAGAAAGAGATAGAATACTCAGAACCAGGTCTGGATGTTCATATTTTTCAAGACTTACCCCTTTACATACAGGCTCGCGTACTTGAAGAGGGGATTATTTACCATGTGAAGAATGAAGATGAGTACTACGACCTTGTTTTCTACACATTACGAGTATGGGGAGACTTCAGACCACGATTTGAGATGATTCTTGAAGGTGTACTGCATGGATCAGAGAGTTCTAGTGAAGTTGGATGAACTTAATCAATTGTATACTGAATTGCATGATACACTTCCAAAGACCTTGGATGAGTATCTAAAATCTAAAATTATTCGGCGAGCCATCGAACGTCTTATCCAAATTACGATTGAGTGTGTAATTGATATTTGCTCAATACTCGTAAAAGAATTACAATTAGGTGTCCCACATATAGATGAAGATATATTTTTGAAGTTGGAAGACGTAGTTTATGACCAAGATACAATTGACGTATTAAGAAATATGAAACGTTTTCGAAATAGAATTGTTCATCGATATAGTGCTCTGAATGATGAACAAATTTATTCACTCACGAAGATTCTACTACCAGATGTTTCAAGCTTCATTCAAAAAACTCGTGAGTTCATACAGATGAATAACTAGATCTGTCATGATTTCAGACAATTGAGCTTAGACCGAGAAGGTCAAGGGTTTCTTTATCGGGCACGCCATTCTTGTCATAGCCCCTTAACTCATAGTACTTGTCCAGACTCCTCTCGAAGTCCTCCTTGCTGATGAAGGATCTCATTCCCTCTGTGGGTCCTGAGGTGTGGGGTTCCCAGAGTCGAGGTGGCAATCTATCATCCTTTCTTGTCAGTCCCTCTCGAATATTGAACATTCTACCAAGGGTGTCTACCCTCCTTGCGAAGAGCTTGGCACTCTTCTCATCAAACTCCAGACCTGTTGCTGCATTAAGGAGCTTGATCTTAGTCTCATGAGTCAATGGAATGTGATATGTGAAATGACAGACTACGAGGGAGTCTGTGAGAATCTTCTGGTCACGTGCATCAATCATTGACTCAACAACATCCAGTGCAGAGGCATTCGGGATCTCATTTGTTTGAGGCCAGCCCCTCAAATGGCTTGCCCCCACATTGGCTGTGGCATATGAGAGTCCAAGGCCTTTCTTTCCGCGGGGGTCCCACGCTGGCAACTCAAGCCCCTTTACATGAACCGCGAACTTTTCACTGCCCTTTCCGATTCTCTCAGCAGCCTTTCTAACACCATCAGCAAAAATCTCTCCAATGCCCTCTCGATGAGCCATCATTCGCAGCAACCAGACTGCCAAGCCATAATCACCAAATGAAGTCTTAAAATTGTAGTCCTCCTCAGTTAGGACTCCCTCTTCAAACAGCTCCATTACAAAGCCAATTGTGCTTCCTGCGCTGATTGTGTCGAGTCCAAGCTCATCGCACATGTAGTTCAGCTTGAGGACTGCCTGCGGGTCTGATATGCCCGTGTTTCCACCAAGGAGTCCAAGACTCTCATACTCTATGCAGGACTCGACCTCTCTGCCTGGGTCATCGGGGTCCTCTGTCTTGAAGGCGTGAGTGCATCTCATCACACAATGTGGACAGGAGTTGTGAGCTCCAAGTCCCCACTTCTCTACCATGGTCTCTGGAGTGATTCCTTCGTAGTCATCAAAGAAGCCGGTCTGATAGTTTCGAGTTGGAAACGTCCCCATATTGTTCGAGACCTCAACCAAGAACGGAGTCCCATACTTCTTGAAGAGGGCGTTCTTCTTCTCCTTCCAGGTGTTTGCGACCTGCCTGTTGATCTCACGAATTGTGTCAATATCCGCAGCATCCATGCTCTTAGTCCCCCTTGCCACCACTGCCTTGAGGTTCTTTGAGCCCATGACCGCTCCAGTGCCGCCGCGACCTGTCTGATGAGCAATGTCGCAGCATCCCGTTGCGATACGACTTAAGTTCTCACCTGCAGGACCGATAGTATATACAGAATTCCCCTCATCATGCAACTCGCTGGTTGTCTCATGGACTCCCTTCCCCCAGAGATGACTAGCGCTCTCAATTGTCACAGAATCATCATCTATTTTCAGATAGACTGGTTCATCAGCCTCTCCCGTCACGCAGACTGCATCATATCCCGCCCTCTTGATCTCCCTGCCCAGTGCCCCGCCACAGTGCGAGTCTATGATGTAGCCAGAGAGCGGCGATTTGGTGACCATTGCCCATCGGCCGACATTTGGTGCGGGTAGACCCTGCAATGGACCTGTAAGAAAGATCAGGATATTTTCAGGTCCCAATGGGTCTATTCCAGCTCTCAAGTTCTTGTAGAGCAGATAGGTTCCAAGCCCTTTTCCGCCAATGAAGTTCTCATATACTCTCTTGCCTACGCTATTTTCCTCAATCTTGTTCTTTGCAAGATCAACCCATAGAATTCGGTCATTCCATCCATGTATCATCATGATACCTCTGCTGATTGCAATTCAGTCAATCCCATTAGAAGTATAAATAGTAATCTTCAAGATTTCGGTTTCAATGGATTGATTAGACCTCAAATATTTCTTACTTCATTCATCAATGCAAAAGTTAATGTATACAAAATATTCTATTGTATGCGAACCAACAATGGAAACAATAACCGCAAGATTGCCTGACAAGATGATAAAGATACTAAACACGCTTGTGAAGGAGGAAATGGTTGACAGGTCTGAATTAATACGTCGGATACTAGAGATTGGATTACGTGAGTTTTTGATTAGACGAGCCCTAATCGCATATCAGGAGAGAAAAGTATCGTTGTGGAGAGCAGCTGATATGGCGGGAGTCACATTGAGAGAAATGATTGAGGCTGCAAATCAAGCATTAATTCCAATCTCATATGACCTTGATGATTTGGAGCGTGACCTCGCAATTGTCAAAAAGCAAAACAGTCGTGAGTAATGCGACACCGCTGATTTACCTGGCCAAAGTGGGCATGCTCCATGTTCTCAAGATTGTATTCAGCCATATATGCATTGTTCGTGAGGTGTTCCAAGAAGTCTGTGAAGTCATAAAGACACCAGATGGTCTTCTTGTGAGTGAAGCAGTCAAATCGGGATGGATAGAAGTAAAGCCACAAAAGAAGTCCGCAAAGAAACTTGCAAAGCATGCTGGAATTCATGTGGGAGAAGCCTCATCAATAGTCCTTGCTAAGTCCTTGAATGCTCTGTTGATAATTGATGACAAGATGGGTAGAACCGTTGCAGAAATGATGGGGGTTGAATGCATCGGAACCATGGGCATCTTGCTGAAGGCATTGAATAACTCATTGCTGACTCTTGATGAGTTCAAAGCCATATTAGATCGAATGATAGCAATTGGATCTAGACTTGATGTGAGAGTTTATTCAGAAATCATTGAGTTAGCCAAGAAAATTTCAAGGGAGTGAGTTAGTCTTCGCTTTGTTCATTGGGAGCTACTTGACCGGTTGTTTTCGCAGAGCTAATCTATAATCTGACAGGAGTTCGGTTCAAGTGTGATGGCATGCCAAGTATTATAAGGTAATTTAAATTATACTAATCCAAATTATACAAATCTGGTGTTCGTGATGTTTGTCAATAGAAAGGATGAACTGGTATCCTTGAGAACCGCCATGAGTCAGAAGCATCCATTGATGATTCTATACGGACGAAGGCGGATTGGGAAAACTGCCCTGGCCTTGAATTTTTCAAAGTCATTGAATCATGTCTATTACATCGCACGTGAGTTTGGAAACCTTCGCAAATTCAAAGAAACGCTCTCTGCCAAATTTCCTGAAGTATCAGACCTGAGAGATGATTGGGAGGTCCTGTTTAAGCATTTAGATGGCAAAGTTGACCTAGTCATTCTTGATGAGTTTCAAAACCTGATATGGGAGGACAAGAGGATTCTCAGTGTGTTTCAAGTGATTGCCGATCAACATCTCACCAAGACTCGATTGTTACTCTTGGGATCTTCAATCTCTATGATCACATCGAAAGTACTGTCCTATCAGAGCCCTCTCTATGGAAGGCGTTCATTATCTCTGGAACTTGGGCCACTGGACTTCTTTGATGCAATAAAGTTCTATCCTGGGATTTCAAAGGAAGAGATGGTCAATATCTATGGAGTGACTGGGGGAGTGCCTTATTATCTTGAGAAGGTACAAACACCCTTCACAGAATGGATTGACTCAGAGCTCAAGAATCCAACATTTATCAAAGATGAGATTGATTTTTTGCTTCGATACGAGTTTGATAATCCCTCCACCTACAAGTCCATATTAGAGGCAATATCGCATGGCAACACGAATCTGGGGCGCATAAAAAACTATTGTGGCTTTCAAAGGACTGACATTTCACAATATCTGAAGAACCTAATCACAGTGGGACTAATACGGCGAGTAGTGCCCATTACTGAGAATGAGCGAACACGAAGAGGTCGATACTATCTACTTGATGATTTCATCACATTCTGGTTCAGAATAATCTCACCCCGACTTAACGAACTTGAAAACAGAATACTGCGATTCAGGCATTTTAGAAAGGACTACAACACATATCTGGGTCATGTCTATGAGAAGATTGCATTTCAATATCTAATTAGAAAGAAGCCAATACGATTCACTCGAATAGGAAAGTGGTGGGATCACGAGGATGAGATTGATATAGTGGCAGTAGATGACATAGGAAACATTGCGTATTTTTGTGAAGTGAAATGGAGTAGAGTCACTCGTCCCAATGACCTATTAGGACCCCTTGCTAGAAAGGCAGGCAAGTTATATCCAAACATGAAGAAGAGATTCATCCTGATTGCCAAAGAGTTTGAAGAGAAGACTCGAAAGGCCAAATGCATTGGACTTGATGACATGTGAGAATTGGCAATCATTAGTTCTAGTATCACAAGTCTGCCATTGAATCGAACAAAGTATCTGCAATGCTCACATACCTCTCTGTTTTAATTTAGCTGTTTCTCTAATTAAACATCTCCAAAAACGTGGTCATGCCGTCAGGTTTATGAATGGAGTGCAGGGGCGGACGCGTGTCGTACCAGTGGTTCAAGACCCAGGCAGGGAATCAAGATGATTACGGAGCCAATAGAGTTCGTACAACTGCTCATTTTGATCCTAGCCATTGTCTTCATGGGAATTGCAATAGAGTATCGCAGGCTGGTCTATTCTGTGATCTCTTTTGCCCTGGGCAATAGCTGGGTGAGTATAACCTTCTTCATTCTTGGTGCGCCCCTTGTTGCAGTGTTCAATTTTGGAGTTTTTTCAATTGCAGTTGTGATAATTCTCCTTGCCACTATCAACATGGAGGCCCCTGAGGATGAGGAGATGAACACAGAGGAGGCTGTTGTGCAATGAAACATAGAATTGCAGCAATTCTGCTCTCACTTCTGATGCTGGTCATCATAGGGGCCCAACTGATTGACCTGACGCCATTTGCTCTGGGAACTCCCTCATCGACCTTCCCAATAGCTGATTGGACTCAGGTTTCGGAGGCCCTCGCAGACTGGATCTGGAGTTATAGAGTGGTCGATGTGATGATTCAGGCAACCCTTCTTCTAGCATCCGTCCTTGGATTCTCAGCACTGTTCAGGACAATGAGAAAGGAGGAGCCCTAATCATGCTTGACATGCTTCACTTTTACCTGATAGCATCCCTCATCCTTTACCTGATGGGCATTTACACCCTTGCGAGCAATAGGAATATGATCAAGCTCGTGATAGGTATTGAGATTCTTGTGGCTGCAGTCAATCTGAACTTTCTCGCCTTGGCGGCATTCACAAGCGGACAGGGTGTTCTGGGCCCTGTTGATCCTCTTGCTCAGACATTCGTTGTCCTGTCAATCTGTGTTGGGGGTGCCATTGCAGCTGTTGCTCTTGCATTGATCCGCAATGCGTTCAATCATTATGGCACACTTGATGTGCGTGAGTTAAGGAGGTTGAGAGAATGATCCTTCCATTAGAACAGGCAGGCTGGTTGGTATTTGTCATTCCTGTCATTGGGGCTCTACTCACTCCAGTGTTTGCAAAGATTCACGGAAACCTAAGAGACCTCATGGCAGTGCTTGTTGGCTTCATCACTGCATTCATTGCCATTGACATGATTGCATCTATGGTGACCTCTCCTGGTGTATATGGTTATGATCTTATCACCTGGGTTGTTGCAGGCGACTTTGTTGTCAGATTTGGAGTCCTCATTGACCCCCTGAGTGTACTTCTGGCAGGCATTGCTGGAGGGATTGGTTCTCTCATCATCCTCTTCAGCGTGGGATACATGACCGGGCATGATGAAGAGGGCAGGCTTGTGAAAGACCCGAGTCTGACACGCTATTACTTCTTCATGCAGTTCTTTGTCGCTGGCATGATCCTTCTTGTGATGGCCGACAACCTGCTTCTGACCTTCATTGGCTGGGAGATTGTCGGAATGTGCAGCTACGCTCTCATTGGCTTCTGGCACAACCTGAAAGAGCCGAGTCCGGTTCCTGAGTACAAGACTGAGGGTGATTACAATGCCGCCTGTGGAATGAAGGCGTTTATGGTCACCCGAGTTGGCGATATTGGCCTTCTTGCAGGAATTCTGCTTACATTCTTCATCACCGGTACTTTTCATTATCAGGAGTTGGCAGAGTCTGGGTCCTGGGTGGCACCCATGGCCACTGGACTGTTGCCAATAGCGGCACTCTTGATATTCGCCGGTCCTGTTGGCAAGAGTGCACAGTTCCCATTGCATGTCTGGCTCCCCGAAGCTATGGCAGGTCCCACAACTGTCAGTGCTCTGATTCATGCCGCAGCAATGGTCAAGGCTGGAGTGTATCTTGTGGCCCGTCTTGTCCCGATATTCATCGAGATAACATTTCAGGTCTCAGAGATGGTGTACTTCTTCCAGACAGTCGCAATTATTGGCGCCTTCACTGCCTTCCTTGCAGCGACAATGGCACTGGTTCAGGATGAGATCAAGAAGGTGCTGGCATACTCCACAATCTCTCAACTGGGCTACATGTTTATGGCTCTTGGAGCAGCAGGACTGGTCGCTGAGAGTGTGACTGCTTATGCCGCCGGCGCATTCCATCTTCTGGCTCATGCACTGTTCAAGGCACTGCTGTTCCTTGCGGCGGGCTCAGTCCTTCATGTGGTACAGAGCAAATCCATGAAAGACATGGGCGGTCTCTGGAAACATATGAAGATCACAGCCATCACCTTCATAATTGGAGCACTGGCACTTGCTGGAGTGTTCCCGACAGTTGGCTTCTGGTCAAAGGAGTTGATATTGGAGGCCTTGTGGCATGAGCACCAGTATCTCCTATTCACAATGGCATTCATCACAGCCATTCTTACAGCATTCTACACATTCAGAATGGTAGGCATGACCTTCTTTGGTCGCAAGTCCGATTATTTGGTCCAGCTCGAGTCCTCAGGGCATCACCTCCACGAGTCCCCGCCCACAATGACCATTCCACTGATCATTCTGGCAGCATTAGCATTTGGTGGGGCACTCTTGGAGCCACTGTTCTTCAACACATTCTCGGTGCTTGCGTCAGAGCACACTCTGAGTGCGCCTTTTGAGTGGGGCATTCTGACGCCATTTACCATTGGATTCACTTCCATGTTCACGGTACTTGTCTGGGTGATTGGCATCGTTCCCGCCTACTTCATCTACTTCAAGGGTAATGGTGACTTCACCAGCCTGAGAAGCGGGCCACTTGGCAGATTTCTAGAGAATCGCTGGTACATCAACAGACTGTACTACAGGATCTTTGTTGATGGCTATCTTCGACTTAGCGAAGCATTTCGGACACGAATCGAGCCCGCCCTCCTCTCATTCAATCTGGGTGTCAGAGATGGGATGGATGGCATCTCGAGGGGCTGGAGGCGCACAATGACCGGCGTGCTCAATACGAATGTGCTGGGCATGATGCTGGGAATTCTGGTGTTCCTCTTGATCGTTCTATTCCTGTAGGAGGTTCATTGAATGCAAGGAATATACTTTCCAATACTCTCAGAGTACCCAATGATATTGACACTCGTAGGGTTGATCGCAGGTGGTCTTCTGACACTGCTTGTGGGGACCAAGTCAGAGAGGGGTGCACGCTTCCTAGCGGCACTATCATTGCTTGGCGCTCTCTCTCTCAACATTATACTGCTGTTCAGAGTGATTGATGTGGGCAGTGTTCAGCATGATTTTGTCTGGCTTGGCTCTGAGACCAATATCATCATGAACCTCGGTTTTCTGGGCGACGGTCTCAGCACTCCCGTGGCAATTCTGATTGTTGGCCTTGGTCTCTTCTCTATCATCTACTCATTTGACTATATGAAGGACTTGAACAGACCCGGACTCTACTACTCATTGATGGTCTGGTTTGTTGCCGCTATGGTCGGCGTGGTCTATGCCATAAATCTGCTTCAGTTCTTTGTGTTCTATGAGTTGATGCTTCTTCCGGCCTTCCTGTTGATCTATGTATACGGAGAGTCAGAAGAGGCTGTCGAACGCGAGAAGAATGCACTACAGTTCTGGGTCTGGACTGCAGCTGGAGGGATCATCTCTCTCTTTGCGGTCTTCATGGTCTGGGGTGTTGTAATGCAGGATGCCACATTTCTCTCCTCTCTTGGCTCTGCGAGCCCAATTGACATCAATGCACTCTACTCGTATTCATTCTCCGTCGATGTTGCAAGGCTCATTGGTGTGGTCTTCCTGGTTGGATTTGGCATCAAGTTGGGTCTTGTGCCATTGCACATTTGGGCACCCCAGACTTACAGAGAGGCACCAATCCCAGTACTTGTTCTATTGAGTGGCGCGATGACAAAGACCGCCGCTTATGGTGTGATTCGCATTGTTATCCCACTATTCATGAATGCCCTCACAGCCCTTTCCACAGGGCTTCTTGCAATCTCTCTAATCACGATGTTCTACGGTGCAATTCTTGCAATCGCTCAGAAGGACCTAAAGATGATGTTGGCGTATTCCAGTATCAGTCAGCTTGGCTATCTGATGTTTGGTTACTCCAGCATGACAATCATTGGAGCCAATGGTGCAGCCTTCCAGCTCATCAACCATGGAATACTCGCAAGTCTGATGTTCTTCTGTGCGGGTGCAATCAAGATGAAGACAAGCACAATGGAGTTTGACAGACTTGGTGGACTTGCTCCAAAGATGCCTGTTCTCGCAACAATATTTATCGTAGGAGCACTTGCACTGGCAGGTACACCACCATTGTCCGCCTTTGCAGGAGAGTGGATGATATTTGCTGGTGCCGCAGAACGTGCGGTCCTTGGAACAGTGGGACAGCCATATTATCTGATCCTGACACTCTTTGGTGTCATTGCAACAGGTCTGACTGCGGGATATTACCTATGGGCTGTGCGAAGAGTCTTCTTTGGTCAAGTGCCCGAGAGTCTGACAGGGGTTTCTGATGGTCCTCGTGTCGTTATTCTGATTGGGGCAATAATGGTGTTCTTTGTCATTACTCTGGGTGTCTATCCTGCCCTGCTGTGGAATATTGTAGGCCCAGTGATCAGTGCCCTTGGCCTTCTTGGAGGAGGTGTGTAAGATGCAGTTCAACTTTCTGTTCACTCCTGATCTTGCGGTGGTAGTTCCTGTGATGATACCCATCATCACTGCACTGTTCTTGACACTTGTTTCCGAGTCACTGGGATTCTTGAAGAAACGAGTTCCGCATTCGCTGCTTGCAGGCATTGCCACACTTGGCTTTGCACTCACACTTCTTGGAGTATATTCTCTATCTCAGAGTGTCTGGACCGATGGGGCTCAGGTGTTCACATGGGGCGGTCTTGGCGGTCCTCTAGGAGTTGTACTTGCAGCCGACATGTTCTCGATTGTCCTGATGGGACTCTTCTCCTTCATGGGTTTCATTGTAGTGGTCTACTCTCTTGGCTACATGAACGAGGACACTGGTCTCGCACAATACTACATGCTTCTACTGATCATGGTTGGTGCAATGAATGGTGTGGTTGTGTCTGGGGATCTCTTCACCCTGTTTATGTTCTATGAGACCATGGGTCTGAGCAGCTTTGTCTTGGTCGCATTCAGGAGAAACTGGGAGGGCATTGAAGCAGCGATCAAGTACCTGATGATGTCAGCTATTGGTTCAACCTTGGTCCTCTATTCTGCCAGTTATCTCTATGGACTGACTGGGACACTCAACCTTGCATCAATGGCAGTAGCGATTCAGGCTGATCCAACAAACCCACTATTGCCAATCCTTGTTGCCATGTTGACAGCGGGCTTTGGAGTTAAGGGGGCAGTCGTTCCCTTTGCCGCTTGGCTTGCAGACGCTCATCCCGCAGCACCCAGTGGCATTAGTGCCATGCTGTCAGGTGTGGTCATAAAGGTGGGCATTTACGGCATTCTTCGAGTCAACACAACACTGTTCTCATCTGGAAGCAGTATAATTGCGGGAGTCGAGTTCTTGGCAACATCCATCAACTGGCCCCTGTTGTTGGGAGTCTTTGCAGTGGTGACCATGACTGCAGGCAACTTCTATGCACTGACACAGACTGATCTGAAACGAATGTTGGCATACAGCTCTATCACACAGATTGGCTTCATTCTGTTCGCCTTCGGCACTGCAACTCCCTTTGGCTACGAGAGCGGAACACTGTATATCGTCAGTCATGCATTGACCAAGGGCCTACTCTTTCTCTGCGCAGGAGCATTCCTGCACTCAATTGGCTCAAGGGACCTCAGAGATCTGAGCGGGATTGCCAGGAAGATGCCGATCACTGCTGCGTTCTTCGCAGTAGGCCTGCTATCTCTGATGGGGATGCCTCCCACTCTTGGATTCTATGCCAAGATTCTGATACTCTATGCTGGTGTGCAGGCAGGAGTAGTAATAGGCGGCTATTACCTCCTGTTCTCACTCATTGCGATTTTCAACGCACTTATTGGTCTGGGCTATTACCTGAGAATGCTCAACTACACTTGGTTCAGGCCAATTTCCGAGAGGGCGGTGAATGCACACAGCGCTTCCAAGAGCATGATCTTTGCAATGGGAGTTCTTGCTATTGCCCTTCTTGCCCTTGGTATATACCCTGCACCAATCTATATTATTGCAGAGGCCGCTGGCAATGCACTGTATCACTTTGGCGATCTTATATCCTGCATTTTGAGTGTTGGGAGTCCATAGACTCCTTCACTCTCCCCTCTTTTTCTTGAATTTCTCTTTAGCACGTTCAACAAGCTCCTCCTTTCTCTCAGAATAGGGTGTGTATAAATCACCAGCTTCAATCTGCTTGAGGTTGTGTTCAATGATATCTCTCATGTCTTTATTAATCTCATACCCGATATAATGCCGATAAGAACCCTTACAGACGACTGCGGTAGTTCCGTTGCCCATAAAGGGATCAAGAACTAGGGCCCCTGGAAATGATGTGAAATCGATACATCTCATCACCAGTTCTTCTGGCAATTTTGTGCTGTTTTTCAACTCGCCCTTTCGGTATGTGCGATTGATCTCCCATACATCCAGAGGATAATGTTCAATCTTGTTGAAATAATACTTCTTCGAGTCCTTCACAAGGAACAGCAGGTGATAGTGACTTGTGACAAACTTTCTGCGGGTGAACACACCGAACTGGTACTTCCATATCACGTGATTGATAACTGTCAGATTATGAAGTCGCACCGCATTTAATATGTCAACAAGATTTGTCCAACCACTGAAGATCCATGCTGAGCCAGTGGGCTTCAAGACTCGTGGAATCTCCCCAATCCAGCGCTCCGAAAACTCCCGATAATCCTCATCAATCTCATGATACCCTTCGACCACCAGTTGTTCATTGCGATTATAGAGTGACCCCTTTCCATTAAATGCGATGCCAAACGGAGGATCTGCAATCACAACATCAATGCACTCATCTGGCAATTCCCTCATCCCATTAATGCAGTCCATGTAATGAACAGTGTCAACCTCAAATGGAAACTCTGCCATTTGATACTCTCTCAGGGCATCTTCTCGTGTCCAGTCGAATTGTGGTCTGAATCTTGCTGCGGCCATATGTGGTACATATGGTTTCTTGCGTTTTCTTGTCTTCTCTCTTCGTGATTCTTTGGTCATCTTGTATATTCTTCCTTATTCGGCTCAAACACACATGAGGACTATCAAGCAATCATAATGCTGGCAGTTTATGCTATCAGCATTCCCTATTATACAAATCCATGCTGAAATATTGTCATTGAAACCTTGTGACTCTAATGACATATGGTTCAAGTATGACAGGCGCAAGAATCACAAAATGGTGATAAGGGATCTGGCATTGCAAGAATCACGCATCATAAGTTTCTCGCCTTAACTTAGGATCCTATCATTGCCATCTAACCGATGCAAGAAAAACAGGTATCTCCTTTTTGTCAAGCAGAAAGATTCTATCAAGATGTTTTGGTTTTTTCCCTGATTTATAACCCCATTTTACTTCAAATCCAATCTGTTTATCATTAATGATGCATACCGAATCAACTTCAGATGTATTTCTCCAGAAAAACACATTGCTAACTCTTGAAAGATGGGAAACAACAATAGATTCTACAATAGTTTCATCCAGAATTTGAGCTCCCGTATATGCTCCGAATGCTTGATAAATAGAGGGATCAGTTATGTGAATTTTCTTGTTTTTTCGATAGAGAATTTTGAAATCAGGTGAGATTATATTGAGCGCCCTGACAACAAAGAGATTTTCAAGTGTTTCAACATAAGATTGAGCAGTATGAGGGGAATTCAGGGATGTATCCCTAGCAATCCCCAACCAGCTTACAGGCTGAACTCTTGCCTTCAGAATAAATGCAATTATTTCTTTCATGTATCTGTCGCTTCTACCAGTTTTTCTCCAATCCCCTCTGAGCCAGTCGAGATATATTTTGAGAGTTCTTGTTGTGACTCTTCCCTTCTCAAAGAATTCTATAGATGGAATGGGAAATCCGCCTGTTTTCAAATATTTGGTAAATAGTTCCAAGAGTTTTTCAGAAAATATTCTGTTTGCATTCACGCAATTTGTTACTCCATCTAGATCGTTCAGCCTTGTTTTTTTAAGTTCAAGCCCACCGAAAATTTCAGTATATTCTCCAAAGCTAAGAGGATGAAGAATTAGGTCTTTGCCTTCCCCTCTTCTTCCAGGGAATAATTCTTTTTGCTTAAGAAGATCAATACTTGCGGAACCCGTTACCAGAACCACATCGTTCTTCAACACCCTCTTATCAATTCTGGACTTTATTGATCTCCACCAGTCCTCAACAAATGTTATTTCATCCAAGATTATCACGGATTTTTTTATCCCCAACTCCCGTCTTGCGGAAAAATAACTGTCAAGTAATTCCCCAAGCTCTCTGTAATCTATAATCTCATCGCATGAATAGTAGAATATTGATTTTGGATCCCATCCCGATTTAAGAAGTCTGTGGATGAATATTTTTAGTGCTGTTGTCTTGCCCACCTGCCTTGCACCTATGAGAAAATATAGCGCGAATTTTTCTGTTGAGATCTTATCGATTATTTCTGGTGTCCACTTGATTTTAGATGCTCTCCACTCTTCATATATGTCATCAGGTTCTTTCATCCACCAAGGATTCTGGCTTTCCATTTGCAATGGCATTGCAAATTACTATTTAAGAATTTTGCAATGATAATGCATACCTAATTTCAACTACCAATTAAAACAATTTATTTTAAACGATGATTAGCAATGTAGAAATTCATGACTGATTGCAACCTTCATTTCATCTCTTCATCGTTCATTGTAAGTTGGACATTCTTGGAAATCAGAGTCCAGTCCTTCCTGGAACGGCACAGGACTGCTTTTCATTTGTATGTTTTGTGTCACTCAATTTAGGATCATACATTTTTCAAGGGTTCTATCAGACATTTGTTTGAAGAGTGTCTAAGTTTGTCCCATTTCTCAGCATCTGTGCGCAACCCCCATTCCATTGTCCCACTCACAGAATCCCCGTGCGTACTCATTAGGTATTCCAGTTGTTTCAGTAACATAGTGATGAATATTATATAGTAATGTCCAAGCCCAGCATAAGTTGAAACCAAGTCCCAAGAGTCACTAAGAAGACACTTCCCATAAGATGTATACGAGTTCACATCTACAAAGTAATCAAGCTATCCTGCAAGTGAATCGGTTATCGCATCCCTCATTTCATGTTGGAAGTGTCCTTCTGTATGAATTGTAGTTGCATCGACTTGAACTATTGTTAAACCAATTATTGCGAAAACAAGCAGGGATACTCCTATTGATTTAGAAATATATTTCATTTTTAATGATCCCTCTCAGGAGTATCTGATATAGCATAAAGAGTAATTGCATTCACGAGAGTATATTGGTCCCACATATCAGAACTTCCCCAATACATTTGAGGTTAATAGGTGATAATTAGTAATTAACCTCCAATTTCATCAATTGAACTTTATTTTATTGGTTTTATTATTCTTGTTAATGCAGCATCGTGTTATTTTAGAAACATTATTAGAAATGAGTTAATTATGGTTATTAAATATACAAAATATTTAATGGGATAATAGAAGACGGTAAGATTTCTATGTGCATTAATAATTGCCATTTGGATTTGAAAAAAAACAATGAATTAATGCAATCTTGTCCCCTTATAGCATATTCTGGCAAATTGGAAAGCAATATCAGTCACCGATATATTAGAATGATATTATGACAAGACCTCTCTGGTTTGTGGAGATGCTGAAGAGGGCATTTCCAGCAAAGCACCTTCTCGCAAAGATCACACTCATCCCGTTCTTTGGAGGGGTCATTGAGAGGTTTTTCTTTGCCAATGATCACATAATCTATCTTCCAATGGACAATGTTGTCAATATTCAGGTCAATCAAAACCTGGAACAGTCAGGGGAGATGGTATTGCCATCGGACATTGTCCATAGGATGATTGACAAAGCGAACTTCATTTGGATGATGAGCTTCTGCATCTGTCGAGTCGCCAATCACTGTACGGACTATCCCCAAGGGTATGGCTGCCTGTTCATGGGCGAGGCTGCTAGAGGTATCAATCCAGACCTTGGAAGAGAGGTTTCCAGAGCAGAGGCACATGAATACATCAGGAATGCGGCAAAGGCGGGACTTGTTCATATGATTGGGAGAAATAAGATCGATACTATGTGGCTGGGTGTTGGCCCCGGCGATAGGCTACTAACAGTATGTAATTGTTGTCCATGTTGCTGTCTATGGACAATCCTCCCTGATCTGCATCCAGATATTGCAAAAAAGGTTTCGAGAATGCCAGGAGTAAGTGTGAATGTCAATGATGGATGCTCTGGGTGCGGTGAGTGTATAAATGTCTGCTTTGTCAATGCAATCTCAATGATTAACAATAAGGCAGTCATCAGTGATGAGTGCAGAGGATGCGGGCGTTGTTTTCAAGTCTGTCCGGTCAATGCAATTAAGATTAGATATGACAATTTAGATGGCCCCACAAAATCAATTGATCAGTTGACTCGCAGGGTTGATGTCACTTAGTCTTGCAGAACTTGACCTTACAGTTCGGCAAAAGAGTGATGTTCAGATTGACTGATCCATCACTCAAAGGTGACCTGAAGTCTACCATCTTACTGAGCTCCGAGTTAATTCATATCAGACTTCTTACTCAAAGACATCGGTTGAGAGATAGCGTTCCCCAGTATCAGGGACAATCGCAAGAAGACGCTTTCTGCCACCGACTTCTTTAGCTATCTTCAACATGGTTGCTACTGCAGCACCAGATGACACTCCTGCAAAAATCCCTTCTTTCCTAGCAAGCTGTCGTGCTGCCGAAACTGAGTCAGCATAATTCACTGTACGAATCTCATCAATCACATCAAGATCTAGTACGCTCGGAACAAATCCAGCTCCGATTCCCTGTATCTTATGTGGTCCGCTTCGGTTCATTGAGAGTACTGGAGACTCCTCAGGCTCAACAGCAATGATTCGAACTTCTGGAAACTCCCTCTTCAAGACTGGAGCAACACCAGTGATTGTGCCACCAGTGCCGACACCTGCAATGAAATAGTCCAGCTTGTCTTCAACAGCCTCTATGATCTCTCTTGCAGTGGTTTCCCGATGAACTTGTGGGTTTGCTGGGTTCTCGAATTGTTGTGGGATGAAATAGGACTTAGGGTCTTGCGCAACGATTCTCTCAGCAACTTTCACAGCACCTGCCATTCCATCAGAGGCGGGACTAAGGACAAGCTCTGCACCCAAAGCAGTCAAAATACGTCGGCGTTCAATGCTCACTGTTTCGGGCATGACGAGAACAAGGGAGTACCCCTTTGCTGCCGCCACCATTGCCAGACCAA
>JAJRWI010000026.1 GCA_024276825.1 archaeon
AGTTGATGCTCAGCCTTGCTCATTCGGGCAACATCAGTTCCATTAAAAAAGGGCTGGAGCATGCTCTCGTTGAATATTCGTTCCGCTTCGGATAGTTCAGCATCATTAAGATAGAGAAATGGTGATACCAAGCTCCCTTCTGTTTTAGGATCTGTTGAAAACCATGGAAACATCGGCCCCGTCTTGTCATTAAAATCTACCAGTCCCCAATCTACCATTGAGTACGAACCAAAGTCTCGTGAGTAGCCTATAATCTGACCCTTCGATACATAGTCATCCTTCTGAACTACTAGCTCCCCAATATGATCAAACCAACTTGCCATAGTGTAATTATGAAATATGACCACCCGATAATCATCATCCATCACTACTTCAACTTCTGCGACTACACCATCATCTGGTGCATAAACTGGAGAACTCTCATGGAGTTTGAATGCAGTATGATCGTAGCCCTCAGGATGACCGCCACCATGAAATCCGTAAGGACCTATAGGCCCAAGAACAGGTTCATCTATAGCTAATTCTTGCAAGTTAATGGGCAACGAGATGCTAGCAGTTCTATTTAACCGAGCGTCAGTGAGAATTGCATGATGTGGATCAATATTGAATTCATTATGTTGATTCACACTACTCAGAAATATAATGGATGAAGTAAAAGCCAGTACAAGCACAATTCCAATGGCTATTGTCTTGTTTCGGTCCATTGATGCTAACACCACTTGAAACCATAGACATGCAATTAATTGTGATTGATAAAAGGTACATTACTAAACGAAAGCCGAATAATTAATCTTTTTTGTGTACATCAACTACTACACATGAAATTTAACATATCAAGCTGCATTTCGAGATTGAAAAATTAATCATTAATCTAGAATATGATAACCGGATAAAAAGCAAGTAATCACATTAGCATTCTTGTTCTTCAGTTAGTCAATGTCAGCTTTAAGAATTATACTCAAGTCATAGAGATTCTCTTCGCCACAGTAGGGACAAATAATTCCAACGAATTGAGAATCTATATTCTGGATATAGTGATTGGTCTCTGGAAAGTTAGAGGGATCTCTCTTTCTCTGCTGGAGATCTGACAATGTAATAGTTTCAAGTTTATAGTTATCAAATTCATAGTGTCTTAATGGAAAGTTGCACTCTAAGCAGTTTTCTATTGAAGGCTTAAGTAGATCATTAATTCGATATGAAAGTTCTGAAACAAGAATTCTTAGAACTTTCTCATCACTGGAATTCACCCATCCAGAAATTATTAGATTGCTGCTCATCGGTTCAAGTTTGCATTGAATCTCAATTATCCCGCGATTATTTGGATCCTCGGGATGAATCATAACTTTGTAATCAAAGAATGAGTTGATAGTTTCATATTTGAGAGTAACAGGCTCTCCAAATAGTGAGTAGATTCTATACTTTGCATCAAGATAGATTCTAAGTAGCATTTCTGATGTAATCTTGGCACCTTTAGTATGAGTTCCTGGCTTGTCTAATGAATATCTTCTTGGAGGCGAAGATTCAATCATTTGTGCTATAGTTCTAGCATCTACTGGAGTCATCCTACTAGTATCATCAGGAACAAACTTTATGACATTCTCAGTATGTGTAATTACCTTCTCTTTTTGTTCTTTGTCACCTGACATTCTATATTCGACATGCACACGAACTCTAATAGTGCCTTGATTCAGAATTTGAAGTTGAATAGGCACTGATTTAATGTTGATGTTCGTATCAGATTTGGAAATGCCAGGAATATCTCCCACGATTATCTCCTTTTGGGTTCGTATTTCATACGTATCAAAACTTGCAATTGGCTGAGATTTTGTATCACCTTCAATGGATATGTTCAATTTTGTGTCGAGAATTGGTCGTTTTGACCTGTTTTGAATTTCTATATCGAGATTATGTCTGTCGTATTTATCAGCGATAATTTTGAAATTAAACAAAAGTGGAAAGCTGGTCTTGATTTTGTAGACAGTAGATATAACCATGACAGTGATAAAGAATGAAAATATGGGAATTAGACTTTGGATGGTAGCAATTAGTGCATCACTTGGATCCAAGGGGTTGAATCCGCGTTCAACCTCCCAAAGGTCTGAATGACCATCATTATCGGAGTCTGACGATAGAGGGTTTGTACCAATAATGTATTCCTCTAAATTTGTAAGTCCATCATCATCAGAGTCATTTGAGGAGTCATCAACCAATGGGTCAAATCCATATTTAATTTCCCATCCATCATCTAAGCCATCATTATCAGTATCAGGGTTAATTGGATTTGTGCCAAGGTAGTATTCCTGCAGATTAGAAATTGTGTCATTGTCTGGATCTTGATTGCTATCATCAACTAATGGGTTTAATGAATAATAAACCTCCCAAGTATCATTCATCAAGTCAGAATCAGTATCTATAGAAAGGGGATTCGTGAAATAAATGAAAATTTCATCATAGTCGTTGAGAGTGTCATTGTCAGAATCAGGATTCAGCGGATCAGTGCTGTAAATAGTGATTTCCAGACCATCAATAATATTATCACCATCACTATCGTTCAATAGCGGATTGGTCGAATATTGGAATAGTTCCAAATAGTCATTTACGTAGTCATAATCAGTATCATTATTGGTTGCATTGGTATGATAGTAGAACACTTCTAACCCATCAATCAGCAGATCAGAGTCTGTGTCGTTGTCGAGCGGATTTGTCAAGTATGTGAGAGTTTCATTGCCATCTAGCAATAGGTCATTGTCAGTGTCGTTATCGAGTGGATTAGTTCCAATATCGAAAACCTCTGCTCTATCAGAGAGAAAGTCATTGTCAGTATCATAAAGAATTGGACTTGTGCCATAGATAAAAACTTCCAGACCGTCAAGCAATAGATCATCATCAGTATCATTGTCTAGAGGTAGAGTATTGTATTGCATGACTTCAGCACCATCAGTGATAAGATCATTATCTGTGTCATTATTCAGAGCAGAAGTATGGTGAATAAAAATCTCATCATAATCATTTAAATCATCAAAGTCAGTGTCATTGTTCAACGGATCAGTTCCATATCTTATGTATTCATAGTCGATAATCAAATCATCATCACTATCCGAGTCATTTGGGTTAGTTCCGAGAAAGCTTTCAGAATAAGATGAAATGAGATCAGCATCTGGATCTTGGACCAATAGGCAACTTGTTCTTGTATATCTTAGGTCTCCGCTAAGACCATTCCAATAGAGAAAACTGCTAGACTCGTTTAATGTAAGAGCATAAACATTGGTGTCATACGAACCAAACACGATATCCAACTGGTTATCATTATTGATATCACCGCAAGCGGGTGACGAAACAAGCCAATCCCCAGCTGTAAAATTCCACAATGAAGTACCATTGCGTCCACAGACTATGTAGACTCTATTGTTTAGTATTCCTCCACCAACTACAACATCCAGAAGATAGTCTGAATTAACATCCACCAGAGTTGGAGAGGATGATATCCAGTAATCTGTCAGAAAAGACCAGATCAAATCGCCACTTTTTGCATCAAGAGCATAGAGCTTTGAGTCATAAGAGCCAAAGACAACATCAATGTCCATATCCCCATCAACATCACCTAATGCAGGAGATGATGTGATATCTCCGCCAGTATTATATGACCAAATCAAAGATCCATCTGTACCATTTAATGAGTAAAAATTATCATTGCTTGACCCAACAAAAACCTCAAGAATTGTGTCATTATTGACATCAGCCAAAGCAGGTGATCCCTCAAATCCGTTTGATCCCGTTGAATAATTCCAAAGCATCATACCAGTAGAAGCTTGCAAGGCAAAAAGATACGAGTTAATGGTCCCAATTACAATTTCTTCAAATTCATCACCATTAATGTTCCCAATAGCCGCTGACCCCATAATGTCACTGCCAGTATCAAAGCTCCAGATAAGACTCCCATTGTTTCCGCTTATGGCATACAAGTTATCATCATTGCTTCCTATTATCACATCAGAAATGCCATCATTATTCACATCAGCAATAGTTGCAGTTGACCAGACCTCACCAGAAGTGGTAAAATTCCATAATTGTGTTCCATTCAATCCGCTGATTGAGTAGACGTAATTATTTCTACAGCCAATTACAACCTCAACAATGCCATCATTATTAATATCGCCCAGTGTAGGGGATGAAGTGAATGAATTTGTTGCAGAGAAATTCCAAAGCTGAGTGCCATCAGTCCCATTTAACGCATAAACATGATTATCATCACTTGCCACAATTACATCAACAACATCATCACCGTTCACATCTCCAAGGGCTGGCGACGAATGGATCCAATTAGATGCAGAAAAGCTCCAGAGTGTTTCTATAGTTAATGATGATCGCGAGAATATGGAATATAACTGTCCAGTCATCGTAACACTGTCTACATCATAACTACTTTGAGTAACAGGAATCATCATTGAGGATACAAATAATGAAACAAGGGCGATTATCATTATGTGGCTTTTCTTCAATCTGAGTTTCCACCCTAGATTTGGTATCAAGTTATATCTACTTGAACGAATTCAGGTATATATTTTGCTTCTTTGTCTTTGAAAGTAACAAAGACCATTTGAAATTATTGGAAACGAGTTCTACAAAATTTATGCAGGCAAACAATTAGAGATAAAACTTTTTAATTGTAATATTCAAATATAGGGAATTATGAGTATTTCTTTTACTTGATAATCATCGATGTCTTAAGCTGATATTTCCATTTCAAATTATGAAATAATTGCAGTGCCATTTCGAGATTCAAGATGATATCTGCCATCATCGCTCTTTCTTATCTTGGGCAAAGGTTCACCATTCTTGCACATCATAGCAATTTGCCGTTGGTGCTCCATTAACATTCGTCGTGTTGTTGGATCCATTTCATTGTGAATGATTTCATCAATTTCTGAAAGTAAGATCATGAATGAGATCTCATAATTAGCAAAGTGAATTGTTTTCAAAATAAAGTCCAAATTAATTGCCAGTTTCTTTAGCGCTTTTTTGATGCTTTTCTCATGTGTGAGATTGTCGAGAAGTTTCATGCATTCCTCAATGGCTTGAGACACATTTAGCATAGAACTATTATTATGGGGTGATTCTATTCGTCCGACTAACAAGTAAGAGTACCAACTGTTTCGAGTAACAATTTGTTCGTATTTTTTTGCAAACTCTTTGAATATGCCAAGTGTATTTGAGAATTCTGATGTGATGAGAGATTTCGACATCCTACCAACTCGACAGTCTTTTCAACTAGAAAATTTCTTCGTCAAACTCTCCAGTTTTTTTCAGCCGCTCCTTCATCTCAGGAGGGATTATTATATCAGGATCATCGGCTAATGTACGGAGAACATCATCGTGTTCTTCTGGCAATGGGCTCAAATTCTGAATTGAGCCATCAATTTGGTCAAATATTTCGTTTAGAGCATCTGCAACCGCGAGCGCATCATCCATTGACTTACCCCAAGATTCAATTTTCGCTCTAACATCTTTGATTAGCTCGCCAGATTTGATATCTCTTTCAACCTCCAATAAACGAATTCGTCTTTCGTTTTCCAATAGCCGAATATCAGATTCTTGAAGCAAGATCTTCTGATCAATCTCCTTTTTAGACTGAACATCAAATTTTGAAGGAACAGTTCCTGCAGCAAGCGCCCGATTTATTTTTTCAACCAAGGCTCGCTTTTCATCAAGTAGTAAATTTAAAGTGTCAGCCGCTGAGAGAAGTTTTTCATGATATTCACGAATCACTTCGTTCTTTTCACGACACTTCTTTACACTCTTTCTTTCTTTATATTTTTTGCAGTCAATCTCTTTCATTACATGAAACGACAAGACCTCACCCTCAGTATTGCTTCATTTAATGCTCATCATGATACTATTCATTCATGGAGTTGATTTATCCTTCTAAATTGTTCAATATAAATAATACTTTGATTAAGTATGACTATTCAACCGAGATCCAATCCATCTTTTCAAATTCCTTGAGATATTTCTTGAATAGTCGACTAATATATTCATCACTTGCCTTGGTATGATAATAGTCGATGTTTTCAAGCAAATCCGACTGCAGTTCTTCAATTAATTCGTCCAATTGAATTTGATCCATTAGATTCATCTCTTTTATAATGGAGATTAGATTCAAGACCGATTCATGATTAATAGTATCATTTGCAATTATATCATTAGTCAGCTCAATAAGTTTGTCAATAAATTGAGAATTTGGAATCATTCTTAACATGCGACGCTTCTTTTCAAGTTCCAGTCGTGACTCTTTCACCAATGCAAGCACATTATCAATAATTGTCTGCATAATCTTTGCGATTTGAAATTTTCTTAAGTGAATCAAAGCAGGTCTTTGTTTGTTATTCAATGCTCTTCTGATTTCGCGCATGTATCTTTGAATTGCAGCTCGTATATCACGTACCATTATCCTAAGATTATCTTCTTGAGTTTGAAGGAGTAGGATATGTTTTTCTATTTCTTGTCGTTGTTTTCTATCACTCCACCATGTTAGAAATGGCATGGTTTTTTATCTCCTTTTCCAAGTGAGATTTAGTTTTTAAATGAAATATATCTATTCAAGATATACATATCGACTTTTCGCATCACTACTATGGATTTGAAAAGTTCGAGGCCCAATGTCCTCTTCTTCGGACCTTTAGAATCTTGATTAGAAAGTAGATAATTACAGCAAAAGAAAGTGTTGTAATACCAACAGAAAGAATCAGTCTGAGATTCTGGGCCCAATCATCCACATTGCCAATGGCGGTCCCTTCTTGCACGTATATCGATACCATTTCGGTCCTGTTCTCATTTCCAAAGATATCAACTGCAATCCCTAGGAAATAGATATAGGTACCAGCAGGCTTTCCTGGAATTTCTGCATAATACAACGATTCATTGTAAACTAGGTCAATCCGAGTCCAATTTGTCAAATCTGTTGAGTAGATCACATAAAATTCGGACAGTGAAGTATCGTCATTGATTTCAAAGATAGGCATAATTGTTTCATTGGCATATACTGGGTCAGGATAGTGATAGATATAAACGATATTTGGTGGGTTTTGTTCAGCAATTATTACTTCAAGCGGGCCAAGAAACGCGGTATTTCCGTAGACATCAGTGGCTTCAACACGTATATAGATTGTAACTCCCACTGAAAGATCATCCAGTTCTCCAAGATAGCCAGTCCCATTAAATGAAACAGATGCTTGTATCCAGTGATCACCATCAAATGAATAGAGAATTATCACATTATCCACTTCAGTGAGATCAGTCACTATGAATGAGCAATATGCATCTTCAATGTAGATGTATTGGTCAAAATCTGCCAGTATTGTGGGTACCTCAAAGTCACCATATGCTATTGGGCCATCTTCAATTGTTGTGGTTTTGCCACTTGTTTCACAAATAACTATTTTGAATAGAATAGTTTCATTGTTCTGAATCCAGAACGTCCATGTGTATGTGTCTTGGCTGTAAGTGTAATTGACTACAAAGTAAGCAGTCCAGTTGTTCTTTGTGTAGAATAAGGTCGCGTAACTAACTTGTGAACCATCGGTAATGTTAGCCACAATGGTCACAAACCCTTGACTACCATAATCTGCTATTGACCAGATGACATCAACAGAAACATACGAGTCATCCACTGTATAGGATTCAATTGAAGTGATTTCCCAATTGCCAAATGCATCCGCAGCGTAAACTCTGTATAGCACTGTTGTGTCATCAGGTTGGTTGGGGATTATCCCAGTATAGGTCCCATTGCCTAAATCATTCATTGATACATTGGTCCATGAAGAACCACTGTCTGTTGAATATGAGAGTATTACTTGACTGATTCCATTTGGATCATCAACATTTGCACTGACTATTACCAAGTCATCAGATGTTGGAATGGAGGGACTAATTCGGGTTGAAACAGTAGGGGGCGATGAATCATTACTGCCCACAGTGTAATTGTAAACAACAGAGTATGTCCAACGACCTATTGTGTCTTGGATATAAAACATAAATTGCACAGTTGTTCCTGCAGTTTGAGGAGAAATATTAGCAGTGTAATTGGTTGAATAGACCATTGTTGTATTTGTCCATGTTGACCCCTTATCAATAGAATATGAAAGAATTACTTGAATGACAAGCGAAGTATCGCTTATAGTCAAGTTAATAGAAACCTCATCGAGCTCTGTGGGCGAATTCGGAGAGATTGCAACCTCAATAATCTCGGGATATGGATAATCTAGCACCACATACCATGATTGATTTGAAGTGGCCCAGTTTCCGAATCCATCTTCAGCATACAAGAAATAAGTGATATTTGTATCAGCAGACTGCGGTGGAATTGATGCATTCCAAATGTCATTAAATGTCATTGAAATATTCGTCCAAGAAAGACCACCATCTATCGAATAAGAAAGAATGACTTGATTCACCCCGCTGTCATCAGTAACATTCGCATACACAGTGAGTGACTCGTTATAGAAAGGAGCTGAAGTATCCTGCCAAATATCGACGAAGTTTGGAGCCTGTTTGTCAATGACCTGATAACTATAAGTTATCGAAACGTTCCAATTTCCAAAGGAATCATCGGCATATACCTTGTAATAGACCCAAGTGCCAGCACTTTGAGCATCTATTATTTGAGTAAAGTTGTCATAGCCAATATAGGTCATTGTCACATTAATCCACGTTATACCAGCATCAATTGAATAGGAGAGTATAGCTTCGGAGGAGCCACTTGAATCCATCACCATTGCGATAATCTGAACAGCATCATTAATTGTTGGATTTATTGGATCTCTAAAGACGTAAATATCGGGAGGTGTTACGTCATCTACAGTATATTGATCAGTGGCACTTATTCCCCAATTACCACCTGCGTCTTCTGCATATACTTTGTACTGCACTGTAGTCCCTGATGATTGTGTAGGTATTATTGCACTCCAGTTGACAGTGAACCCCATAGATACATTTGTCCAGCTCGCGCCGCCATCTGTTGAATATGACAGAATAGCCTGATTAATCGAGCTGGCATCGCTCACATTTGCATAGACAGTCACATCATCATTGTAAGTAGGTGCTAATGGACTTCGTGAGGTAACTATGGTTGGAGGGTTAGTATCAACAACAACATATGAGTTCACTGAACTTGTGCCCCAGTTACCCGCACTGTCTTCAGCATATACCTTGTATTGTACATCAGTTCCAACAGGTTGAGCAGGTATCTGTGCAGTCCAGTTAATTCCAAGTGTCATTGAAACATTAGTCCATGTAGAACCACCATCTGTAGAGTACGACATTATTGCTTGAGAAATCGGACTGGCATCAGTAATTTCTGCACTGACAGTTACATCATCATCAGGTTGAGGTTCATTAGGTGCATGGGCCATGGTGATAGAAGGTGGAGTTGTATCGCTCTGACCATAGATTCGCATTTGACTGGTTGCCCAGTTTCCTATTGCATCCTTTGCTTTAACATAGTAGTAAATAGTATTATTCGAAGAATTATCAATTGACCAGATCCAACATGTCCTGTTAAAGTGCATTGTCACATTTATCCATGAAACATTGTCATAGGAGTAGCTTGCAATTACTTTCCCAAGACTGCTTGTATCGTTAATCAGAGCCCAGACTACTGTATTATTTGTTTCAGCGTCAAAGTAATCACCAAGTGTGATCAAGGGGCCGTTAGTATCTAATGAGGGAGTTGCATATGAATATTCAATAACCTCGATAGTGAAGTATTCTACTGGATCATTTGGAGAACGATCACCATAAACAAACTCATTAAATGAATCACCATCAACATCAAAAACTGCCGCCGACACTGCAGAGATAGCATGGCTGAGTGAAGGAAGGTTGGCATGAGCCACAAATGTACTGCCATTCCAATGCATTAAATATACTTGATATTCAGTAAGGATAAGAATATCATATTTATTTGTGGACACATTATAATAGCATGATATCCATCTTGTATTGGAGTCTAAGTCGGGACTGGTCCACTGAACTATTTGTGAGCCATCCCAGTCGTATGTATAGATTATTTTATATGATTTCCATCCAATAGTCACCAATTCATCAATGCCATCATTATCATAATCAATTGCAACCATGTTCCAAGCTGCGTCTTGATTAAGTGTTGTTTTATATGAAAAAGACGATCCAGTCCAGTCATAAAATTCTATGTTTGAATATGAATTTGAAACTGCTAGTTCGATTTGGCCATCATTATCAATATCGAGAAACTCAAGCGACCCACCGAAGCATCCTCCCCAGTGCACTGTCCATATTTGAACAAGTTGGCTTCCTGTATATCTATAGACAAACGCTGATGATTCATAGTATCCACATATCAAGCCTATTTCAAGAACTCCATCATTGTCGAGATCATAGAATTCAATATCATAAATTCCGTCTGCAAAAGTCAATGTGTTTGTTATTGGATATAAAGTTGAATCGATTTGGTGGCATACTACAAAATTGATTGAGCCACTTGTAGTGGACTCGCGCCAATGGATTAAGTATTCAGGAATAGTGTCATTGTCCAAATCTATGACATTAACATACATATGGTAGGCTGAAAAATTGACCTGCAAAGTGTCTAATAGATTCCAATCCTTATTCTCATAGTTATATGAGTATACAAAGACCGAGTTATTTGGTAGATTGATGCGCTCGGTTAGAAATATCTCATTTGGGCCCAACCCATCATAATTATACATGAAGTATTCGTTATTTCTTACAAAAGTGTTGTTCCAGAATGCATCCTCTCTAAGCTCAAACGCATCCTTAGTTTGCGTCCAGTAGAACATTGTACGTTCGATCCAGTGATTTTCAAGGTCGATATCGGGAACCTCAGTGATTGTGCCCAATGATGAGGTAGAGCCATTGTAATAAACGCGATTGATTTCTCCAGTGAAATCGACCATTGTAAGATCTTGGTATCCATCTTTGTCAATATCGATGTAACTGTGTCCGTTCTCAGCGGTCACTAGCCAATAATATGGAGAAAGTGCTACTGAATCTATTGTGAACAATTGATTCCCTGTCCCCAGGTCTATTAGTGTTATCCCAGGGACATCATTTCCCCCATAGTAAGAGAGTAATTCATAAGTGCCATCCTTATTTAGATCGAACACTCCTCCTGCTGGAAACAGACTGTTCCCGTTGATTGCTACTGCTGGAAACACATCCTCACCAGTGGTTGTGTTCAGCACATGAACATATTCTGTTGTGACCGAATAACTTCCTGTTCCTATCGCTACAAGTCCCTGACCCACAAGCTCATCCACTATCAGGTAGTTTCCATCTGCGCTACCCTCTAGTGAAACACTCCATTTTACTGAATGGTCGGTTTCGTATAGCCGCCAATAGCTGCTCCCCCAGCCTCCAATAATCCATTCGGGTTGTCCGTCATGGTCGAAGTCTGCAATGTTTGAGTGAGACAGCCCCCAAGTGGGTACATAGAACTCGTCAAGGATGACTTGATTGAAGTTCTTAAAACTTACCACCCTAAAGTATGTGTTAGTGTCGTCTGGCCAGCCATAGAAAATGACATCTCTGACTCCATCATTATTATAATCATACATTATTGGATAAGACCAGAGTTTAGGGTTCCCCCCGTCATATTCCAGTATCGGAGTTCCATCAGTTGAGTTTAGAATCCACAGATATCGAATCGAGTTTTTGAATTGCTTACCAATTAATGCCTCGTATATCCCATCATTATTGAAGTCCTCAAACTGATAGAATCTATAATAGTCTGACTGGGTGTCATTTGACCTGTATATCCACTCGATATCACCGGTCTGCTCATCGATTTTGTAAAAACTGAACTCGTAATATGATCCTTTTGGCTCAATGTACCATGCATAGACCTCAAGCGAACCATCTTGATCGGTGTCATTGATGCCTCCAAGACGCATGTCATTCAGATTCCACTCATAGTGAAATTTTCCATCATCCGAGTTCATTATGAACTTTGCAATGCCAAAAGTACCATTCGTATACCGATAGCTAACTATCATCGCAGGCACTTCTTTTGTACTCTCAGAGAGAACATATCTACTAGGTAGATGAGTTTCTTCTTGAATATCAACAGATTTCACGTTATCATCAATCCTATCTGATTCACTCGCATCTGTCTGTACTATAGGAATTGATGAATTATGAATCGTTACGAGTATTCCACCAACAAATAATAAGACTATTGCAACCACTATCAATCTATGAAAGACACCCTGCTCACGAGGCATTTACAAGACACCCCTCTGACTGCATGGCTAATATCAGTTAATTATCTAATGGCTATTGAATATAAAAATAAACAGTTGATGTATCCCATTTTGCTAATTGGTAGCTTATTAGGTTTGCATTGATATTTTATGATAGATATAACTTGCTAAAAGATATTGGTGCAATTGATATTATATAATCAGGTGAATTCATATTTGCCTATATTTCTATATTGCCATATTTCTATTATTTATCCATTTAACGTCCAACGCAATTATTCGGCAATGACTGCAATCAAAGAAATATATTCTCAATGATGGAACCTGATGCATCACAAACCACACATGAAATTGATTTATAATTGATTGATGCTAGTGTGAGATGTTGGATAATAAGGATTAGATAGAAAACCAAAAACTACGTGCTTACAATTTGTACATCAGACAGCCATGTAATGAGGCAGGATAGCATGAGCAGAGATAGAAGTGATTGGAAGCAAGAATTGAAGAGAATCAAGGTCATCGTGAATTTCATCATCAGTGCCGCCTTAGGCGTACCAAATCTTATTGATGTTCTTTTTACTGTGGGAGAATATCTAAATAAAAAGAAGCAAGAGAGAGGGACATTAACAAGAGTACATGGTTCAATAACTCATTCATGGAGCATATTTCAAACGCAAATGAAGGATATCAAAAGTATCTATTATTCCAAACTAGACAATGAATTTTGTGGACTTGCATTTGATCGTGCTGATGAATTAAGGTATGAAACAATCCAGACTGGTTTTCGAGACATTCAGAGAGTAGTGCCACGAGATATTGATGGGAAATTATTGTCCCCAATTGTTGGCTATGCCTACTCGCTTTCAGTCTTGACAAAGGATTTTATCTATTCCGAAAGCGATTGCATTTCAATTGACATTGAAATGTTTGAACCAAAGGAATCAATGAAACAACTTGCTGAGTTAATGAAGGGAATATCAAATATTACGCGCGCTTTGGATAGTTTAAGAAATCTAAACAGACGCGACCTAAAGAGGACCAGACCTGAAGATATTTTCAGGAACTATGTATTCATTGGAGATATTGCAAGACGTTTCATCCCAGCTATTGGATGGCATATTTCAAGAGAAGAGATTCCTCATTCTGACTACTTGGAACAGCCTGAGATTCTTCATCTGGTCTTTGACAGCATGACCAAACAAGTGCTTTCATCTTCAAGAGTAAATATGAGAATCGACCAATTTGCCAACCATCTGAATATCCCGAATTCCTTTGCTCAAAGGATTGTTTCAGACTTGATCAATGAAGGCGAACTAAAACTATTTCTTACAAACGACGGATTGCTGATTGATTGGACAACTGGGATGGACCATTTCACTGATCTCATCAGCAGTAACCCTGACAATATTAACAAAATCTTAATGAAATTTGGAATCAATGAGAATCAGGCAATTGTGTTTATTCTTGATTCCATTAAACGAAAAATGCAGACTGTTTCTATGTAATTAGGAAAAAATGAACATAAAGAATGTGTTTCCTAAGAATCGTATCTTACAAATCTCACACAATTACAATCGGGCAGTCAAATTAACAGCACCAGTTCATCTTGATATTTTGAATACATTGATAGTCGATGGTCATGTAATTTGACATTAGTATTTTCGACTTGCAACACTTACATCAATTAATATGATATTGTTTCTTCTCAAATCATCACTTATTGATTGCTTGATCATTTTCGAAAGTTCAAAATCTGGCAGGCTTTTGAATCGGGTCAGGTCAACACCAAGTTCGCTGAAAGTGATGTTGAGGTTGCTATTCAACACACTGTGTATTGGTCCTTCAAGAAAATCAAAATAATGTCTTTCAGAAATTTTTGAGTTATTTATGAAACCTCTATAAAACAACTCATGGTTATCAATCTCGATATTCAGTTTGATCGCCAGTCCAAAATGACTCGAATCTGCCAGTTGACCAACTTTATAGGGAATTCCAGAAGTTATTGTGCCACTCTTTCGTAGGAATGCCATTCTACCTGATGCATTAATTGCTCTTTCAGTTACTTGCCATCTTTCAAGTTCGTTAAGAATAAAATGGGCTTGCATGTTCCCCGCGGTTAATGCAACAACCCAGTTTGGGTAGGTGCCTATTACAACTCCATTCACAGACTTTTCTAATTTGATTGACTTGTACCAGATGCTAGAAGATGGTTCCTCAAAATACATACTTCTACTTGTTTTTGATGTGACATCTTTAAAATACTTTTCAACCGGCTCACTCATGTGTTTAGCAAAGCATTTGTAATATTTATATTATTGCTGAGTGCCACTGCTCTTTTGAATTAAAGTGAAGACACAACTATTATGCTCAGGGGTTTGAAACTTGTGAGGTCCATTGAGTGGCTTTTCTCGCTTGAAGTATCTTTCTCAGGAAGTAGATGATTATGATTAATGAAACCGATGTTATACCTATGGACAAGAGATTATAAGTCATGCCGTTAAGATCAATATTACCAGGTGGTTGTCCTTCCTGAACGTATACAGTGATCATCTCAGTCCTGTTCTCGTTGCCATAAATATCCACTGCAATGCCAATGAAGTAAACGTAGGTTCCAGCGTCTTGCCCGGGTATTTCTGCAGTGTATAATGACCCATTGTAAACAAGATCAATCCGGGTCCATTGTGTCAAATCAACAGAATACAGGATATACACTTCTAACAGTTTGCTGTCATCTTCAGCTCTTATGAATGGCCTAATTGTTTCATTTGCATAGACGGGCTCTGGAATGTAGAATAGATACTCTATTTCAGGTAGAATATGTTCACCGATTACTACCTCCACTGGCCCAAAGTTTTTGATGTTGCCATATACATCAGAGGCTGTGACAAGGATTTTTACAGCTACTCCGACTTGTCCATTTTCAATTTCTGCAATGTAGTATGTTCCATTGAACAAAACTGAAGCATGATTCCAATGTATGCTATCGAAGGAATACAAAATTGTAACATTCGTGACTTTTGTATTGTCTGTTATCAAGAAGACACAGTAGGGTTCATCAATAAAGATGAATTCATTAAATGTGGCTTCAATCAAGGGGGTCTCAAAATCACCATATGTGATTGGCCCATCTTCAAGAAGTTTACTTTTTCCTGTAGTTTCTTTTGCGACTATTTTGACTAATATTGTCTGATTGTTTAATATCCAGAAAGTCCATGTATAGCTTGATCTTGACTCTGTGTAGTTGATAACTTGATAGGAGGTCCAGTTGTTTGTGGTATAGAACAGAGCAACAAAACTCATCTCAGAATCATCAGTGATGTTTACTATGACTGTGACCAAGCCTCGGTCTCCATACTCCGCTACTGTCCAAATCAATTCAATCTCAGGTTCTGTATCATCGACAATGTATGATTTGGTTTCACTAATTGCCCAATTTCCATTCAAATCCAGTGCATAGACTCTGAAATAAACTGTTGTTCCATCAGCCTGCATGGGTAGCAAGCCAGTGTATGTTCCATTTCCAAGATCGGTCATTGACACATTTGTCCAAGTTGCTCCGCCATCCACAGAGTAGGATAGAATCACTGAGTTAATACCTTCGGCATCAAACACATTTGCTTGAACAAGCACCAAATCATCAGACGTGGGACTATCAGGATCAATGCGGATATTAATTGTCGGTGGAGTGGCATCCACAAATGTAACAGTATAATTGTATATTGCAGAAATAGACCAGAGTCCTATATTGTCCTCCATATAGATCTTGAATAAAACTTGAACACCTGCTGACTGTGTTGGAATGTCAGCTGTCCAACTTGCATTAAGAATCATTGTAATGTTTGCCCATGAAGCTCCACCGTCTATCGAGTATGATAGTATTGCCTGACTTATCCCAGACGTGTCGGTGGCATTAACTAGAATTGTGACAGGTTCGTGATCGTTTGGAACAACTGGCTCATATGCTATATTTTCAATAGTAGGAGGAGTATTGTCCACAATCAGATAGTAATATAGACTTGAAACAGCCCAGTTCCCCTCGTTATCCTCTGCGTAAATCTTGTATGTGACATTGGTACCTGCTGAGTTTGGTGAAATCTCTGCGGTCCAATTGACATTCAGCGTCATTGAAACATTTGTCCATGAAACACCTCCATCTAATGAATATGAAAGAATGACTTGATTGACACCACTGGGATCTGTTGCACTGACATTAACAACGACTGACATTGTATCATCAGGATTGATTGGTGTGTGTATGATGGTCAGCGTTGGGCCTTCCCCATCTCGAACAGTGTAGTTAAATGTTACAGAAACATTCCAATTGCCATATGTGTCATTAGAATAGACTCTGTAGAAAACAAGTGTGTCAATACCTTGCTGTGGAATATATTCTTCGTAGTTGTCGTTTTCAATATGTATCATTGTAATGTTTATCCATGTTGTTCCGCCATCGGTGGAATATGACAGAACTGCGGTATCTATACCACTATTATCAGTTATATTAGCAACAATACGGACAGTGTCAAGATTGGTGGGTTCAGATTGCTCACGCATAACATTAATCGTGGGTGGTTGGGTATCATCAACGGCATACTGTTCTGTTTCGCTTGTTCCCCAGTTTCCAGCAACATCTTCGGCATATACCTTGTATTGCACAACCGTTCCTGATGACTGAGAGGGAATCGTTGCAGTCCAATTTCCAGAATAGCTCATTGACAGATTTGTCCATGAGCTACCGCCATCTACCGAATATGAGAGAATGACCTGGCTTATCGAGCTTGTATCATTTACATCAGCATATACGATTACAGAATCTGCAGAAGTTGGATTGATTGGATTACGCGAAGTAATTATATTTGGTGAGGTAGTATCATTTACTGTATAGTTTGTTATAGAACTCACAGCCCAGTTTCCTATTCCGTCCTCTGCATACACTTTGTAGTGGACAGTTGTACCAATCGGTTGAGCAGGGATGTCCGCAGTCCAATTAGTATTATGAGTCATTGATACATTGGTCCATGAGCTCCCACCATCTGTCGAGTATGAGAGTATTGCTTGTGAAACATCGTCAGGATCGGAAATTTCGGCAGAAACTGTGACCGTATCATTTAAGGTTGGGTTGGAGGGACTATGACTTGTGTTAATAGATGGACCCTGAGAGTTATCTACTGTGTATTGGGTTATACTACTTACGCCCCAATTTCCATTTGTATCATTGGAATAGACTTTATACATCACTATGGTTCCAGCACTCTGCTGAGGTATTGTTGCAGTATAATTGCCAATGCTAAATGTCATTGTTATATTTGTCCAGCTTGTTCCACCATCTAAAGAATAAGACAATATTGCAGAAGACACGCCAGAAGGATCGGTTATTTCAGCAGAAACTTGAACATCATCAATATCTTTAGGAACAGCTGGCCGGTGTGATGTTGCTATATGTGGACCAACGATATCTATAGCATGCAATCTCCAATTAATCTGAACAACTAGATAATCAAAGAGCGAGGAGTTCAATGAATTTCTAAGTTTAAACACTACCTCGTAGCAATTATCATAGTCAATATCCCCAATTGAATTTGCCCCATAGACAGATGAAACATTCAATTGGAGTTCCACTGCTGATAGGACACTAAACCCACTTCCATTCCAATGGGTTATGAATATCCCATCTGATCGACATAGAATCAATTCATATTCTTGACTGAATTGATTATAAAAGACATTAAAACTATAGATTGTGGGGCCACTAGAACTACTCCATGAATTGAACTCAGTTCCTGTCCATTCATCAATGAAAATAATGTCACCTCCTCGTTCAGTTGACACAATTTCATTTTGTGTATCATTGTCAATGTCCACAATGAATAGCAATGAAGAAGTTGGTGTACGTGAAATTGATGCTTTGTACGTAAATGTTGATCCAGTCCAATCATACACATCAATACCAGCTGCTGAATGCGAGCAAATTAATTCTGGAAACGAGTCACCATCAATCTCGCCCACCCTAACTGATGCAACAAAACTAGATCCAAAATTCACATTCCAAATTGATGATAATACCGATCCATCAAAAGAATATACATAGACACCACTATCAAAATATGCAGTTGCGATAACAATCTCAAGAATGCCATCGCCATCAAAATCAAAAAAGTCAACATCATAAATATGGTCAGAAAATGTCAATCGATTAGATATCGGGACAAGTAAATTGCCCACACGATGACAGATTAATAAATAGGTTGTAGATGCTGACAATTCTGAATAAATAGTAATGTACTCGATTCTATTATCATTGTCTAGATCCTTTGGAATAATGTAGAAATTTTGGCCTACTTGTTCAAATGTAAGAGTGGTCAATATTGTCCATGAATGGTTATAGCGGTTATATTTGTAAATGCAAAATGTACCGTTATTTTCTTCAGGAGAAGATAAGATAAGTTCATCACCGGGAGTTCCATCAAAATCAAAAAAGAAATATTTCTTGAATCCATTTAGCTCGTAGGCAGTGGTGGAATCAATCCAACTGGGATTTGAATCAATTGTGAAGTTGTTGACTTGTGAAACACCTTGATTACCAGCAACATCAATTGCATACACTTTGTAGTAGACAGTCGTTCCCAAGCTCTGAGGAGGTATTGTTTGAACCCAATATGACTCATCCATATACATTGAACAATTCGTCCAAAGGGATCCATCCAGAGAGTATGATAAAATAACTTCATGTAAACTGGATTGGTCCTGAATAGAGGCCCAGATGGTTGCATTATCATATTCCGAGATATGTTCATGAAAATGCCCGATGTCAATTGTCGGTGGTGTATTGTCAGTAAGAGGGGTTCGGCTTGAGTATTCAAGTACGGTGATAATCATCCACTCAGCAGGATTATTTATATTATCTTGGTCAGAGATAATTATTTCATCACGGGCATCATTATCAATATCAGACACAGTAATACAAGGTGCGTTAATATATGTCATCGCCAAGCTTTCATAGGTTTGGAAGTTGCTTCCATTGGATTCCATCAAGTAGGCTCCATTGGTAGTTATTGTAAACAAGTCCCATTTTTTAGTTATGGTATTGAAATATCGTTCTATGTTTTTGACATCATTTGACATAACTGCTCCGATTGATTGACTAATTGAGGTTCCGTCCCAATTATACACATAGATATTTCTTTCATTATGTTCGGACCAACCACATGCAACAAGCTCATCGACTCCATCAAAATCATAATCTATACAAACCATATTCCTTGCAGCATCTTGGGCAAATGAACCCATTAATGAAAAAGTAGAACCTGTCCATTCATAAAATTCTAATTGAGAAAGAGCATTAGAAACAACAAATTCGACTTGACTGTCATTGTTAATATCAATAAATTTACATGAACCTAGAAAACAACTTCCATAATACTTGGTCCAGTTAAGTACTAACTGGTTATCTACCCATTTGTAAACATAAGCGGAAGAGTCGTAATAGCCAGTTACAAGCCCAATTTCCATAATTCCATCATCATCGACATCAAAGAAATCCATATCATAAATGCCATCAGAAAATTGTATCGAGTTTGATACTAGATAAAGCATTGAACCTTGTTTATGAAAGATCCCAAGATTATAATTTGATCCAGTTCCTGTATTGTATTTAATGATATATTCGAGTTGTCCATCATTGTCTAGATCATAAGTTATAGGATATCTCAGAGTTGTGTTAATATTCAGGTTTAAAGTATCTTGAGGTTTCCAAATATTATTGATATAGTCATATGATAGAATAAATACAGAATTATTATCATTGTATTTTGGGACTATTTCGTTGACAATTATTTCGGTTCCACCTAGCAAGTCATAATTAAATGCATAGCGCCCAGTTCCAAATTGAATAGTGCAATTATAAAATGATACCTCACGTAGATTAAATGTTTCTTTGTTTCCAATACTCGATGTGTAATTTGATTTAATGTTATCATAAATATTAGTACTGTCTTCCTGAAGATAGTCATGAATAGCAATGAATGAATGATGAGTGACAGTTTCGCCAGGATTTGGAAACGCTTCATTCACCATATAGTCATAATCTGGTGGCACGCTCGAATCTCCACCGTAATAAATCACAACTTGATTAGGCCCTGTGGTGCCATATACCATACCAATTGTTACAGCTTCTTGAGTATTGGGATCATATACCCGTGTATATGGATATTGCGAATCAAGGGCGTAATTGCGCCATCCAGTAGAGCCAGTCATATCAATATTACCAGTACCATATACATACATTATGTCATTTGCACAAGTTTCAGAGGGATAAACACCCTGTCCCAGTTTATATTTTATATTATCACAATGTTGAATTCCATCATGAACATGAGTGGTGATTTCATCCAAGATTATTTGCTCGTTATCTGTGTTAGTTATTTCTACAAATAAAAGAAAATAAGAGGCACCATTTGGAAGAATAACTGTAGTATTCCATCTTGCAGAATATTGTGATGTAGTTCTGTCCTGAATAATTTGATACCCCTGGGCATTCTGATAATAAACATAGTCAAAATATATTACATTTGACACTACATAGCTTTCAGTTCGATCTTGTGAACCCGTATATGAACTGGATTCAGTGCTGTCATAATTCTTACAGAGTTCAACATTGTAATCATAAGATGTTAAATAAGTGAAGAACCAAGGGTAGCTCTTGTAGTTTTGATCAAAGACTATTCTTAGGTGTCCATTATCAAGAACAAGATCTTCATCACTTATCCCACTCTGTTGACTAGCATTTTGGGTAAGAAGTGGCTTTTGGGAATGTGTGATCACGGGCGTTTGACCAATATTTACACTAAGCAGTATTAGCAATATACAAAAAGAAAAAACCTTTTCTAAAGATTTACTCGTCATTATTATCCCTCAGTAATAATGAAAGATTTCCAAAATACGAAGTAACTTCATTATTATATAAATAATCTAATAAAAAGTCTCAATAAATAAAAATTGATTAAACGCACACATATCTTCCTTATCGAATTGAGAATACAATCCAATTGCTAATTTCCAAAAAAATCACTATTTCTTGTTTTCTGAAAATTGCTGTAAATTGAACAACAAGACCAACATCTAAGAGATTGCAGTATTATCTCATAGTGATAAAAACTGGTTTTTTAATTATAACTAGTTTCGAAAGGAGATGATTGGATATGATAATATGCATTGTAATGTTCATTATCCCTATTATGAGTCTACAAGTAGCAACCATTTTTGGAATGCTTACATCAAAGCATGCAATTTTACGAGTTAACTCAGCACTTTAAAATTAATAATATCAGTCAAATAATTAATATTTTGAAAAAACTGCAGGATTTGTGTGATATGTAAATTGGTCAGAAAAAAGAAGTACAAATGGGAGCTTGATCCCAGCGATCCAATTCCAGATTTCAAGCTAAAGGGGTACAAGCGGGGTCCAGGACCCATCAGATACAAGCCCACAGTCACTTCGTTAATTAGACAGGGCGAAAGCACTATGCTTGCAGTTTCTTTTTCAGTTGAGAAACATGAGTATACGCCCGTGATGAATATGATGAGGGTGACAAGGAAGGGCGATAAGAGCTTTGGTCCATCAGATACAACACCCTCGCGTCTATTCGTTGGTATTCCAAGAACAAATAAAACATGTATTAGAAATCGGATAGATAAGAAGTAATAATAAATTTCTGAAGTAAGGTTGTTGTCTGTAATAAATTAATGAGAATGAAAAAACGATACTACTTACACCCATGTTCATAATCCCAAATACAAGCACTCCAAAGGTGATCTGGTTTGAATCAAGTTGAATATGATTGAGTCCAAGAGAGATGAAATACATAACGATCAATAGAGGAACTAAGAATAGGTAGTGAGAATCAGTTTAACATTGTACTTCTTAATATTTGGCATCATATTTACAATGATAATCGAAAATATAAATCAAGCTCGGAGAGGTCTTGTGAGAAATCAATCGATCAAAATAGTAAATCATCGATTCTGAATAGACAATCAATTCCATAATCTAAGGGATTTCATTCTAGAGTAATGGAAGAAAAGAGAATAGATATTCAATCTGTGATAAGATTGATACTTGGCTATGATGCATATTCAAATCCATGCTAGTTTCAGTTTCAAAATTCGTGCTTGGGATGCTCGTTGTTTACCGGATAGATTTGAATAATGGCAAGAAAGGATGCAGACTGATTGTTTATGACTCTTTGAGAGCGTATACATATTCGTTCTTCTCTACTCCCACGATCTCAACTCTGTTCCATTTTATCATGGCAAGGAGGTGCCAAAGAATGCAGTCTTTTTCGATCTTAAGAATCTTGGACATCTTAGTTATTGTTGTGGGTTGAGTTCTTAACACTTGTTCGATAGAATATCGTTCAATCTCATCTTTCACTGTCGCATCGATCAGACTCTGGAACCTTTCATCATTTAGAATTCCATTTTGGACAAGAATGTCGCCCTTGCCAATCAGCCACCTCAACCGTTCGCTACCAAAAGCATCAATAGCAGCTATAATGTTATCCTCTGTGGCAGATTCTTTGGTTCTCTGTCTTTTTCCCATGCTCATTAGTAAACACCTCCTCTTGCCAGAATAATGCTTGCTCGCATTGCAGCAGCACTTCCAGCGGTTACGGAGTCAGGAATGTCTTTTGGACTCTCAGCACAGCCACACACAAATACACCTGGGACATTCGTGTCAACGGGCATTGTAATAGGTGATTCGATGTCTATGTATCCGTCGATATCGATGTCTATTCCAAGTTGTTCAGCCAAGATTTTGAGTTCTTTTGGCGGAAGGATCCCAGGACAAAGCACAACAAGTTCATGTTCATGTCTTAGGTATTCTCCAGTTTCAATATTCTCAGCATTTAAAATAATATTCCCGTTTATTGGGTTCTCGTTTGCCTCTCCAACTCTGCCTTTAATGAATTTGATCCCGAATCGCTCTTTTGCCATGTTATAGAATTCTTCAAAGCCCTTTCCATAAGCACGAATATCTGTATAATATACTACTACATTCTTTACATGCTCGGGTGCAAGTTCCTTGGCCATTATTGCATTCTTAATGCCATACATGCAGCAAATTCGTGAACAGTATGGAACATTCTGGCTGGTGTCCCGTGCACCCACACATTGAATAAAGCCAATACTCTCTGGAATCTTGCCATCACTCAATCGCATGAGGTGACCTGCTGTAGGACCTGCTGCATTAATCAGGCGTTCATATTCAAGGGCATTGATTACATTCTTGAACCTGCCATATCCAAACCTTCCATACTTCCTGACATCAAAGAGCTCATAGCCAGTGGCGATTATTATTGCCCCTGCGGGGATTTCAATCTCTTTATCTTGCATGTCAAGATCAATTGCATCTCGGTCGCAGCATTTGACGCATAACTCACATTTGATACAGTTCTCAGTATCAATGGTATAAACAAGGGGAGTGTTCTGTGGAAAACTCACATAGATGGCTTTTCTAAAGCCAAGACCTTGATCAAACTCATTACGAACTTCGATTGGACAATGAACAGCGCACTCACCGCAACCTGAACATTTGTCTTCTAACACTTTTCGTGCCTTTCTTAGAATCCTTACTTTGAAATCACCAGCCTCACCCTTGGCATCTATAACTTCAGAATAGGTAAGCAATTTGATGTTAGGATGTCTTGCTACTTCTGATAGACGGGGCGTCAATATGCAGGCAGAGCAGTCCAAAGTTGGGAAGGTCTTGTCCAGCATTGCCATTGCACCGCCAATTGAAGGAGTCTTTTCTACAAGCACTACGTTAAATCCCTGATTCGCAAGATCAAGCGATGCTTGCATACCAGCAACGCCTCCACCGATGACAAGAGCAGTTTCACTTGGCTTGAGAAATTCAAGAGTAGTTACATCTTCTACTATTGTCATCTTCAACCACCCGCCTTGATTGGATTAGGTCCAAGTTTTTTGATCTGCTCAGTCATCTCTGCGATTGCTTTTGCCCATTGTTCTCCCTCGGATGCACTGACCCATAGCAATCGTAATCTTTCAGGGTTCATTCCTATTGACTGCAATGCGGACCGAAGTGCCTGATATCGTATCTGTGTTCTGTAATTCCCACTGACATAATGACAATCACCAATATGGCAGCCACTGATTATGACCCCATCTGCACCATTCTTGAAGGCCTCAAGCACCATAATAGGATCAACTCTTCCTGAGCACATGAGTCGTATTACCTTTGCATTGGGAGGATATTGGATTCGTGAGATTCCTGCTAAATCGGCCCCACCATACGAGCACCAGTTACAAGTAAAAGCAACAATGTTTGGCTCAAACTTTTTCTTACTCATTTTGAGTCACCTCCTATGAATTTTGCGGCCACTTCTATCTGAGGTAGAATTTGCTCCTGTCGGTAGTGGTTGACATCGATTGCGTTCTTAGGACATGCCGCAGCACAGGTTCCACAACCCTGACATAGTTCATGCATGACCTTTCTTTCCTCACCTGAACCTTGAATTGCACTATAGGGACATATCTCAACGCATAGATCACAGTCCATGCATAATTCAGTGTCAATCTCAGCATAGGTTGGTTCAATCAGGAATTTGCCAGGAGCCAACAGGGACTGTGCACCCGCTGCAGCTGCCTTGCCATAGGCCACAGCTTTAGGAATGTCCATCGGCCCAAGACAGGCACCTGCAAGAAAGATTCCATCTTGGAAAGCGTCAACAGGTCTAAGTTTTGGATGCGCTTCTAGAAGGAAACCATATTCACCAGTAGACAGTTTCATCATTCTTGCAAAGCTCTTCATGTCATCTTGAGGAACAATTGCTGTGGCCAATACTACTAAATCATATGTTGTTTCAAGACGTTCACCAGTGTATAGGTCTTCAGCATATACTTTCAGATTCTTTGTGATTGGGTCTTCTTCAACCTCTGATGGTCGCCCCTTTATTATGATAACACCCATTTCTCGCGCTCGGTGATATAATGCTTCATAGCCAAGACCATGGGTACGGATGTCCATTGCATAGATTGCGACCTCAGCATCAGGATATTTCTCCTTGATCTGAGTGGCCTGCTTCAAAGAGTTCTCGCATCCAATATAGCAGCAATAGTCTCGATCAAATCGCCTATCGCGAGAGCCAACGCATTGAATGAAAGCTATGCGCTTTGGAGTTGCTTGATCTGAAGGTCTCTTGATCTTGCCATGTGTTGGTCCAGCGGCATTTGTTAGTCTCTCAAACTGTGCATTAGTAATCACATTATCAAAGGTGCCATAGCCAAACTCTCGTGTTGCAAGTGGATCATGAATCTTGAATCCAGTGGCAACAATAATAGCTCCCACATTGATATCAAGAATCTCATCTTCCAATGAATGATCAATTGCATCGGGCTCGCACACTGTCGTACATTGCATGCATTCGCAGCAGATTGCACAGTTTAAGCAGCGCTCAGCTTCAAGTAGAGCCTTCTTTTCACTAAGGCCAAGTTCCACTTCTTCAAAAGTGCTCTTTCTCTTTGCAATACTGAGTTTTGGCATAGAACTCCGTGGCTCTCTAGACATTCTTACTTCGTCTACTTGAACTGAAACTATTGGTCTCAGAACATCAAACTGTTCCTTCGATATATCATGTCCTTTGAGGAGGAGATCAATTGCCTTTGCAGCCCTCTTTCCATCACGTACAGCTTCAATAACAGTTGTGCCGCCTGAAACCACATCTCCGCCTGCAAAGACAGATTCTTTACTAGTTTGAAGCGTCTGAGGATCTACCTTGACGGTCCCCCATTTTGTGAGCTCAAGTTCACTCAACAGATCAGTAGGCTTTACCTCTTGTCCAATTGCAATAATGATTGTGTCAGCCTTAATATTAAACTCGGAGTCTGGAATCGGAACTGGCCGTCTTCTTCCAGTATCGTCGATGTCACCAAGCTTCATCTTGATGCATTTGATTCCAACAACATTGCCATCACTCTCTAGGATCTGTATTGGTGATGATAGAAATTGGATTTTGATTCCTTCTTTTTCAGCTTGCTCAACCTCATCAGGAATTGCAGGCATTTCTCTCTTAGTTCGTCTATAAACAATGGTCACTTTCTTGGGTCCTAATCGAAGGGCAGTTCTGGCTGCATCAATTGCGGCACTGCCGCCACCCACAACAACAATTCTATCGCCCAAACTGACTTTCTTACCGCTGTTTACATGATCCAGAAAATCAAGTGCATAAAATACACCTGACGCATTTTCGCCTTCAATTCCCATTCGCCTACTAGAAGGAGCACCAGTTGCTATGAAGATGGCATTGTATCCTTTAGCTTGTAGCTGTTCCAAGGACTCTACACGAGAGCCCCTCTTTATTTCAACTCCAAGAGCTTCAACCCGCTCTATCTCAGTCTTCAGAATGCTTCTGGGCAATCGATATTCGGGAATGCCATATTGCAGGAGACCTCCAGCCTTCTTGCGAGCTTCAAAAACAGTGACGGGATAGCCCAATCTCACCAGTTCATATGCACAGGCTAAACCTGCAGGACCAGCTCCGATGATGGCAATTCTGTCTTCCTTGTCTATTGGAAGAGTTTCAACGGGAGAAACCCCACTCTTCATCTCTCTGTCTGCAAGAAATCTATGAAGATTTCGAATGCTTAATGGCTCATCATACTTTCCACGTTCACACTCATTCTCACAAGGTGCTGTACAGACTCTACCCAGAGTGCCAGGAAACGGTGTTGCCTCACGGTAGAGTTCAAGCGCTTCATTGAATTTTTTAGTTCGCAAAAGTTGGATGAACCCTTGCACATTTACATGAGCCGGACACGCAATCCTACACGACGCATGGCCCAATTTGTCAATAGTATATTTATTGGGCACTGCTTGAGGAAAGGGTCTATAAATCGCTGTGCGTTGTGCCATGCCAAATTCATATTCGTTGGGAACCGTCACAGGGCAGACAGATTCGCACTCACTGCATCCATTGCATTTAGAAATATCGATGAATCTTGATTTCTGTCTGACCTTCAAGGTGAAGTTTCCGACAAATCCCCCGACATCATCAACTTCGCTATAGGTGAGGAGATTGATCTTGGGATGTTGACCAACAGAGGCCATAATGGGGCCCAAAATGCATATGGCACAGTCATTCTGAGGGAAGACCTTGTCGAGAAGTGCCATCTGTCCGCCGATTGTTGGTCTTTTCTCAATTAAATAGGTTTCAAAGCCAGCATTGGCAAGATCAAGAGCCGCGGAGATCCCAGCAACACCAGCACCTATAACAGCGACTTTTGGATTCACATTGACAGTATCACGGTAGAGCGGTTGAAGACGCTTCACTCGTTCAACCGACATTGCAACAAGTTCCATTGCCTTGGCAGTAGCTCTGTCAGGCTCATTCATGTGACACCAGCTTACATGCTCGCGTAAATTGACCTGGTCATACAAATAGCGGTTCAATCCTGCCTCTTCAATGCATTTTCTAAAGACTGGCTCGTGAGTTCGTGGAGTGCAACTAGCCACGACAACACCCTTGAGGTCATGCTCCACTATTGCCTTCTGGATAGCATCTTGGCCATCATCAGAGCATGCAAACAAAAGGTCAGTGGAATATACAACTCCAAGCAGAGTGCTCGCAAATTTTGCCACAGCTTCACAATCTATTGTGCCCGCAATATTAAGACCACAATGACAAACAAAGACACCAATTCTTGAATCCTCCATGATCTAGACACCCCCGACTTTCATCGCTTTCTGTATGAATTTTTCAGTTGGAATTGTATGATATTTCAGTCCTATTTCCTCTGGAGAATGTCCAAAACCTAAGGCTAAAAGCTGAGGGTAATGAATAACCGGAATTTCCAGATTATCCATTCCATACTTTCGTTTGATAATTCTTTGACCCATATCATGTTGAAGATGACATAATGAACAAACGGTGACCAATGCATCAAGATTAGCATTGTAGGCATCAACAAGTCTCTCATGTAAGATTCTATCAGCTAGTTCATCCTGAATTCCACGTAATAGGCCACCACAACATCTGTATCTGCCAATGTAGGATTTGCTGGTGATTCCCATAAGCTCCAAAATCAAGTCAGCAAAGACAGGTCTCTCTGAGTATTCAATATTCAGAAGTTCGTGAGGCTTTAACATGTGACAACCATATCGAAGTCCAATCTCAAGTCCGCTCAAATCAACTGAGATGTGCTTTTTAATCTCATCGAGGCCTATGTCTGTAAATAGGAAGTCTACAAGATGCTTGCTCTCCACTTTTCCCTCATAGTTTAGGCCAGCCTTAGAAAGAATCCTGTCTATCCTTTCATGGACTTCAGGATAGTTCTGCAATACATAGTTGACACGCTTGTACGAGTGAAAACAACCACTACAGGGAGTTAAGAGATCTAAGCCCATTTCTTCCGCTTTTGCAAGATTACGAGCGGCCATTGCAAGACTTGTTGTGATATCCAGTGATTGCATCCAGAATGGTGCACAACAGGTTTCATTGGGGACATCTGCTATTTCAACGTCCAAATCATCAAGGATTTTTCTAGTAGCGGCCTCATATCCTATCAGGGATCTCCTAGTTGGAATCAAGCATCCCCAGGCAATTGCCATTTTCATTCTTCCAACTCACCATCCTTATTATATTGAAGAATATCAATGAAGCCTGATGCATGGACTATCTGCTGTAATTGCTCCATATTGGGCTCTTGAAGCGGAGGCAGTCCGAGTTTTTCCCGAAGTTTCCCCACATGAGTTGTCGCCTTGCTTACTCGCCCATTTGCAATCACTGTCTTTGCCATTTGTAAATAGCCCTGAGCAGCATGTCCCTCTTTACTTGCCAGATTTCTAAGTATAGTAATCACATCAGTAAAATTGACTTCCTGAACACAACGTTCCTCACAAGTGAAGCATGCAGCGCACAGCCAAATTGATTGACCTGATAAAACCTCTTCCTTGAGTCCTAGGAGGACTTTTCCAAGCACTCTTCTTGGACGATAATCGATGACCGAGCCTACAGGACAACCGCCACTGCATGCGCCGCACTTTAAGCACCTAAGAAGTCCCTCTCCTCCAAAATGATTGCTGACTTCATATTTGAAATTGAGATTGATTTCTTCATCAGTTACAGGAAAATCACCCCTATATGGTTGAACATCAGGCTTTTCCATCATTCTTCACCGTCGAAATACTTTTTCTTAACCATCTTTACGAACTCATTGTTCCAGTGCAGATCTCTATCAAGACCAAGTGCCTCTCTGTCATCTTCTATAAAGTCAGAAAATGCATCCTTCAGCATCCAACCATCAGTCAATATAATGTCCACCATCTTCTTGAACGCCTCAGGAGCATAGCCCTCACTAATTGCTAAATGACGCACAGCTTGAAAGATCTCAGCGGGACTGACACCTTCTTGACATCTTTCTTCACAAGTACGACAAGTCATACAAAACCAAGGAATGTCGCTTTTCAGAACTTCTTCGCGCTTGCCAATCAGAATCCACTGTATAAGTTTACGTGGCCGAAAGATGTTTGATGCAAATGCAACTGGACATGTCGCACTACAAATTCCACATTGTATGCATTTCTTAATGTCCTCGCCATTTGGAAATAGAGATATTTCTAAAGCAAAAGAAGAAGATGGTGAATGGAGTTCACGCGTCATGGCGTCTTTTTTCTCCTTTATCACCAAAGCAGCCCTTGCGAAGTTACACATTACCTTCAGATACAAGGCGCTTCATTAGTCTTGTACCAATGATTGACTTACTTCTATTCTTCGTGTCATGATCATCTGCTGTAATCCATGCATTAAGTGATAATGTGAATCCTTTCCAAAGATTGCATGGTGCTGATATAAAGGGCTTAATCCCTCTATTCATCCACATAATTGGTTGTTAATGAATATAAGCTTTTGTCATTAATTGGAACGCTTAAATATTGTCGCATTCTATTTCATGTGTGAAATGCAAAATTCGCATTCATAGACCTGAAGAAAGCGCGATTTCAAAATATATTTGCGTTCCCTTTGTATCGACTTAGGAATAAGACTGTCCTGCTATCATGCCTTTTCCATCTGACATTTGAATGCATGAATATTGTTGAATTATGAATTGCGAGTAATACTCTCACAAAATCACTAAATAATTGTGAGGAGTGTAAATGGTCTCATCGGAAACAATAGCCTGAAACATGCACACTGCTGCTCGTGGGCGGACAGGACCAAAATGTCAAACTTTGTCCAATTCACAATGAATGGTCAACAGTAATTAGAATTAAGCTGTATTGAAAACAGAAAGGGAAGGAAGGAGAGTGCGATGACGCACCCGTGCAAGGTTGTCCAGCGTGGCCCTTCACTTTAAGCCACACCTTCATCCGCCGCCAGTCACCATCTCCTTCCGTGCCAACTCGCGCCCCTCATCATCAACAATGACAAGATGAGCAGCGCATGATAGTCAGCAGTCATAGCACCGCACAACCATCTCGAGGAGGTTGAGCAGGCCTTCCGGAATTTCGTCAGTCATTATTTACACCTTGTTTGTTTTGTTTATAATCCTCCTGTTTACGTCTTCACCAGTGGATCTGGTAGTTTGAGTTTTTCATGTCCCTTCTGTTCAAACACGAATCGTGCTGCATCCATGAGGGACTTTTCAATTCCTGCAATGTTGTTGTTAGTAGCAACAATCAGGTTTGCTTTTGTGATGATTCCTTTCTCGTCGCACTCGTAGTTATGTAGAAGTGTTCCTCGTGGGGCTTCAACGATTCCCACGCCATTGCCAGCCTTAGGCTCGACATCTGAGAGTTTTACATCAGTGCTTACAATCTCGGGATCCTCAAGCAGAGTCTTGATCCATTCTGCTGCCTGAACCATCTCTATAATTCTGGCCCAATGATAGGCAAATGTGTGATGGCTTGGGCGTCCAACAACTTCACGCATCTCCTTAAGTGCTTCATTTGCGAGAGGGGTAGCCATTTCATCAGCCACATTACATCTTGCTAGTGTATTTGCCCGCCAGATGCCATCCGGATAACCAGCAGGCTTGTAATAGATGTGAGTAGCGTAAGAATGTCCTGGAATGTGTTCGCCATAGTAGTTTGTGTAGTCCTTGGGTTCAAATTCAGCAACGGTCTTTCCATCTGGATCCATTACTCGAACCTTGCCATCATAAATATCCAGCTTGCCATCATTCACAAGGCCAATGTAGTATGTGGGAGTCACAGCAACTTTGGTCACCACATCGATATACATGTTAACAACATTCTTTGCTAACTCGACGGTCTTATTGATGTTTTCAAGCATCTCTGGGACTTTCTTTAACCATTCATCACGTTCATCCTCCTTCAAGGGTGACAGCATCCCACCTGGAATGGCAGTTGTCGGATGAATGGCCTTTGCTCCCACAGTTCTACAGAGCTCCTGACCAAATTCCATCAGCTTGATTGCTTGAACTGCCACATCGGGCAAGTGCTTCAGGACCGCAGCAACATTTCTCACTGAAGGATCTGCAAATGGTCCAAAGACAAAGTCTGGTGCTGCAAGTGCATAGAAATGAATTGCATGACTTGAGAGTTGCTTGGCCTCAATCAACAAACGTCGAAGTTTGACAGCAGCAGGAGGTGGAGTCACATCCCAAGCCGCTTCAACAGCCTTTACTGAGGCAAGATGATGTGGAATAGGACAAATACCGCAGATTCTCGGAGTGATTCTTGGGGCCTCCTCCATTGGACGTCCCTCAAGAAACTTCTCAAAGAATCTGGTTGAACCCACATTAAATTGCACATCTTTCACCTTACCATCCGAGCCAAGTTTGATGGTAAGTGCTCCATGTCCTTCAAGACGAGTGACTGGGTCTACTCTGATCACTTTATCATTTGGCATTCTTTGCATCCTCCCGCTTTATCCGCATATTGCCCAGATGGCTTGATGGATAGTCGAATCTCCAGAAGTAGCCAATTGGATCCGGGACTTGTTCTTTTAATTCATCTGGAAGTAATGGTGCATATGAGCCAAGCATTGAGATTGATGCTGCACCATGGTCTTGAGTGATTGGTGGAGGCGGCCCAAAACATCCTCGACAAGTCACCCCCTTGTTCACACATTGGCCCTCACATAGCCCCCACGTAGCAGAGCCCAGACAGATGTATCCTTGTTCCAAAAGACATCTATCAGGATCCGCATTGCCCTTGAAGGGTCTTAAAATCTCGGGAACTGGTGTTTCTTTCTTTTCTCGAGAGCAATAATGGCAGACCGTATGAGGGGGTAGTTCGATCTCCTTGCCCTCAATCAATGAAGTGAGAGCTGTGAGAATTAGTGAGGAGGTTGGCGGGCAACCTGGCAAATATACATCAAAATCGACATAATGACGGTTTGGTCGAACAATCGATTCAATGGGGGGAACATTCTCGCTAGGAACTTCGCCATCACTGAATGTCTTGTTGTTGCGAAACTTGACATCATAGCAATCCTCAATATCATAGAAGTTGGCCATGCCAGGAATTCCACCGAAGCATGAGCATGTACCAAAAGCAATGAGAATCTTGCACTTGGCTCTCAATGTCTTCAGAAGATGAACATCTTCTTCAGTTCTAGCCATCCCTTCATAGACACCAACAGCAATTGATTTGTCGGGATATGATTCAAGATCGCTGAGCTTGTAATCAACCACAGCTTGCCAATACTTGATATCAAGTAGTGGTAAAACATCAGCGAGTTTTAGATGAATATCAATAAGACTCTGAAAACATCCCCAACAACTTGAACCTTGTCCTAATGCAATAGAAACCTGCTCGGTCAAAATCATTCCTCCTTTGATGCAAAGATTAGTTCTTGTTCACTCTCATGGATATCAACCTGGCCCCACCTAAGCATACCCAGCAAATTCCATAGAACGAGAGGCTTGTCCAGATTCAATTTCGATGCGATTTGCGACACTGATAATTTTTCATCCTTCAAAAGCCCAAGTATTCTAGTCCTTTGCTTTTCAGTTTCACGTCTATTTTGATAGAAGAAATCAGTATAATGTTTCATTCCCAGGACCTCCTGATAGGACCAGCTTCCTTTACTTGCTCAACAAGTGTTCTAACACCATCTGCAAAAATCTGGGCCTCTGATGCGCTTGCCCACTGCAATCTAATTCTTCGTGGATCTATTCCCGCTTGCTCAATGGCTTTTTCGAAAAGGGCCCATCTGGCTCTCATCTTTAGATTTCCTGAAGTATAATGGCAATCACCTGGATGACAACCAGAAACTAGGACTCCATCAGCACCAAGGTCTAATGCGGCAAGAATAAATTCAATGTCAATTCTGCCTGTGCAATTCACTCGTATAATTCTTGCATTTGGTGGATATTGAATTCGGCTAGTTCCTGCCAGATCTGCTCCAGCGTAGCTGCACCAGTTGCAGCAAAAGGCCAGTATCTTGGGTTCCCATTCTTTCTCAGTTGTTTGTGTTTGAGCTTCTGTGCTCATTGCACGCTACCTCCTTCACTCTCAGTCATAGGGCTGAGATATGCTTGTATCATTGATATGATCTGATCGTCTGTTGAATGCATCATGACAATTGCATTACTTGGACAAGCCGCAGCACATGTACCGCAGCCATGACATTTGGCTTCAGTAACAAGGGCTACTGGTGGATCATGTGATTCATCCATTGAGATTGCACCATATGGACATGCAGTGATACATGTGTGGCAAGATGAGCAGAGGTCAGAAAGCACATGAGAAACAGTCGATTCAATCTCCACTTCGCCCCTTGCCATCAAGGCTACTGCTTTAGCGGCCGCTCCGCTTGCATCAATAACAGACTCAGAGGCATTCTTTGCAGCCTGTGCTGTTCCAGCAATCATAATTCCTGCAGTATGTGTTGTGACAGGAGCAAGTTTGATGTGCTCTGGATTAAAGAACCCATCAGCGCTTCTTGTCAAACTAAACAGCTTGGCGGTCTCCTCAATATCTTCTGGAGGAATCATTGCAGTAGCCAAGACAAGGATGTCAGGCTGGAAAATTAATTCCTCATCTGCAAATACATCCTCCCATTTGATTGTAATTTTGCCATCGATAATCTCTACCGTGGGTTCTTTCTCAATCGGGTATCTTGAGAATATAACGAACTTTGATCGAGCTAATCGATGAATATCTTCATGCCCCTTGCCATATGTTCGAATGCTCTTGTATAGAATTAGAACTTCATCCATTTTATCACGCAAGTCTGATGCAGCCTTAGCAACTGCAGAGCAGCAATATCGTGAACAGTGTTCATGTCCCTTTTTGCCATACTCACGCGAACCCACGCATCCAATGAATGCAATTTTCTTTGCTTTTGTTTTATCACTGGGCTTTAGAAGGTCTTTTCGTGGGGGCATCATTTGTAATTCAGCAAGAGTGACGATGTCAGGATGCTCCCCATAACCAAAGTACCCGTATGGTTTGAAGGGAGTAAAACCAGTAGTCACGATGACTGCTCCAATATCAAACTCTTTCTGGTCGCCAGTCTTGATGTTCTCAATTGTAGCCTTGAAGTTGCCAATATAACCATCAAACTCACGAACTTTTGAGCCCGTCAGTATTGTTATTCGTTTGTGTTTTCTGGCCTTTTCGATCATTGGATTAAGAACTTCAGGACCACTCTTATCATCTGGAAACATATGAGTCCAATGTCTGACATGGCCACCCAGTTCACTGTCTTTGTCAACCAGAACAACTTCAAACCCTCTGTTAGCAATATCAAGTGCTGCCCTTAGTCCAGCAATTCCAGCACCTACAATCAATGTTCTTGGCTCAACCTTCACAGTCTTCAGTGGAAGTGCTTCTAGCCTCGCTGCCCTAGCCACTGACATTCTTACTAGATCTATTGCCTTTTCTGTTGCGGCGCCGGGCTCCCTCATATGACACCAGCTGACATGCTCTCGAAGATTTGCTTGTTCATACAGATATCTGTTAAGACCAGCCTCTTCAACGACTTTTCTAAATGTTGGCTCATGCATTCTGGGACTACAACTTGCAACAACAACCCGATTAAGGTTGTATTCTTTCACTTTGTCTTTTATTAATTGTTGACCCGAATCAGCACACATGAACATCTCATCAGTTGAGAAGACCACATGCGGAAACTCTGCAGCAACCTTGGCTACTTTCTTAACATCTACAGTTCCAGCAATATTATGACCGCAATGGCAGATGAATACTCCAATTCTTGGTTCTTCAGCATCTGACATCTCATTCACGCTCCTTTGACAGAACAATTGTGGCATGCATTGCTGCTGCACTGCCGGCAGTTACACTGTCAGGAATGTCTTTTGGACTATCACTGCATCCACACACATATACTCCTTTGACACTCGAATCTACAGGATCAACGAATTGGTCTAAGACTTGAATATATCCATCCTCGTATAATCTCAAGTTCAATCCCTTCATGAATGGCTCAAGTCCTTCTGCAGGTATTATTCCTGGGCTTAGGATCACCATGTCATGTCTTGCCTCTCCAAGTCTGTCATTCACAATGTCCTCATAACTCACAATGAGATCTTGTGTATGAGGATCTTCATCTATCTGACCAACTCGCCCTCTTATGAAATGCACACCAAACCGTCTTTTTGCCATTTGATAGAACTCTTCGAAGCCCTTTCCAAAAGACCTCACATCCGTGTAATAGATTGTGACATCAATGTCAGGATGATGTTCTTTTGCCATGACAGCGTTTTTGATTGCATACATGCAGCATATACGCGAGCAATAAGGTACGCCCATCTTTACATCTCTAGAACCAACGCATTGAACAAATGCAATTGACTTAGGGACCTTTCCGTCTGAGAGACGCACGAGATGTCCATGTGTTGGTCCAGCCGCATTGATCAAACGTTCGAACTGCATTGCATGAATGACATTATAATGTATACCAAAGCCAAGGCGTTCATACCTGCTCACATCGAACAGTTTGTATCCGGTTGCAATCACAATCGCGCCAACGTTCAGTTCAACGACTTCATCATTCATTGAGTGATCGATTGCCTCGCGTGTACAGGCTTTTACACATTGCTCGCACTCACAACAAATACCGCATTCTATGCAGCGACCGGCCTCTTCCAGCACCTCTTCTTCGCTATAGCCTTGCTCAATTTCTTTGAATGAATCAACTCTTATTGTTGGCTTCAATTTCTTTGGATGCACTTTCTCTTGCTTGGGAAATCTTGCCTTTGGAATATCTTCAGAGGGAATCTCTTTGAATTCCACTGGTCTTCCTTCAAACATATCTTGGCCCTGCAAGAATCGATGTATTGACTCAGCAGCCTCATGACCATGCGCAACAGCGTCAACCACAAGGCCACCACCAGTAACCACATCACCACCAGCAAACACGCAGGGATTACTTGTCTGATATGTTATTGGATCGACCACAGGCGTTCCCCAGGATGTCGTTTTCAATTCAGTATGAGGACCATCCTCACCAACGCGTTGTCCTATTGCAATTATGACATTATCAAGTTGGATGGTAAATTCTGAATCAGGAATTGGAATTGGACGTCTACGTCCTGATTCATCAGGTTCGCCAAGTCGCATTCTGATACATTTGATGCCAGCCACTTTGTTCTTCATGGTCAGGATCTCAACAGGGTTTGCGAGTAGGACCAGTTCAATACCCTCATCCTCAGCATCACTAATCTCGCTCTTGATAGCAGGCATCTCTGCACGAGACCTTCTATAAATGATGAATACCTTATAGGCTCCTAGGCGCTTGGCTACTCGAGCTGCATCAATTGCCGCATTACCTCCTCCAATGACCGCAACATAGTTGCCAACTTCAACTTTTTCGCCACTATTCACTCGATCCAGAAACTCAAGCGCATGAAAGACTCCCTCGGCATCCTCACCATCAACCTTTAGACGGCTTGAAACTGGAGCGCCAATTCCTAGAAACACTGCACTGAATCCCTTTTCCAAGAGGCTCTCTACAGACCTGATCTTCTTATTGAATTTGAATTTTACACCCAAATCTTCAACCATGGAGATCTCTTCATCCAGAATTTCTCGTGGTAGACGATACTCAGGAATGCCATATCGGAGCAATCCGCCAGGTTTCTCTCTTGCCTCGAAGACTGTCACTGGATATCCTAGCTTGGCCAGTTTCTCGGCACATGCAATACCTGCAGGACCAGCTCCAATAACAGCAACCTTCTTTTTCTTATCGGGCTTGACTGGTGTGGGAGTGTAAGTTCCCTGTTCACGCTCATAATCAGCAAGCCATCTGTGACTGTCTCGGATGTTAATTGGATTATCAATTAGACCTCGTTCACATTTCTCTTCACAGGGGGCAGGACAAACACGGCCCAGAGTCCCAGGGAATGGAATCGATCTTCTTACAATCTCAAGAGCATCATCATATTTGTGTTCTCGAATTAATGCCAAAAAGCCCTGACCATTAACATGAGCAGGACAATTGATTCTGCATGCAGGATGTCCGCGCTTATCAATGGTATGAGTATTTGGTGTTGCTTGTGGGAACGGAACATAGATGGCCTTTCTAAATCCTAGTCCTTGGTCAAACTCGTTTGGGACTTCTGTGGGACATACTGGGACGCAGTCACCACAACCAGAACATTTTTCCAGATCAACATATCGTGCTTTCTTCAACACTTTGACTTTAAAATCGCCCGCTTTCCCCTTGATGTCTTTTACTTCAGAATATGTCAATAGTTCTATATTTGGATGATGAGCGACTTCACTCAATTTTGGTGTCAATATACAGGCACTGCAGTCAAGAGTGGGAAATGTCTTGTCCAGCATTGCCATTTTTCCGCCAATGCTAGAGGTCTTTTCAACAAGAAAGACCTTGAATCCTTGATTTGCTATGTCCAGAGCAGCTTGCATTCCGGCCACTCCGCCACCCACAACGAGCGCACTACCTGGATCTCCCATTTTTACACTGCTGATCTTCTGGGCACTTTTTTCGACAGTCAACATTTTACCTCCTGTAGAGCGTTAATGATAGGTTCGGGGCTGATTTTATTCAAGTCAAGACCCAGTGTTTCTTCATCAATACCGAATGCAATCCCCATTAGTTGGGGCAATTGCAAAACTGGGATTCTATCCTCTGATTTTAGATCGCCACCAAATTGAACTTGTGCTAATTGAATATCACAGAAGCCGCAGGCAGTGACAATGCCTTGTCCACCAACAGACCGAACATTTTCTATCTTCTCCAATCCTATCCGATTGGAGGCCTCGGGATCCATTGCTAACAGCGGACCTCCACAACATCGAGTTTTCTCGGGATATTGAACTACAGTAGCACCCAATGCTTCAATCATATGGTCCATTATCATTGGATTTTCTGGATCATCAATCTGGGCTAACTCCCAAGGACGGGTCAGGTGACACCCGTAATGAGTTGCTAGAACCAGACTTGGGTCAAAGGGCCTGACAACTGCATCTTTGATCTTTTCAATACCCACATCATCTCTTAGGATCTGAATGAGATGAACAACTTTAGCAGCACCTGTGTATTCCAAATCCTCTTCTTTCAGAAGAGAGTTGATTTCAATTCTTAATTCTTTATTATTGTCAAGCTCATGCTTTGCATGCTTCAATGAGTGGTTGCAGGCACCACAAGTCACACAGATATCCTTTTCAAACTTCTCAGCTAAGGCAAGAATTCTTCCAGACATTGCAACAAAAGCATTTGGACTTAAGGACTCCACATATTGAGCCCCACAACAGTTTGCATTGTGTAGATAGGACAGTTTGATTCCCAATTTGTCCAAGACCGCAATTGTGGAGGCTTCATATTGAGGCAGTCTTACTGGAGATGTACATCCGGGATAATAGAAATATTCTTTCATTGCTTAGATGACCCCCTTGAAATACTTGGACATCAGACGTCTAGTAAATTCTTCATTCCATTCTAAGTTAGTGTCAAGATTCAAGTTCTCACGGTCTTCCTCAATAAAATCAGAATAAGCATCTTCCAACATCCACCCATCCAAGAGGACCGTTTTTGTTGCCTGCTTAAAGGCATCAGGGATGTAGCCCTCCTTAACAGCCAATTGTCGTACAACATGGAAAATGTCTACTGGACTCGCACCTTCTTGACATCTGTCTTCGCAAGTTCTGCACATCATGCATAACCAAGGTAAATCATCCTTTAGGACCTCGTTTCTCTCACCAATTAGGATCTTTTGTATGAGTTTACGAGGGCGATATTTATCAACGACTGATGCAACGGAACATGTCGCGCTGCAGATTCCACATTGAATACATTTTCTTATATCTTCCCCACCTGGTATTGATGCGATTTCCATCGCAAAACTTGATGTTGGGGAGTGCAATTCTTTGCTCACAAGCTTTTACCTCCTATCAAAGATGAGTTTTACATTCGGAGCTCTGGTTTGTTGATGATAGGATTCCGACATATTACACTAATTCAGTGTAACAAATCGCTAATCATCAATACATATTACATTCTGAAACTTAGCTCTTTGAGAAAGCAAACGCCTATATTTCTACTGAGTCGAATTCATTCAAGAAATTAACCATGCATGAATGTAAACCGTACATTTATTGATAGGTTCATGCATCAATCCATGCATTTTTCCTATTGAACAAACATTACGTTAATTGTAGTAATGATTATTGAATTAAATCGTCTGGAGAAACATAGTCTCCAAATTGATCACATGCCTGAAGCAATCTCATATTTTGCTCTTCAAGAATCTTGAATACCTCTTTAGGAACAGCATTTTGTAGATTATTATATTCATCTAGCATTCTCTTCACTTTTGCTAAATGTTCAGGTATCCTAACAGTGAACTGTTCCACATATTCTTCATAAGAATAGTCCTTTCCAAGATATAACTTGAATAATTCTGCCAAGTCACTATACTGGGGAATTAGACCTGTTGGAGTTTCGATGGCATTGACCTCCCCATGAATTCGCAAGTCCATCCATTGCAGCCAGACTCTCTTGTCTTCTTTGCCATTCAAGTAATTGCCATTATCATCTTGAAGAAAATAATTGACACTATAGATCTTTGGCACTTGTTTAAGTTCAGCAGCAAATCTAAGATGATTCTGGATGTAGTCACCTAACGGGATAGACATGAAGTCCATATTTGAGAATGGGTTGAATTTTCTTATGCCGCTGGGTCCGAGTGTTGCTGAAGTTGTGAGTGATTCCAGACTTGCACCCATTGTGACAATTCCATGATGCCAGTCAAAAGCCTCTTGGACTGGGACCCAAGTGTTTGGATCTCGTCCTCCATAGATGAATGCACCTACAACCACGCCTTGCGGATCATCCCATGCATCATCCAAGTTGGGCAGACCTTCTAGGGCAATTGTATAGCGAGCATTTTTATGAGCATGCAGGATTTCCTCTCCATTCTCATCGAGTTTTCCCTTAAACCAGGCACCAGAATGATTGATTCCTCTCTCTGGAATTGGTCTACCATCGCCCAGCCAATAAGGCACACCCTCATGAACCAACACATTAGAGAATATCACAGGTTGATCGCTATGAAGAACTTTCCAAATCACAGGATCGTCTTTTTCATTCACCGAACGAATTATTCCGAAGATGCCTTTCTCTACATTTACAGCTCTGGCTAATCCATCAATATTCTTAATATAGGATATATCATCTCCAACAATACTTGCCCCTTGAATCATAGCCGTACTTGTCTTGCCGCACCCAGATGGAAAGGCTCCAGTCAAATAGGTCTTTCTTCCACTAGGGCCATGGACTGCCATCAAAAACATATGCTCTGCAAGCCAACCTTCACGATGTGCCTTTCTGATAGCAAGGCGAAGTGCAAGTTTTTTCAGACCAATTGAGTTGCCAGCATACTGTGTGTTATAGCTGTAGACGGTGTTTGTTGAATAATCGATGGCAACTCCACGTCTCTGCCAGTCAATACTTGTGGCATGAATGAGTTTTCCTGAGGAATGAAGCATCCAGAATACTTCTTTGTCATCGGGCAAGTATTTGAAATAGTCATAACCACGGCGATAGAGAAGATCTTCGCTGTGCGCCACATAGAAGGAGTCTGTGATCTGAACAGCAGGAATTGAAAAGACTGAGTTAACAGGTCCAAGCACAAAGAATCTTACAACCATTTTTTTATTTCTCATGCTACCCTTCATTCTCTGTTTGACAAGTTTGAGACCCTCGTCTCTGTCCATCTGAAGTAAATGCTCACCCAGCGATTCGCCCTTAGGCACGAGATACATGGTTCGCTCTTTATCGCGCGCTTGATCAAAGTAGCCATCAAAATGAACGGTGTGATTAGGATTTGTAAGTTCGGTCTCCTCACCGCGAGCAATGGCAGTTCGCCTGATGTACTCAACATCCATCTCGCTGTCATCACAGATGAACACCTTCATGGGCTCGCATAGTTCTATTGCTCTTGCAATGAAATCATGGACCCGTTTTGAGCGAATTTTCAACAGCTTCAGAAGGTTTGCATCATTAAGATGCTGTTCAAGGATGGACATGGTGTCTTGCAAGGTGGTCGCCTCTCAATACTTGCGTGATGACAAGGAGTTCGCTGGGCTACTTCTTTATATGTGCACCGACAGTTGCATATTCAACAAGAGTCTTTTCATTAATAGTAAAGAAGGTAAGACTCAAAAGTAACATGCGCCGCAACTGGCTCGTCAATTCCATTCACATAAGAACAGGAGAGAATGGTCATGCTTAAGGAATTCAAATATGATATTCCACGGCTTGAGAAGGGATATGCAAATCAAACATTGTATTTCAATCTAAGCAATTTAGAGATAAAGATCAAGCCTGTGGACGAAAAGATGAAAGAAACCTTTACTGGAGGCAAGGGTTTCGATCTGTGGTTGATGTGGAACAGTCTTCCCAAAGACAAGATTGTAAAGTGGGATGATCCAGAGAATGAGATCTGCATTGCTGCAGGGCCTCTCGGTGCAACCTCGCTGTATCCAGGAGCTGGAAAGTCCATAGTCACCAGCATATCACCTCTGACTGGTATTCCTATTGACAGTAATGTGGGAGGCTATTTCGGGCCCAATCTGAAGGCTGCTGGTTTTGATGCAATGGAGATTCAGGGCATTGCAGAAAAGGACATTTACATCTTTATCGACGGTGATACTGGGAAGATTGAGATTCATGATGCCACCGATCTCCCCAAGACTGCTTATGAGATAACACAGGTGCTCACTGAACGCCACACTGAATCTGGTGGTAGGGATATCTCAGTGGTTTCTACGGGAGTTGGCGCAGAGCATGCATACATGGCGTGTTTGAACTTCTCATGGTGGGATAACAAGAGAGATCACATAAGGTACAAGCAGGCCGGTAGAGGAGGCATAGGCACTGTATTCTGGCACAAACGCATCAAGGCCCTTGTTGCCAAGAAACAAAAGCTAAGTCTTGATCTCAACAACCCTGCAGATAGAGATGAACTGCTTCAAGTTGCAAGGGAGCACAGTAAAGAGATTATTGAGCTTGATCCCAAACAGAATAGAATGAGAGTCATCGGTACAGCTCATCTACCAAGCATAATGGATGAGTTCGATCTCCTGCCAACACGAAACTTCAGGACTGGTGGCGATCCTGAAGCCAAGAAGTTGTTTGGAGATGTCTGGGAAAAGACATTCACAAACACCGGCAAAGGCTGGGATGGTTGCTGGAGACCCTGTGCGATAAACTGCTCTCATTGCATAGAGGGCTTTGTTCCAAAGACAGGACCATTTGCAGGCAAGAAAGTGCTCGTTGATGGTCCAGAGTATGAAACCATTGCTGGTTGTGGTTCCAACATAGGAGTCTTCGATCCCCACTATGTTGCTGAGTTAAACTTCTACTGTGATGCTTATGGAATTGACACGATAAGTTTTGGAACGACAATGGCATTTGTGATGGAGCTCTTCTCGGAAGGATACATTGATGAGAAAGCAACTGGGGGACACAATCTAGAA
>JAJRWI010000001.1 GCA_024276825.1 archaeon
GTTCGAGATCTTTATCGAAAAGAATACACTTCTGCTTCAGTTCAAATGCGAGTGCAATTCTTTTTGGTTCACGTGCTCGTAAGAACGAAAACCTGCTTAGTGATTTTGATATGCTGTTAATCGTGGATAAAGATGTCGATGTTGAGAAACTCAGAACATGGGCTCGAAAACATCATATGGATCTGGATTGCACCAAATGTTAACCTGATCTACCACCTAGTAGTTCATCTTCCATCAATCCTCTTTCAAAATGCTTTTTCGGTACCAATACTCCACAATTCTAGGCTGAAAAATGAACGACCTTGATCCGCAAGAGATTCGAGCATTAATTTCAAAATACGGACAACCAAAGCATTTGCAATTCTCAGCTGACTTTCTAGACTTTGAATGCGATCTTGTTAAACGTAGTGCGAAAAAGGGCAGGTATCATGACATCACCTGCTTCATCAGGATGGATGGAGAGTTTGTAGTAATTCAAAAGCATGATTATGCAGAAAGTGGCATATTTCGTGCTCCATCGGGAGGTGCACATCCCGGTGAGTCTATTGAGGAAGCTGCTGTTCGTGAGATGTATGAAGAAACGGGCATGCATGTGAAGCTTCGAAGATTTGTGCTTGATGTGCACCTTGATGTAATATGCAATGACACTGCCATCACTTGGAGATCACTTGTGTTTCTTGCTGATGCCATTAGCGGCAACATGAAAGAGATTGACACTTATGAGATATATTCGGTTCGGTTGATGAGTAAAGAAGAACTTCTCAGCACTGTCGATGAACTGATGGAGAACTCAGGTTGGGGCGGCTTTAAATATAGGGCCTTTCTGACGCGTGAGTTTTTCAAGGCTCTTGATAATGAGGACTGAAAAAAGAAGGGAGAGAGGCGCATCACCTATGGAGTCATGGTGATGCCCAGTTTCTGAACTAGCTCTTTGTACCTGTTCCGAACAGTTACTTCTGTGACTCCAGCTGCCATTGCAATGTCTCTCTGAGTCACTCGGTGGTCAAGCAGTATTGATGCGATGTAAATTGCTGCAGCTGCAAGGCCCCTTGGATCTCGGCCTGTGACCAGACTACGATTCTTCTTTGCCTCTTCGAGAATCTCAAGGACCTTTCTCTGAACTGAACCTGGAAGTCCCAACTGAGTGATGAATCTAGGCACATAGTTAGCTGGATCGGAAATCGGCATTCTCAATTTGAGTTTCTCTACAAGCAGTCTGTAGTGCTGTCCGATCTTCTTCTTGCTCACTCGTGAATGCCTAGCAATCTCTTCAAGTGAACGTGGCGCTCTGGCCAAACGACATGCTGCGTAAATTGCAGCTCCAACCATTGCATCAATTGACCTACTTCTAGCAAGTCGTCTCACAATCAACTTCCTATATAGTAGTGCGGCCTGCTCCTTTATCGACTTGGTGAGTCCAAGTTGTGATGCTAGCCTGTCAAGTTCTGTCATTGCCTGTGCAAGGTTCCTGTCAACTGAACTGTGTACTCGTGTACGTATCTGCCATTTTCTAAGCCTGTATATCTCTGATCTTCGCTTAGCACTGAATCTCTTACCTTGCGAGTCATGGTCTCGCCAGTCAATCATGGTGCTAAGCCCTTTATCATGGATTGTATAATTAGTAGGAGCTCCCGCTCTTGAGCGCGCATCTCTTTCATCAGAAGTGAATGCCCTCCACTCTGGACCAGTGTCAATTCTATGGTCACTTATGACTAGACCACAGGTGGCGCATATCATCTCCCCTTTCTCAATATCCCTAACGATGTCGGCTCCACCACACTCTGGGCATGTGAACCGCTCATCCTGAACCTTCTTGGTATGTCTGCGACTTGCTTTACTTTTGGTTGCCAACTTTCTCATTACCTCTCCCGTGAGTTTCGCAAAATCCTTCGATACTCTGGTCTGATCGAAAAATGCTGTCATTGTAGAAATATACTGTGCTGATGACTATACTGACCAAAGCCCCATTGGATTCCGCTAACTTTATATGCAAAACAACCTTTATAAAGTTATCGGTCTTACATATGGAGTATCATCTATCCTATTCTTTTGATTGGGCGGCATATTTCCATTGAACAATTTGAATTTAAACTCTTCGAAACACCATGACTTGAGTGGAACTTCAATTTTGGACAATTATTTGGTCAGTCATTCTGCGTTTTCATGTCAACAGATCAATCTAATCACTCGCAATCCTTGGGCGGCACTTCAGACTTCATGAACTCTTGAAACTGCTCCATCCATTTATCACTCTGACCACTATTTTTCATAAAATGAACAAACATAGTCAATCGTCTAACAGTTTCAGAATTGGCCAAATGTTCGATCTCGCATGCATCCGCAGAGGCGATTTCTTCTGGTACTCCAAGAAGCACAAGAAAGTCCCTTAAGGTTTCATATCTGCAGGCGAGTGCTTGCGCCACTTTTTTGCCTTTCTTAGTCAGTCTGACACCATGATACTTCTCATATTTCACCATGCCAAGCTTGTCCAGTCTCTGCAAAGCATCAGTCACACTGGGAGGTTTCACATCCATCTCTTCAGCAATCTCGGTGACAGAGGTGGCCTTGCCCTTGCCCTGTTCGCATTCCAACTTATGGATTACCTTTACATACATTTCAAGTGCCTTGCTCAGAGTCATTCGGATCGCCTCACTCAGCTCCGTAGCGTGTTCCTTGTTCTGTAATAGTATAATATGTTATTCCCTCATTGGGATCACTACAATGACTGGCATGAGGACATCCAGAGCATTGTGCAGTGTCACAAGAGGTTGGTCTCTCAACTCTTAAATATCCCCTATCAGCGAGCATAGTGAGAATATCTTCGAGGGTTTCTTTGGATATTCCAATAACTCTTGCTAGCTGTGCCTTGCTTATCATTCTATTTTCGGAGATGAGTTGTAATATCTTCTTGAACATGTGATTATGCTCCATTACATCTGACTCTCAGGCACCACGAGTATCTTGCTTGCAACACCATAACCGAGAGCCAACTTTGTGCCTCGAACCATGATAACAACAGGCCCTCTCCCCTGACCTTCCATCTTTGTGAGTACGATTCCTGGTGTTAGTCCTAGATCGCATAGGCGTTTTACAACCGCTCTTGTGTGGTGCTCTTCTGCATTAGGACTGCAACCAAAGTCCGTGATGGGTGGGGCATTGGGGGGCCTGTTTCGCCCTTCATCAGCAATCCCAATCATTCTGCATTTTGTGCCTTTTGGTACTTCAATTAGTCGCATGATGTCATCAGTCTGATAGTCTTTACGCGTTCGAATCTCCATGTTTCAAGGCACCCCATTTTAGCCGAATCAGATTTAGACATGTCTAAATATAATCTTTCTTAATTGGTCTTTTTTGGCCTTTGCATTCTATAGAATCTGATAATTGGAAGAGCAAAGGGAAACAGCCAGATTGATGCATTGAGGTCTTGAGCGAGTTGCCATTCTGCCCAGTCTTCTAATCCTAGTGCAAAACCCAGTGCATTGGTTGCTAGTATAATAATATGCAGCAAAAAAAGAATGGTCACTAGCAATGCGCCTGCAACAGCTAAAGCATATCCATCAACACCCTGTCCCTTGACAAAGCATTTGACACCATGCATGAAGACAAAAGCTACGAGAACAAGTACAAGTCCTTCAAGTAGGTTATTGCCAACGAATGCAATACTGTAACCCATGATAGCATTGAGTGTCTGCAGGACCCCAGCAAGCGCAAAAGCAATCGAGTTCAGGACGACATTGACGAACACAATACGATAATGTTCTCTTATCTCTTCGAACATAACATCACCCTAGAATATGAGTCCTCCTACAGCAACGACAAGAAATGCCATTGAATATGCTAGACCAACCTGATACACGACTGATACCATTGCCCACTTCCACGAATTAGTCTCTTTTCTAATTGTTCCGATGGCCGCAATACACGGCGTGTAGAGCAAGACAAAAATCATCAAGGCGAATGCTGTGACTGGTGTCATCAGGCCAAGCAATTGCAGTCTTATTGCAGCTGCACCATTCACTGAATAAATTATACTCAGTGATTCAACAACAATCTCCTTTGCAAAGAACCCAAAGATCAGTGCGGTCACAATTGTCCAGTCGAAGCCCAAGGGGACAAACAGTGGTGCAATTGCATTGCCCAGAATGCCTGCATATGACTCAGCAATGGGAACATCATATCCTCCAGGCCCCATCTTTGAGATGAACCAGAGAAGAACAGCACCAAATAGGAGATAAGTTCCTGCCTTTTTCAAGAACAGCACTCCCCGTTCCCATGTATGTATCACTGAACCATGAAATGTGGGCGTCTGATACTCAGGAAGTTCCATGATGAATGGTGATGATTTGCCCTTGAAGATCAGCTTCTGAAATATCAGTGCCATTAGGATGGCAAAGACTATTCCAATAATATACATTAGAAAGACAATGGTGCCTTGATACAATGGGAAGAATGCCCCTGCTATCATTATGTAAACAGGGAGCCTTGCTGAGCATGACATTAGTGGAGTCACAAGAATTGTTGTCAGTCTGTTCTCTCTTCCATCCACTGTCCTAGCTGCCATGATTCCTGGAACGCTACATCCAAACCCAAGTAATAATGGAATGAACGATCTGCCATGAAGCCCCATCTTCACCATTATCTTGTCCATCACAAACGCGGCTCTGGCAAGATAGCCACTGTCCTCTAGAATTGAGATTGTGAAGTACATGAAGAAAATCGGTGGCACGAACACTAGGATGAAACCGACCCCTCCGATAATCCCTTCTGCAATCAGAGATGCAATAACGGGGTTCGGGATTTGCAGGGCGAAACCCTTGAGCCACTCGATTATATTTTCAATGATTACCATAAAGACCGCAGAGGCCTCGAAGGTAAAATGAAACATCGCCCACATTACGACCAGAAATATCATAATTCCAAGGTAGGGGTGAAGGAAAACTCTGTCAAGCAGATCTGTCTTTGAATAATGCTTTTCACCTTTTGAATAGACTTCTGAAATAATGTCTGAGATGATCTTGTATCGCTCTTCCGCTAGGAGTATTTGCGGATCAATGGGATTATCTTTACTCATCGGCTCACCTCAAGTATCTTCTGCTTTAGTTCATCATTTGTAACCATTGCCAATATCTGCGGGTCTCTCTCAAACAATCTTAATGCAAGCCATCGTGGTGGGAATCTATCAAGAATCTCTTTCTCCTTGCTCATCAGTTCAACTATCTTTTTCAATTTGTATTCAATCTCTGTGCTGTATTTTATGGTCGGTGGCCTCAATCGCTCATATTGACCATGATGATGCAGTCGTGGATGATAGTGAAGATGGTCATCCCGATCATTCTCGCCTGGGAGATGTATGTGTTCTTGATTGATTCTCTTTAGATGCTCTTCAGGAATGGCATCTTTAATTGCCCTCTTGAGTTCATTCATGCCCATTCTTTTGATTGCAGAAGCGACTACGACCGGTGCCCCAATGCGTTCTGACAACCTCTTGACATCGATCTTATCCCCTTTTGACTCAACAACATCATACATATTCAAAACGACAACAAGATTCACCTGTAACTCTATTAACAGCAATGTCAGGTAGAGGTTTCTCTCCAGCTGAGCAGCATTGATTATGTCAACCACAACTTCGGGTCTGCTATCAACAATGAAGTTTCGAGCGACCTCTTCATCTTCTGATCTTGCACTCAAGCTGTACACGCCAGGAAGGTCCCAGACTTCAAACTCATAACCATCATATTCGTAGTATCCAACACGTTGCTCAACAGTCTTTCCAGGCCAGTTCCCTGTATGTTGTTTCAGGCCAGTCAGATTTGTGAAAATCACTGATTTGCCAACATTCGGGTTTCCTATCAGCGCAATCTTCACTCTCATTGAGTAATACCCTCTGACCGTTTGCGAGATTTAGGCTTGCCTAACTTTTAAAGTTATCCAACCTGACAAACAATACTTGTGCCTAACCGCAATCATTACATAGACAAGAAGCAACCAGTTTCTGGGGTTATGCAATGTCTTGGTATAAAACACCCTTGAAGTATGGGTCATATATTGTGGATGAGTTTATTCCAGCCTCAATCAGGGATGTCAGACTCCTTGAGATTGAGGAATATGCCCCTGATTTTGACAATTTTGAAGAAAAGCTTAACAGTGTGTTGGAAAATCCTTTGGGATCAAAACCCTTTGACGAACTGGTTGGTGAAACCTATCAGAAAGGAAAGAGAGTCACTATAATTGTTGATGACAACACTCGTCCGAATATACACACAAGAATACTGTTGCCCTATGTTATGGAGCGGCTGCTAAGGAATGGCGTGGAGAAAAATGACATTGCCATTATGATTGCCAGTGGTTCTCATAAGGCTCCCAAAGAAGAACAGATCAGAGACCGCATTCTAAACAAAGAACTCTATGACGCTTGGAGAGAGAATGTTCTTATTCATGATTGTGACTCGAGAAACAAGTATCTTGGTGACACATCAAGGGGCACTCCAATCTATATTGATGATCGTATACTTGACTCATGCCTGCTTATTCCATTAAGCGACTCTGAGTATCATTATTTTGCTGGCCAGGCTGGAACTGTGAAGTTGTTCTGTCCTGGCGTGGCCGGACGCGAGACCATCAGAATTAATCATCCGAGAATGTTTGACATTGAGAAGGGTTTTGTTGATGGCTGTAGACTTGGCAATTGTGATGGAAATCCAGTCATTGAAGACATGATAGAAATTGCTAACACAGTCAAGAAGAATCTACCCATGTTTTGTATTGATACCATTGTTCACCACGGAGAGATTGTCTATCTTCAGGCGGGCGACATTTATGAGTGTCATAAGGCCGCTCATGAGCCCCTTAGAAGGCTGAGAGTCGTTGATGTTGATGAACCTGCAGATATCGTGTTTGTTTCAGTGGGTGAGCTGGGCATCAACCTCTATCAGGCAGGGAAGGGTATTCATGCAGCTTGGAATGGGGTGCGACATGATCGAAAGGGCTGGATTGTATTGTTGGCTCCATGCAATGAGGGCATTGGCAGTGATGCTTATGCTGAAGCAATGGAGTCTGTCAAGGACATGAATCTGAGTGATGCCTTGCGCTATGTGATTGAAACCTATTGTAGCCCCAAGACTTTCAAGATAGGCAACCAAAAGCCTCCCGATCTGCTAAGAATCCTGAGGGATGTGAAACCCGGCGACATCAAAGTGATCACCGAACTCGACCCCGACATGCTCATTAAGACCTATCACATGGAGGGTCTGAATCCTAAGAGTCCTGAAGATGTTCAGAGAATCTTAAGGGATCTGGTTGTGCAATATCTTGAGATAAACCCAGAACCCAGAATCTTCGTGCTTCAAGATGCTAGTGCTCTGATTGATGTTAAAAACCGCTAATATTAAGGGATAATCGGGGCACTTTTTGCCCCGACTTGCCTTTACTCAATTTTCCAGGTCGGCCCATCTTTGGTGTCAGCGACCGATATGCTAAGCTCTTTCAGTCTATCTCGGATCATATCAGCAGCTGCATAATCCTTGCTCTTTCGTGCATTTTCACGGACCTCAAGCAGCAGGCCAACAACGCCCTTCAAGACTTCAACTGATTTACCACCAGCTTCATCTTCAGCCTTTTCAAGATTTATTCCAAGAATACTCATCAGTTCGCTAAGTGTGGAGAGTGCTTCACGCAAGACTGCAGCATTGCCAATATCGGGTGTCAGCGAGTTAATATCCCTCACGAAAGTAAAGATCTCAGCGATGGCCCCCGGAGTATTGAAGTCATCGTCCATTTCACGCTCGAAGCCCTCTCTGACCTTCTTAATCGCCTCTGATAGCTTATCATCTGCCTTCGTCCTCCGTCCACCCTTCTTCTCAAGAATTGAGATCTTGCCACGTATTGTATCTGCAGCATTCTTTATTCTCTCAAGTGACTGGATGGCCTGCTTCAGGGCCTTATCATTATAATCAAGCGGCTGACGATACTGGCCTGACACAAGGTAGAATCTCACTGCCTGGTGGTCATAGTTATCTAGCACTTCTCTTGCTGTGAAGAAGTTTCCCTCTGACTTGGACATCTTCTCAGTGTTGATAGTCAAAAAGCCATTATGAAGCCAATATTTGACGGGAGTCTTCTCACCATAGGCCGCAGCACTCTGAGCGATCTCATTCTCATGATGTGGAAAGATCAGGTCCTGGCCTCCACCATGAATATCAAATGGGATTCCCAGGTAGTATTTGCCCATGACAGAGCACTCAGCATGCCAGCCAGGTCTGCCCTTGCCCCAAGGACTGTCCCATGAGGGTTCGCCGGGTTTCTCAGCCTTCCATAGAGCAAAGTCCCTCGGGTCTTTCTTCTTCTCACCAACATTTACCCTTAATCCAGCGGATAATTCATCCAGAGGAATCTTTGAGAGCACGCCATAATTAGACCATGAAGGGACATCGAAATATACATCGCCATCCACAACATATCCATGACCGTTCTCAATAATCTTGCTCACCATGTCAATGATATCATCAATGTGCTCAGTAGCTCTGGGATTCACAGTTGCGGGCTTGAGATTGAGTTCGCTTGCTATAATATAGTATTCAGCAATGAATCGCGCCGCAAGGTCAGCAACAGAGATACCTTCCTCATTTGCACGATTGATCATCTTGTCATCAATATCTGTGAAATTCGTGATGTAAGTTACCCTGTACCCCTTATATTCTAAATAGCGTCTGATCGTGTCAAAAACGGCAAAGGACCGAGCATTCCCGATATGTGGGTAGTCATAGACCGTGGGACCACAGACATACATTCGCACATGATTCTTTTCAATCGGCTTGAACTCTTCCTTTTTCCTTGTGAGTGTATTGTAGACCTGAAGCATGCTTACTACCCGCCTTAACACCTTGATATCGAATTCCAATAAAAAGGCGTTTGCAATAATTGCCTTTTTTCCTCGTTATATTGTTGCTGATATGTAAATTATCCCTCTTGAGCCATTCCGTATAAGTGATAGCCAAGAATGATAATCCATGTTTCTCCGATTAGAGCAAGAACAATCTCTGGTATTGCAAGGCCCGTGATTGGAATGGCCAAAAAACTAACAATCGCGATAAAGCCCCCAAACAACATGATTGCATCAAATAATCCTGCAAATAATGCAACTATGCCAATGACTCTCCTGCTTGGAGTCATGATGAGATGGATGCCATAGATTATTGATGAGAATATCAATGCAAGAAAGAAACCAAGAGCGATTGTTGTGTGATATGGCTTGATGGTTTCATTGACAAGCCCAACTCCCATCAGCAGAATGAAACTGATAAACAGCATGAGAGATCCCAGTGTCCCAATGATGGATCGCTCTTTGACAGCCTCTTTCACAAGATGACCTACAAATATCAGACTGATCAATCCTGCTATGACTAGTGTACTATTGAACAACCAAAAAACGGGACTTAGAGGATGCCCAAGGTCACTCAGTGCGTTATCAAGCCAGTTGAACCATGGCGATAATGCAACCGAGATGAAGATCCCCGCAAATCCAATGACTGGCCCAAGAACTCCAGCAGGCCCCGCTATCTCTCTTTCAAATATTGTGTCTAGGCTTTGCATTACCAATCTTCCTTGCATGACTACTGCCACATATATGCGCAGATATCCTCATCGGTTGTTATCCTGTCCTTTTCACTCAGATAAATAACATGCTGGTCTGCATCCTTCGCTAGCCATATGTGCAGGGGCTGCTCCTTTAACTCATCAAGCATTTTCAGCCTGTGCTCAAACTTGAGCCCCATGACCTTCAATAGCGACCTCCAGTTGACAAACCGATCAACATTCTTTCTCGCAGTAGCAATAATCCTCTCCTTCGAGCCTGGAGTCATAGCTAGAATATCGCTATCCCGTAGCACCGCTTTTATTCTCATCTTCATTCCCTCATGGTCAGCATCTGCCTTAGAGATAAAGGTGCTCGTATTATTTCTTTTCTATATTGTTAAAATCCATTTGTTTAGGAAATCTCTATATTGGAATATAGCACTAAAGCTTTATTCCATATTTCCCATAATTTATTCATCATAATGATTGGCACGCACACAATCCAATGTGCTCGGTGGTGTAATGAAGAGAGGAACAATGAACGCCTCCAAGCGGGTGACTCCATTCTCATTTGCCTCAGTTCTCCCTGTATAGCAGATATCACGATATTCTCCTATCAATTTTATTTTCACTGGGCAATCCGCACTATGCTGCAGTGTTTCAACCATGGTGCTAAACACTTGTTGTGTCAGCGCTATTTCATCTGAACCGATATTTGAAACAAAATGAATGAGGTCTCGGTTTAGTTTCCCTAATAAAATCCTCCAAATATTGTAGAATATGAGTGTCACAAAAAGAGAAACGAGCACACATAGAGCAAGAGTCTTACTAAGGGGCTGATTTGTCTGGATGGAGAAGATTATGCCATTACTGGCAATAAGAATAAAGAAGCAGAATGATGCAAGAGTTGCTCTGCAATTGAAGTAATCAACCCTTGATAGTAATCCTCCCAGTAGCTCTTTCATTGATCTCTCCCATTCACGAATATCTATCCTAAAGTGAGCCTTGATGTTCCACATCTGCACCAGAAATAGACTCAAAGATCTCTTGGACTCATCTAATATTATATCATGGGACTGATCTACAATTATGTGGATATTGATGATGAAATCAAGTGTTTCAAGGATCTTGGAGATTTCAAAATAGGATAGATCAAATAAGCCTCCTTCTATCCGTGCTATTTTCCAGAATAATAGGAGCAACAATGCAACTATGATGAATGAGCCAAAAAAGATAACCTGCAATTGTTGAAACAAATCAGAAAATGTTGAATTTGGAAAGTTCGTCATGACCCAATAGACGAATACTGTTAATATCATCATGAGAATGATGGCGAAAATCTCGAATGGTCTTTTTCTGCGCTTGTAATAATCATCCCAATCAATTATCCCTGAAACATGGTCAAAGAACACCTTGATACATTCTTTTTCATCATTCAAAGGTGAACTCTCTCCATTGCTTTGATTGGTGATGGTTTTGGTCTATAAGGTTTAGGTCCCCTCATATTGAACTGTTGAAATCAGAAGAACAATACTGGCAAATATTGCCGAAGTCTTTAAGAATTAAATCTCCAGAGTTTATCATAGATACACGCTCCGATAGTCTTAAAATCAAACTGATGGGATTAAAACTCACTTGAGCCGGCTTGGCGGAGTAGTGACGCGACGGACTGCAGATCCGTTCTACTTGGGTGCAAATCCCAAAGCCGGCTCCATTATCCTTTTCATGACCATTGTTGAAACCAATAATTATAACAGATTGAGAAGCAAAAAGCATGTGATGAACGGACTGAGCAGATCAATTGTCATAATCTTACTAATGTTTGTTTTTTATATACAGACAATTCCTGCCAATCCAGAACAAGCCAATAGTCGCTTGCAACTGTTTCATGACCAATATCCCCAGTCAAGTGTCGACTACATCTACCATTTACCGATACTGATTGTAGGCAACTCGGAGCTGATTGCAGCAAGCTCATCAGGCACAGGTTCAGTTGAGGATCCCCTGATTATTGAAGGTCTTAATATCACTACAAATGCCCATGGTATACGCATATTCAATACAACTCTCAATCTCATCATAAGAAACTGCTTCATTCGAAGTGAGAATGATACGGATGGATATGGCATTTACATCAATAACTGCAAGAATATCACAATTCAGAACACACAGATTTTGTTAAAGCAGGTTGGAATTGGAGTCGTATATTCTGAATCCATAAAACTGAATAATGTCTTGATTCGATATTGCGCAGATCAGGGATTTTATGCTCATGACAGCTCGCATGTTTCAATTCAGAACTGCTCGTTTGGTGGGAGCGATGATTATGGCGTGGAACTGCTTCTTGTTGAAGACTCAATTGTGTCTGGCTCTGTCTTTGAGACGAGCCGTGTTGGACTTCATATCAAGTTAAGCAATGACATAGTTGTGATCAACAATCTTCTTCGCATGAACGAATACGGGGCAATTCTCGAAATGAGTATTCAGTGCAATCTGTCAACGAATAACTTTGAGAATGATGGTTTGCAGGTGATTGGAAATGAGACCTATGGTTATGATCATGTGATTGAGGGCAATCTTGTAAACGGTCTTCCACTCGAATATTTCCGTGGATTGAACAATAAGAGAATCTCTTGCGAGGGGCTCGGACAGGCAATCTTTGTACTCTGTGAGAACTTGACAATTTCAGGAGGAATATTCTCTGCAAGTTCAATAGGCATTCAGATTCGGGCGAGTCATGCATGTATAATTCAATGGATGATAATATCGGATCAGCAAGAAGATGCTATCCAGATGAGCTATTCAACAAACTGTACCGTTCAGTTTGTATATTTGATTCAAAACAACTATGGCATTTGGATTAACAATTGTGAGGGTATCAAGGTTTCTAGTAATATCATCACAGACAATAACAAGTCTGGGATCATCATTCTGAGTTCTGTGAATTGCATCGTGGAGTCAAACAGAATTGGAGCTAACAGAGACGGCCTAGAGGTCTACAATTCTGATTTTATTTCAGTGGACTTTAACTCAATCGAGGAAAACTCTGGTTATGGTGTCTATCTTGAACGAACTGGAGGTTCCATCATTCATTTTAATAGGATCCTTTCAAACCACCTTGATGGAATCTCAATCTACGAGTCCGTTGCCTTTGTTATTTCTGAAAATCTAATAATTGATAATTTAGCTGGAATATTCACTGGTTTTGTTGATCAGGTCAAGATTATAGAAAATCATATTTTCAGCAATTCTGCAAATGGTATTCATTTAATCCTTGCAGACCATTTGAACATCTCAAGGAATTGCATTTCTGCAAACAGAAACGGCATTAGAATCTCACATGCCGCCACTGGAATATTGAATAATAACAATATTTCAATGAATGATGTATGGGGTGTTGGATTGCACGATGCTTCCAATTTCGAGATATCATTCAATCGTTTCTTCAATAATACAATTGGTCTGAAGCTCGATGATAGTGCCTATGATAATATCGTTTTTTCGAACTATTTCTATTTTAACTCAGAACACAATGCCTGGGATCAGGGTGAGCATAACATATGGGATGATGAGGCTGGTCATGGGAATATTTGGGATGACGCCACTTCCGACAATTATGTTGTTTATGGTTCAGCTGAAAGTGTTGACCACTTCCCTGTTGTTATGAACACAAGCATGAATCCAACAACATCCTTGACCGATGACAATGGCGAGCTCTCAGTAATTTACACGGGGTCTGTGGCAGCTCTCTTAATAGGCCTAATTGCTCTGATCATTCTATATCATAGGCATCACACATGAGTCCATTATCTCATCTCACTATTATTTCGTGGTGGAACTGATGACTGAAGCAATGAGAAGACTCGCGAGGAGCATTGTCAATCATTGCCTGAAAGTTGTCAGTTCACTCAAGATTGATGATTGTATTGAAGCTGCAGAGATCACTCGTTTGGCCTGTTTAAATTGGGTCATAAACAATTACCTGAAGACGGATGAGCTGATTCTCCAAAGGCCTTCATTCTTTGCTCAACAACATTATGTTGATCAGTCTTTTATTCTCAAGACTGCTCAAGAGGTCCTGTCAAGTCTCAAAATTAATGAGATTGACGAGCAATTGCAGAACATGATACGTATTGAGGTATCAATTCTGCTTGGAATGATTCATTCAATCTGTCTGCATTTGATTAAGACTCCACAAGGCCTATCACTTCGGGACCATGGCGTGTTCTATACTCCCCTATATATCAGTGAATACATTTCTGAACGCACTATTGGTGACTTTATCGATGCTGGCCTCTCCAAGCCTGACATGGCTGATAAGGCAGAATATATTCTCTCCATGCGTTTGCTTGATCCTGCCTGTGGTTCAGGAATCTTCCTATTCTCCGCATTTCACTCACTTAGTAAACGTTTACTGGGTGCTTCGAATAGCAATAGAAGTGAGCTCCCAGATAATACTACTGCTCGCTTGCTTGATAGTTTATATGGCGTTGACATAGATGAGGCTGCTGTTGAGATCAGCGCACTAGGTCTTTCTATAATCGCGTCAGACGAACCGTTGAAAGCCATGACTCGACTGATTGGCCGAAGTCTGAAGGTTGGCGACTCGTTGATCTCGCCACGGTCGGTTCATGATGCAAGGACACAAGGCATAGAGATTCCAAAATGGGTTAGACCCTTTGATTGGAACGATGAATTTCACGATGTATTCTCCAGCAACCCCACTGGATTTGATTTTGTCATAATGAATCCCCCATATCAGCGCCTTAAGCCAAACCTTGCAGAGTATCTCAGAGACCGCCTATTGATTGGCGAACGTGAGGTGAATCTTGAAGATTATGAACAATACCGCAGAAACATATTGGGTCTTAATCATCTTTTCAGGAGCTCGGATGAATACAGAGTTTCAAATCGTCGAACGATTGACCTCTATCGTTTGTTCGTTGAGCGTGCCCTCAGGCTAACACATGGACAAAGTCGAATCGGTTTTATTATCCCATCAACGATACTTGGCGACCTCTCTGCAGCACAGCTAAGGCAAGAGCTGTTATTGAATAATAGAATCGAGCTGATAGATGAATTTCGCGAAACAGGACTATTTCAGCGTGTTTCACAATCTACACTAATTATGATAGTCCAAAGGGGTCAGCCTACAGAGTTGCTTAGAGCACGGTTTGGTCTGAGATCACAGGTGGACCTGCATTCTGCCCCACCAATTGTAATCCCCTTTACTGAAATGAGGGCCTTCTTACGCGGATACTTTGTGATTCCTAGGTCTGATTCAATTGGCTGGAGCATCCTAAAACAGATGCACAAGTTTCCTTCTATTGATGAGAATCCCAACATTCAGGTGTTCAGGGGTGAACTGGATCTCACACTGGACAAAGAATACATAACAACTAAAACCACTGCTTGGAAATTAGTTCGTGGCCGAAATATCTCACGATATGAGTTAAGGGGTTTGGATGATACCACTGAATATGTCAATTTTCATAAGCTCATGAAGAACAGGTCTCTTGGGATTCGCAAAGGGCATCGCGATTTGGAGCGTCTTGCCTGTCAACAAATATCTAATATGTCTCAACGATGGCGATTAAAGTTCTCATTAGTCCCGCCAATGCATATTCTTGCGAACTCAAGCAACTATCTTGTATATAATGGTCCATCGAGGAAGATGAACCTTCTCTATCTTCTAGGGCTTCTCAACTCAGAACTGCTAAACTGGCGTTTCAAGACAACAAATTCAAACAATCACATAGCAATCCATGAACTGTCTTCGCTGCCCATTGTGCCATTCAACCCCGAATCTTCTGATGCACTGGATCTGGTTAATGAAGTAAGGCAAACCATGAAGGGTCGTAACCATGCAGAAATAGCATTCTCAACTACCGAGTCTATTGTGTTCAGAATTTACAATATTAAGCCAAAGCAGGCAAAGCATGTACTGGCTGCACAGGGTCTATCATCCGAAGATGCCTCTCAAATAATCAATCTCATTTAATAGCATGTTATCAGCTTTTAGATTGAAATACAAGAACAAGAATTTAAGTTCAGATAAGGAATGGTGTCATTATGTCCTCTTTATTGTATGATCACATAAGCGCTCAACTAAGCGAGCTGGACATGATGATGATCAAGTCGATTCCCCCGGGTGGGAACTGGCGGGACATTCCTCTGAATATTGCAAAGAAGTCAGCAAGACTAATGCAGATACGCCGCTCGGGTGGTAGGACAACGTACTATGGCCGCTTGAATGAGGACTCCCCAAGTTATACAATCAACACCTATTTCAACCGACCCGGGAATGGGACATTCATACATCCCAAACAGGACCGACTTATCTCATTGAGAGAGGCCGCTCGATTGCAGTCTTTTCCTGATGAATACAGATTCCATGGAAGTATCTCATCACGGTTCAAGCAGATTGGTAACGCAGTCCCTCCGCTATTAGCAAGGGCTTTAGGTTCAATGGTCCCTGCTGGACGAGTAATTGATCTATTTGCTGGTGCAGGAGGTCTCTCGAAGGGGCTGGAGATGGCAGGCCATAATGTCATCCTAGCTTCAGATATCAATCAGCACATGTGCATGACCCTCAGGCAAAATCATCCAGAAACACAAGTCTTGCAGGGCGACCTTTCAACTGAAGATCAATGCAAGCAACTTGTGGACACTGCAGAGTCTCTTCTCAATGGAAAAACGCTCAGAATGATTGTTGGAGGTCCCCCTTGTCAAGGCTTCTCGACCGCTGGCAAATGGACTCCTGATGACGAACGAAACTACCTATTCATTCCAATGATGAGAGTGATAGATAGACTTCGGCCCGAATTTGTGCTAATTGAGAATGTGCCCGGAATCCTTTGGATGAAGAACGGTCTAGTGTTTGAAAAAATCTTGGCTGAACTGGAGTATCTGGGTTACAAGGCAAGATGGAATGAGCTGAGAGCAGAGGAGTTTGGTGTTCCTCAAAGAAGGCGCCGTGTGTTCATTTTTGCCTCTCAAGACAATCCTATTGCCTTTCCTGAGCCAATCTTTGCACCAGCACCGGACAGACGAAACAGAGAGTCCGGCTGGTATAATAGATTCTCAAGACCCAAACCAATAACCGTGGGTAAGGCTATTTCTGACCTCCCTCCAATTTCAGCGGGCAGTGGTGCTGAGGTCACCAAATATAGCAACGAGTGGATCGAATCAAAATATCAAGAATGGGCTCGTGGCCTAATCCCCCTAAACGAACTCTTGACTGAAAGAACTTAATGCGAATGAAGCTTCCTCATTCTTAATAATGGGACAATGTATTGATTATGTTATCTGGAGGAATACTCACTATGCTAGAGACCGCAATGCTGTGTGATTTGCGCAGTGCAAAGATTGTAGCACAGCATACATTCCTGAGGGAAAAGGTCTCACCCTCCTTTATTCAAGATATTCTTGAGAAGTTTTACGAGTTGGAAATATCGGATAGTTCTTGTCATCAAATAACTGTGGAAGACAGGAATGCCATTGTTTGTAGGATAACACCAAATCTGCTTCTGATTGGATTATCCAGCCTGCAAATCTCAGAAGACGAATTGCAAATAATGAAACAAATGAGGTCTGAGTTGACAAGTGTCTATCATGGATTGTCAAGACCTCGCGATGATGACTTTCGGTCAATTGTGGACCGCATAATGAGAAAGAGGATAACTATCTGCTTTTTATCATCACTCCATCCATTGTCGAGTGATAGCACCGGAATTGCCATTCAAGAGGCAATATTGGACTATGGCGACGAATCTCAATTCCTCACAAGACCAATTCCAATTGGACCCTTTGCTATTCATATTGCAAGAATATCCCCTGAAGAGGTACCAGAGAAATCTTGGCCTGATCATCTTCACGATGTGCTGACGTTCATTATAGTTCTCTCTAAAGAATTAGATGATGCAGCTGTAATCAATGAAATAGTATCCCGCATAAGATCGAACTCAAAAGTACCAATTCTAATTGTCCCCTCCTCAAATGAGTTTCTTGAACGTGCACGGAAGTTTGAGATGGACTTGAATCTTGACTTATGTGATTCAGTTTCACCTGATCCAATTGACCTGCTTCTTTCTGTTCTTCCAATTGCTGGCTTTACTGATATTCATGAAGAGTTAGCAAAGAAAGTATGGATTCTACCTAAACGTAAGCAGAGTCAGACCGACGAAACCACTAAAGCTGTTGGACATCAGGCCTTCTTTGTTGTGAATAGATTAACTGGACGAGCGGAGTATAGCTATTACTACAAGGATCAATCACACCTTCTATCACTCGCCCCGAATCTGGTTGCCGCAATCTCGATGTTTAGAATCAACAGCTCTGACCCAACTGGCACTGCGGTTCTCAGAATGGGCAATTTCAATTATGCCATGATCGAAAAGGACGACTTGATCTTCACTCTGGTCACTGGCGAGCTCGATGATATTGAATTGATTCGTGGAAAATTTGCACATCTACCCGAATTGTATTTTGAGGAACCACCTCCGCCTATTGAAGACCCAACAAATTTGTATAAATCGCCTCCATTCACCCTAAAACTTCTCGCCACGATTCCTCCGATGAACCTTATTGAAAGGTTTAGACTTGTCCGAGTCAAAGAGCTTGATTGGGAGCAATTTGCAGACCCACTTGTGCAAAGTTTTCTAAAGATGGTATACCAGAGTATTGATGGCAAAAAGACCATTGCTGACTTCTTGCAGGTCTCGCAGTCTGGACTTGTCATTGGGGCAATCCACCTCTTGCTTCGTCTTGGCGCTATTGATGCTCAATTGAAAGTGTTTCCAGATGATATTCCCCTACTGACTGGGGATGCACCTGAAAATCTCTACTCACTCTATTCGCATTTAAGCCGCATTTTGCCGAAGATTGACGGAAAAAAAACTATTGCAGAACTTGCCAAAGAAGTTGGCGTTGATCAACAGGTCCTACTCACTGTTCTGACAGACTTGTATAAGAAGGGAGTTATTCGTTTTATTGGATAACACAATATTATCCATAATATTGATACATCTTACTAGATACTTTATATCTGGTATCTTTCCAAATTCTAATATATTAAAGCTGAAAATAATAGCATAAACTGATGACAAATATATTGATAATGCATTTACTACGAAAGTATATTGAGCTGGAGCGCGAGCCCAAATGATACATAATGTCCTGCTGGTTAGAAAAGAAGATGGCTCAATCATTGCCAAGCAGTGGTTCTGGAAAATCGAGTTTACAGAACAGGACATTAAAGAGTTCCTAATAGGCCTAAAGGAGCTTGAAGAAACAGAGGCACTATCATCTGACACTCCACTCTACGTTGGCAATCATAAGGTGTTTCATTTTCCAGTAAACGAAGAGCTATTACTGCTATTTGTGACTGATGGTCGTGATGAAGACAGAGTGATCAAATACAAAGTGCGAGAGGGCGCATCGCGTATTGAAACTGCGCTGAGAGGAAACCGAATCAGTTACATCCGTGACAATTTAGAGGACATCCTTGGTGAGCTTATTTTCACTCGATTCAAGGTGTCGTTTGTAGGTTCTGGAGGTGTGGGAAAGAGTACACTTCTTAGATTGTTATTTGGAAAAGAGCCCGCCCCAGGTGGTTATGTGCCCACTATAAACGTTGCAGTTGATAGTAGCGAAACGATACAGTTTGGTACTTGGCGAATCACAATATGGGACTTTGCAGGACAGGCTGTCTTCCAAGACCTCTGGTCATTCTATTTTGGTGGCACAGACATAATCTTCTTGATCACAGACTCGAGCTTTAGAAATGTGATGCAAACAAAAAGTCTATTGAGAAATATTCGAAAAGAGGCTCCTGCCGTTCCCTTGTTCATAATTGCAAACAAGCAAGACCTGCCTGAATCAATGCGTGCTGATAAGATTCAACGACTACTTGGCGCACCAACATTTCCAATGGTAGCAACTGATAAGACTCGACGTGAAGAGTTCATTCGTTTCATGCTTGAAGTGACCACCAAGACTATTGGCGTTGACCTGCCTGATCTCCCATTAAGCGAGATGATAGTTGTAAGAAAGCGAACAGAGGACATTGAATCTGGATCAGAAATGGCTCGTCATACTGAAATAGGGTTTGAAGATGTTCCGTTTCAAGAATATGGAGAGAGCTCCATTACCAAAATGACCGAAGGCCCCATTGACAAGCCACCTCCCCAGTCTGAAGTTTCAGCAGAAATTGAAACAATAACTGAATCGATGCAGGCATCTCGAAGCTCAAAGATACAAGACTTAGTGATATTTGTAAATAATCCCGGAATGCTTGAGGTCTCGTATCATCTCAATTATGACGAAGAACCAATAGATGTGAACTCTATAGCCTCCCTCATATCTGCACTAGACTCGTTTGATGGTATGGACAGTGAGCAGGAATCATCAATGCAGACTAGTGCCCTTGAAACTATTGAACATGAGGGCGCTCTTGTTATGGTAGAAAAGTCCAAACATTTCACGATTGCATTAATTGTATCAAATGATCTTGAGGAAGATCAGCAACGCAAACTAATGACCTCTCTATTGATAGACTTGGAAAACATGTACAAGGATGTCTGGGACAATTGGAACGGGGATGTCACACTCTTCGAATCATCCGTATTTCAAGTCCTTAATGTCTTCCCACTCAAGCCCATTAACCTCGATTACATTGTTAGATCAAGAGAGGCAGGAAACCCGCTACCTTTCAATAGTAGAGAGGTTGGAAAGGCGTTGGTCACTGTTAAAAGTACAATTGAGCCAAACATATCGGTGGGCAGTCTCTTACGGAGTCTAGATTTGCCCCGCGAAACTGTCTTTGGCTGCCTTCAGATAATGAACCATTTTGACTGGATCGACTTTCATGTTGATGTTGGTGAATCAAGTATTCTAAAGAAGGTGGGAGAACCTCCAGATGACATTGTAAAGGCCTATGGGCAAGTGATCTATAAGTTCCTTGATCTATGTGATGGAACTCAACCTCTGGTGGACATAGTGAGAAAACTGAATGTCAGCATAACTCCTATGAAGTTCGTCACGCAAAAACTAGTCTTAAGTGGGACTCTGGAAGTTATCGCTTAGATATCGATGATAATCCGCTCTCGGTAATCAGGTATCTTCAGTCCTCTCACACTTCGCTTAAATGGCGTGTGAACCATAACTTTTGTTCCTTTGCACGACTTGATGTATTGTTCAAGATTTGAGGCTGATGAATGAGCGCTCAATCTGGCATAGATAACATGGCATTCATGAGGCTCATATCCCTTGAGTAGATTCCACCCGGTGGTTCTCGGAGCAAGATAACCACATAAAACCACAGCGGCATCCTCATTATATTGATGCTCCCGAAAGTATTGAAGTGCCAGACCTCCAGACATCATGCCCCCGCCTGCAACAAGGATATCCTCCTTATCAAGAGTGACCTTGTTTTTCTTGATGCCGTTCCAGTTTCCACTATAGCCAGCAAGCTTTGTGATTTTTTCTGTCATTCCTGCAACAATAACATTTCTTGATTCTGTGATTCTCAGTTCCTCCAAGAGGAGCAATATTTCTTGTGAACGACCAACTGCAAAGCTTGGGATTATTACAGGTCCAAAGTTCTCAGTGACCCTCACCAATTGATTCTTCACATGCCCTCTGTCAAAATCCTCTCGGGCCCAGTATGTGCCATCGAATATCATGATGTCATTCTCGTTCGGCATTCTTGCACCTTGAAACATGATGGACTTGTCGATGTTGAAATCCCCCGTGTATAGAATCTTCTTGCCTTCAATGTCTACAAGATATGCAACACTTCCGGGAATGTGGCATGCATCAATGAGGGTGACCACAATACCTGGCGATACCTCATAACTCCTCCCCACATCAAGTGATATATGATTCTTCATGACCTTATCGATATTGCCCTTCTTGAACCTTGAAATGCCATCCCACCGGTCCTTTTTTCTTGGGAGATGGGGTGTTCCCACATTTAGTGCATCCTCAAGCAAAACTTTTGTGATTGCACCAGTTGTTGCTGTCGAGCACCATTTGCCATCATACTTCTCATATAGGACTGGCAGCCCGCCAATATGATCCAGATGAGAATGAGTGACCAACACTGTGTCAATCATCTCAATCTCTGGCACCCACTCTGGAATGGTCTGATTTGCAACTGAGAGCCCATAATCCATGAGTATTCCGCCAGTGTCGGTCTTGATTAGAATACTACTATGTCCAATTCTTGGGCCCCCAAGAAATATTATCTCAATCTTTTTTGTCGATGTACTGTAGCACATGATTGGCAATAGTGTTTTTCGGAGCTTTGGAGGAACAATCTCAAACGCATCAGTGTCCATCACCTCTGCTGGTGGTGGGCTTGGAATCTCATGAAGTCTAACTGGAAGAACAGTCTTCTTATTCGTGTAGAATTTCTCACGCTTGAAGTATTTCTTAGCAAGTTCAATAGCATCTTCCACATTAGATGTTGAATTGACCTCTTTGCTGAGTTCCTCCTCTATCTGCTTGCGGTATATCGATAATAACTCTGATTGCAACAGGTCTGGAAGCCATTCGGATGTTAACAGGTAAACATCATTATACTTACGGTCGCCAAGGGCTTCAATCAAATAAGTTGGATATCTACGTATTGTATTCACAAGGCGATAGTCTTCTTCATTCATGAGTTCCTCAAAATCAAGTCCAAGGGCACTGGCATGCTGAATCATTGTGAACGGGTTAGGTGTAGTTGCTCCCAAGAATTTAATCCAAGACCGTGCACGAGACATGACTTCCCGCGGCTCAGATTTCTCGCAAGCGCTGATGAACAGGACTGCTTTTCTAATCCATTTCTCAACAAGTCCAAGTTCGCGAACTCTGGTCAATGCGTATCGATAGACATGCCGAAACTCCTCATCAGAATACTCTCCCAGTAAGAATCCATAAAGCGCCATTATGGCAGAAGGAAGGTACTCTTCTACTGTCATGTTTCCAGCAACATTTCGTAATATAAGCTGAAGCTTCTCGTAGACCTTAGTTGCAGTATCAAAAGGAGCATGTTTAATTGATGATATGTGCATTAGCATGAATGGGAGTATCTCTCCATTCTCTTGAAAGGGGCCCTCCTTCACAATTGATGCTTTCCCCTCAATAATCTCCTTTACCACTGCTATTGCACTTTTAAACGCATCATCGATTGGAACAAACGATGACTTCGGAACATTTTCATATTTTATAATCATTAAGATTTGACCTCTCCAGTTGCCATTATTAATAATTGCCCCTTCATAAGTTCAGTGTTCCTCATCCATTCCAGATCAATCAATGAATGTTCTCTTCGTCATTTATACTTGATTGAAGCTACTTGCTAGTGAGGAATATGAGATTACTTCGGTCATTATTGCTATCATCACAATTAACAATCAGAGTCAATCCATAAACGTATATTGTAGTTCGTATCCAGAAGGCATCATGAAAACTCCATTTAGAGTCCTACAGATTGGTCTGGGAACAATTGGCCTTCCTGTCGCAGAACTTGCCATGAATCGTGATACACTTAATTTAGTCGCAGCGGTTGATATTAACCCCGAATTACATGGCAAGTTTGTTGAAGATCTTTTGGAATTGGATGTAGACCCTAAGACTGGGATTTATGGCTCAGTCAGCGCAGCATTGGATAGTGTGTCGCCGATCCCTGACCTAGCATTGATTTTGACTTCTTCTGATCTGAATGCAGTCGCTCCAACGATCATGGAATGCTTGGATCAAGGAATGGATGTTGTTTCAATCTGTGAAGAACTCTCATATCCCTATCACCGCCATCCCAATCTTGCAAGGAGAATTGATGAGGCCGCAAGGAGGGCCAATAAGAGTGTCCTTGGAACTGGAATTAATCCAGGCTATCTAATGGATTTACTGCCCATCGTTCTGACTGCACCCTGCCAATATGTGGAAACCGTTCATGTGACTAGAGTAATTGACTCCAGCCGAAGACGTGCTTCGTTCCAAAAGAAAATAGGTACTGGAATGAGTGAGTCCGAATTCAAAAAAGCAATCAAGAATAAGGTGATCACTGGCCATGTCGGGCTGATAGAGTCCATGCGAATGATCAATGATGCGCTTAATCTTGGTGCTGACAAGTTTGAAGAGTTTTCACCTGAGCCTGTCATAACTGACATTAAAGTTTCAACATCATTTGCCACCATCGAGCCTGGCCATGTAATCGGTCTCAAGAGCAAGGCAGCAGCAAGCGTCGGCGAAACACCCATCATAGAAATGACCTTTATTGCTCATGCGGGTGCGAATCCAGAATATGATGAGATTCGAATTGATGGTCATCCTGATGTAGTGCAGAGGATAGAGGGTGGCATCATGGGCGACATTGGAACAGTGGCCATGATATTGAACATGATACCGATAGTCTTCAATGCACCGCCTGGTCTTTATACAATGAAAGACCTTCCTGTTCCTCGAAATGCACAGTTCATTTACAAGGAGTAGTTGAGGCTTGCTGGATAGATATAAGAAGCGAACACCAAAGTCTGGCGCGTTGTGGAAGCGCGCAGTCAGTGTATTTGCTGGAGGCATTAATCATAATATACGCACCTTCTGTCTGGACCGAGTGGGAGCATATCCTCCATACATTGCACGTGGTGAAGGTGCCTATGTGTGGGATGTCGACGGGAATCGCTATGTCGACTGGTGGATGACACATTATTCTCAGATTCTCGGTCATAATAACCCACGAGTTCGCGAAGCGTTAATAAATAGGCTTCAGAATGGTCATCATTTTGGTGCCCCCAATGAGGAACAGGTTGTTCTTGCTGAGAAGATAAGAAAGGCCATCCCATACATGGAAATGATGCGATTCTGTTCAACTGGCGCCGAGGCCACTATGTATGCTGTTAGACTGGCACGCCTTTTCACCAAGAAGAAGCTTGTGGCCAAAGTCTATGGGGGGTGGCATGGTGGCAACGACACTGTTGGCTATCATGTGAGCTTTCCTTACAATGATGACCCATTTTATGATGGAGTCACCTTCAACTACAATGACATTGACAGTGCTCGTGAGATGTTCAAGAAATTTGGGAGAGACCTTGCAGCAGTAATTGTGGAGCCCATTCTTGGTGCTGGAGGTGCACTTCCGCCAATCCCTGAATTCTTGCCATTTTTGAGAGAGGAAACCAACAGACTAGGAGCTCTTCTCATCTTTGATGAGATAATCTCCGCTTTCAGGTTTCGCTATGGCTCTGTTGGAGAGGCCCTGTTTAATGTCAGACCAGATCTGACGACTCTGGGAAAGATAGCAGGAGGCGGCATGCATCTGGGAGTCTACGGTGGTCGTGAAGATGTCATGGCACTTGCTGCTCCAAGAGCTGAAGGTGGTAGATGGGTTGGTGGTGGGACATTTTCTTCACATCCCTTATCAATGGTCGCGGGTTCTGTTACTCTTGATGAGCTTAAGAAAAGAAACAACCAATATGAACATCTGAATAAGGTGGGTGATGGTTTCAGAGACCGTACCAATACACTCTTCAGAGATTATGGCTATGACGCAATCTCCACAGGATTTGGCTCCCTCGTATACCTCTCTTGTTTACACAAGGACATTGGAAACCCCCCATATACAAGCTATACAATTGGGCAAGCATTTGATCATGAACAGATGAATATGTTTCAAAGCCTGCTAACTCAAGAAGGAGTGCTGGGCTATCATGGACTGGGTGCCCTGTCTTTCTCGCACTCCGAAAGCGACATCGAGTTCACTCTCTCCGCCATCGAAAGAGTCATTTCTGCTCTGTCATCGGATTGAACAAGGTTTTGCCGTTTGAGATTTTTATAAAACAACAAAGCCCACAACCTAATCAATGAAGGGATTGAATTGAAGAAGGAACTCAGTGAAATTCAAAAGAAGATCATTGAGCTGAAGAAAAAGCGCAAGGCTCTGATTCTGGCACATAATTATCAGATAATGGAAATTCAAGAGATTGCAGACTTTGTAGGTGATTCTCTGCAACTCGCAAGAAAATCTGCTGATGTCAAAGGTTATGACATGATAATCTTCTCTGGTGTGAACTTCATGGCAGAGATGGCGGCTGTTCTATCAAACGGAATCCCTGTTTACATTCCCGACAATAGAGCCCTCTGTCCACTAGCAGCATACGTGAGTGCTGAGAAAATCCGTGAGATGAAGAAAAAATACCCTGGAGTTCCCGTTGTCGTCTATGTGAACACAACCGCTGAAGCTAAGAGCGAGGCGGACTACATTTGCACTTCTGGCAGTGCTGTTGAAGTCGTAGAACTCATTGGTGCTGATAGGGTGCTCTTCGGTCCAGATGCACATCTTGCAGAATTCGTCAGAGCTCACACAGATGTAGAGATCATTGATATTGAACCCAGAGGGCACTGCTATGTTCATCGCCAATTCGATGCAGCACAAATTATACTTTTGAAAGAAGAGTATCCAGATGCCATTGCCATTGCTCACCCCGAATGCTCCAAAGAGGTGCAGGAGGTTTCAGACATGGTGGGTTCTACCGGAATGATGGTGAAGACAGTTGCTGAGTCTGATTATAAGACTTTCATCATTGCCACTGAGTTGGGTCTGGTTCAGCAATTGCAGGCACAACATCCTGATAAGAGGATAATCCCCGCATATGATGGCGCAGTATGCCAACAGATGAAAAAGCAGACCCTTGAGAAGATTCTCTATGTACTTGAGAATTTGCCTGAAGAGAATCTGATAAAGGTCCCTGAAGAGTATGCAAACCACCTAAAACTGATTCTTGATAGGATGAGTAAGGTAAAAGGACAGGGACCAGCTCGTGCAGTGAAACACTAATTTGCATGCGTTCGTTTCAGTCACAAGACCAGATTATAGGACATTTACGAATTATCCACGAAAAATGAATGGCTATAAAATATGGCAATACTCTTATTCAGGAACAATTGTTGGATACTTCTATAATTATCAAAAAAAAAAAATAATAGCAAACTATTTTTCAAACCAATATTTTTTTTATGGCGGAAAGCTGCAAAAAACATTACTAACTAATTAGTCAAGGTGTGGTTAGTAAATTGGATAATACTAAGATCAATCTCGGCTTTTGTTTGGTATTTATTGGTTTTATCCTTTCTCCCATTGTATTCAATTTTATTTCAAGTATTTACTTTTACATATTGGGGATTAAATATTATGGAACTCCAATCGAAGATTATCCTTTTTTACTTCTTGTTTCTACATCCTTGTCATTCATACCAATAATGTGCATGTTTTCCGATGATCCTGATTTTCAGCCAACCAATACAAATTTGAAGACAAATCTGACTGGGATAATATTCGTGACATGCGGCACAATTTTATTCTTATATTCAATTTTACCTGGCGTTCTACAGATCCTTGGTGGTGCCTTACTCATGTATGCAGCCAACATGACCTAATGGTCGTGATTTTCATCCTAACTATATGCGATTCTTTTTTGATAATCCCTCTTAGACTTTCGAGCCTGATGGCATTAGGAATATTTTAAGAGTGAATTCTCTGATGCTCTCCAAGACACATAATGCTCTCCTCATTCATGTCAAAGCATTGTTTCGCAGAAGTCCAAATTCACTCGATTAAGATAAGAGGTTATGAATGTGGCCGTCATCTAACTCTTGTAAACAAGAAGGGGCGGTATTTCTGATAGACTTTCAATTACATGTCCATCATGTCCCAGTTTTCGAAAATCCTCAATATTGAACATTCTAGATATTGCAATAAACTGGCAGAACCCTCTTGAGCGCTCGTAATCTTTTAACGAGTCTCCAACGAAGACTACTTGGTTCAAGCCAACCCCATAGTGATCACGAACAAAATTGAAATGATCTGCTCCCTTTTCAAAACCCGGTCTATAGCCCATTATACCATCTAGTAAATCAAGCAGACCCTTGCGGTTAAAATATTCAGTGATTGTAGGTTGAAATGTTGATGATGAAACGAATATCTTGAAGCCTTCACCCTTCAGCTCTTGAACGACATCAATGGCATCAGGAAACAAAGGTTGCTCATAGATTCGTTCTATCTTCAGTCTCTCAAACTCCTCAATAGCCTGCTTGTTAATTGGGTTATTGGGAAAATTACTCTCAATCTGGTGCTCATAGGGGAGTCCAGTTGTCATGCGGTAGCGTTGTGTCGCTTCTTCCTTCGACATTTGATAATACTTCATCATGACATCAACGCCAATACTCTCAAGGAATGGCATGCTATCAGCCAATGTGCCATCAAAGTCGAAAATCACAGTGCTACATTGTATCTTCATGACGATTCAATCCTTTGAGAGTTGGAGTCAGCACTAGTCATCGGTTTTTGACAGTTTTGGTGTGAATACTCTAGTCCTTGCTAAGGGCTTTTTTGTATTCTTCCATGCATCTGTTGATTGCCTTTAAGGCATCGCCCAGTTCCATAAACCTCTTGACCTCAGTGTGCCCGCCCTCCTGAATCTTATAGGTTGCATAGAAATGAGTGATCTCTTCAACTATGCTTCTTGGCAAGTCCATCATACCCTTGACATCACGATAGAATGGCTCATGCACAGGGACTGCAATTATCTTGTCATCAATCTTTCCAGCATCGTCCATCCGCATGATTCCGATGGGTCTCGCATGGACCATACATCCAGTGAAGGTTGGCTCATTGATCAGTAGTACGACATCCAGAGGGTCTCCATCATGATCCAAAGTCTGTGGAATAAATCCATAATCAAAGGGTGCAAAGGTGTATAGCACTCTATCAAGCTTGAAGATGTTGTATTTATCATCGAATTCATACTTGTTCTTGCTGGCCCTTGTCAACTCGATAATTACATATATCTCACTAGGTGGATTAGGACCTGATGGCAAATCATGCAAGAAATTTGTCATGGTCTTAACATTCATTCTCATCAATATATAGTTTGCAGAAAAGATGCTGGTCATGTTTTAGTAAAATTGCATCATATGACTGAATTCTCCTTCATTTTTGCGACCTGCTTCATTTTGCTTTATTGAAAAATGTAGTCGCGTAAAATTAATTGACAAGTGGAATGCTTATTTGGGATTAATGCGACCTGTAATTGAGTGATTTAGCAATGACCGAATATGATGAGACTGCAATGACTAACGAGGATGACTCTCTTGATATCGGTGGCCTGTTTCGCGGCACAGCAACGGTGACTTTCGTTATTGAAATTGTCACTGCAATTGTAATGCTGGGTTCTATTGTTGCCCGAACAATCAGTCTCTCCGGGCTAATTCAAGTGATCGAGATTGATGTTGCGATATTTCTACTTCTTGTGGGCTCGATGATCACTCTGTTCTTCTTTCTGGCTGCAATTAGTTTCTTTGTCAGATTCAACCGCCGTATTGGTCGATTAATGATCGGCGAGGGAATTGGTAGGGTTAACATGGACAAGCCTGGCGTAAAGTCTGTGGTCACAATATATGGGATTGCGGTTGGCCTGATTCTCTTCATGGGGATGTATGGTTACTGGCTGTTGTTCAAGTATTATTTGATTAATTTCACAGTGGATTCATTAGCCATTACTGTATTCACAATCGCTCTTGGAATATTCATTCTTGCACTACTCATTCAGATTGTCGTGGCTGCTTTAGGTCGAACCGCAACCACAATTGTGCGAAAAGTTCTTGCTGAGAATACTGACTAGTCAATTAAGATGCTCACCTAATCAAATTGATAGCATAGTATAGAGAAGATTAAATACATTATACTCTCCTCAGCAACTTGGCATACAATGAAAATTCATGCATGGATTCTATCCTACATCATTGGTTTCTCAATAGTTCTTGGAATTTTGATTGAAGAAGCCCTATCTCTACATTTACCCCAATTTTTGGTAGCGACTCTGGAACTGGTTGGCGGCATCATGCTAATAGGAGGTTCCTGCGAGGCCTTCGTTCTTGCTGTTGAGGGAATCTCTAGGAATCTGAATCTTACGCCATATGTCAGTGGGATCTATGCAAGTCTTGCATCAACCATTCCTGAACTGTCTGTACTGACCTTTCTCATGATTGGTGGACAATATGAACTTGCTTGGGTCTTGGCCCTTGCCACTATATTCATGAACTCTCTTGTATTCTCAATCTATACACTATTTCTTCCAAAGGACAAGGATGGCAATTACAAGCTTCCAGATGCAATCATGTGGGTTGGCAGCGATCTACTCTCCATGGGTGCTGTGATAAGCCTAGCTGTGGGCCTTTCCATGATGATGATCTATGTCTTTATTGACTCAAGCAATGCTGTATTTACTGGTGATGAATTGCTTGTCTTTGGATTGTGTCTAATTGGGGTCTTTATTGCCTATCTTCAGCGCATTACAAAATACTATGGAAAGCGTGAGATAGTCAATAAGAATGAAGATCAAGATTATCATGGCCATGGTGGACTCACCAAGAAACAAGTGGTCATATATGTAACACTTGCCTCGATAGGTGCCCTTTTTGGTGGTGAAGCACTGTCTGGATTTGCTCATTTCTCAACAGAAACTCTTGGAATGAATTTTATTCAAGCTGCTTTGCTACTGGTAATTTTCGGCGGTACTCCTGAGTATATCATTGTTGCATCCAGTCATTCAAAGAAGCAGATTGAAGTCGCATTGTCAAATGCCTTTGGCGGGATTGTTCAGGTGTTCTTTGTAATATTTGGATATACACTTCTAGCTGCAGCACTTCTGGGTGGAGAAATACCGATTGAACTGTTCTCAGTGGTATTGCTGTTCTTCGCATTTCCATCAATGTTCATTTTAAGAGTAATGATCACAGATGATGGTAAAGTGAATAATTTAGAGTCTATTGCAATGATTGCAATTTTCATAATGATGCTTTATATGCTGTTGAGATTTGGTGCCTAAGCCAGTGACTACGCTCCCCTTATTTGAAATGCAAAGTTTGACAACTTTACCCATTCAGAAAAAGGATGAATATTTCAACAATAATCCTGTGCTTGTCATACAAAGCAATGTATATTAGCACCTATTTTATTAAAGCACGCCGACACAACCAAAATGTGTCTTAAAGCATGCCAAAAATGAGTAACTTCTTTTTGGAAACTTAGGAATGATTAGAATGCAAACAAAAAGAATCTCGCTATTAGTTATGGTGCTATTTCTTTCAATGACATTTATTCCACTATTGTCGATGACTCCTAGTCGTCAAGTTATACCATCAACATTTATTCAGGACCCAATGTCAAAAGAATTAGCACAAGTTCAGACTGAAAGAATCAAAGTGCCAGTTATTGCTGATGAATCAGTGATGAATCTCACAGGATCAGATACTAACTTTGCCAATAATGCATACAAAGGTGGAGTATGGGTTGGACGTGATGCCTTTGATTTTATGGCTCGTGCATGGTTGAAATATAACCTATCACACATTCCTGATGGAATTAATGTTGTGAGTGCGCAGCTTGTAGGTTTACTATATGATGAATACAACACCCAAGATCTACCAATTGGAGTCTATTACTCTGAAAATGACACTTGGTCTGAAAAGACAATCACATGGAACAATCAACCAGCCTTCAATAATGATCCAACTGATGTATACGATACAGGCATTTCACCAGAAATGTTCGTAAATGGTACAACTTACAGGTGGGACATCACCAATGATGTGATTGCTACACTCTCTGGAAACAAGGTTTTGACTGAAGTGTTGAAACAAGTGAATGAGACAGACCCCCTTGTAACATGGAAATACTTTGTAGAAAGGGATTACAACGAGTTCAATGCCACCTATATTGAGATTGAATATGAAGTTCCTGAAATAGGTCAAGTCACTGTCGATGGCCATTCATCAGCACCACTGATTAATTATATTCAGAGTGACACCCCAACTTTTGAATGGACCCTTGCCAACACTGGCACTGGTGTTCAGAAAGACTACGAGTTGGAAGTGTGGTCCAATGAGTTCTATAATGAAACCAAACTGATGGGTGTAGGAGGAAGTGAGGTCAGTGATGTGTCCTCAACAGGATCTACCACTAACAGCAGACCCTTTGGTACAGATTTAGAGATGAGATTCCAGTTTAAGTATATGCATGACCTGTTTCAGCGCTCTGGTCTAATAGACAAGCTGATCTTCAGTGTTGATGAAGAGGATGGCACAGCAATATTTGAGAATCTTGATATCTACTTATTATCTGTTCAGAACTCAAGTGCTCTGACTGACGACTTTCAAGCAAACTATGACGGAAGAGTCCCTGTTAATGTTCTCCATCGAGAAACGTACTCAACCTCTGTTGAGAATGGTGCCATCATATTCGACATAGAAAACACCTTTGTTCTAAATCGATTGGATAATCTCATAATTGAGTTTCAATTCGATGGCAACACAGGCGATTTACTAAATTCACTACTCCAATATAATGCTAATGGATCGGTAGCTTATCGATATGATGAAGGTGCTCGAACAAACAATACAGCTGTTTACACTTTTTCCAGACTTCATAATATGAAACTGGCATTTGCAAGTGATGCGGTCTATGATACTGGTGTGACTATCGAGAATTACTTTCCGTTTGGTGTTGATGAAGGAACTGAAGGAACAATCCAGTTCAAATATAATGCCTCTTTATTCAATGAGAAAGGAACGATTGATCGACTATTCTTCTTTACTAGCGATACTGAAAGTGATGTGATCTTCGAAGACTTTGTGCTAAAGCTTCTCGAGACCCCAGTTACTGGATGGATTACTGCTGATGACTTCACCTATGCATATGGTGGTCTAGAACCACAGGTCATGATTCATGAAGAACAATATGTGATTCATAATCAAAATGGTCAGATCATAATTGACCTACCAAATAACTTCTACTATCACGGAGAAAATGATCTGTTGATTGAGATGAGTTGGTCATCAAGGTCAGGACCTCGGATGCCCGCACTTAGAGACACCACTGGTACAGCATATCGAGCTTTTAATCTGACTTACGGTCTCTCTAATTTTGTGGGCAACTCTACCAATGGGCTCCTTATGCAAGTGGAATTCATTGACTCAACAACATCAATTCAATATTCAGGTCCTGCTTTTGTCAATGGCACAACCTATTACATGCGTGTACGCTCAGCAAACCAACTGGGAATATGGAGTGATTGGTTCTCAATGAGCTTCACATATGCTCCATTGTCAAGCGCGCCAGAATTTGATAATCTGAACTATCCTGCATCAATCAATGCTAGTGAGAGTGCATATGTATCAATCGATGTGACGTATTTCCTTGGCATCAATCAAGTCTTATTTGAGATCGATAGTGCAAACCACACAATGCTCGCAGATGCTGGCACTTATTCCTATGAATGGTCAACATCAACAGCTGGGAATTACACATTCACAATTTACATGGAAAGCTCTATTGGTACGTGGAGTAATACAACCGGTTTGATTGAAGTCTTGGAACCTTCAGGTGGAAACGGATCTTTGCCTTCAAACATGCTGCTGTATATCCTCATTGGTGCAATTGCTGTTGTGATAGTCATCATAATAGTAAAGAAACGCGGTAAATAGTATATTAATAAGGTGCCATCTTGGGTGGCCCCTTTTTCTTCTTTTTTAATAGTGCGTATATTCTCCGATGAACTGTATTTTGATGATTGCTGATTGCACGATGAACTCGTCTGGTTCCTTGTCAGACTGATGTTTCACTGCAACAATATTGTCACCAACATAAGCAACTACACCTTCTGCCAAAATGATCATATTGGCCCCATAGAATCTCACTCTTGTCTGCGTTTGACTTGCTTTTTCCAATACCTCTCGTAATGTCTTTTTTCCCAAGAGTTCGTTCATATTTCTTATCATGATTTCTTTGCACTTATATTTTGCAGATTAACTAATTCCTTTAATTTGGACTCTTAAAGTCCTCAGCTCCTTGATTAATACACTCACAATATTGTTTTATTTCCTGCTGATTAAGTTCCAAAGGAATACTCATGCAATCTCCTGAACTAGTCCCACCATTGATAATAACCGCAATTATGGCAATTATCACCCTGATAATTATTTTAAGATCCTTTCTAAAGAACAGAATGACCCCTTCATTGTTTTACTCGCTTGCCATTATATCCTTCACGGGACTTGCGATAGATCAAGTGCTAGATCAGACATATCAGCCCTTCAGGCAATCTCAAATCATCATCGATGGTGTGTTTCATTGGACTTCAAACCTGCTGCTAGCAATATTCGCGGTGGCTGGATTTATTTTCTGGTATCTTGCTATTATCTTCTCACAATACGAAGTTCCGCCCAGAAGAGTCTTGATTCTATTCTTCCTGGCCGGAGGCATAATATTCGCTGAGATTGCAAACAATGACTGGACGGGTGTTGTCCCATTTTTGATTCAGACAATAGCCTTATTCATGATGACTGGCGAGGTGATTAATTACGCTCGAAAAGTGATTAAATCAACTGATGTGAGTGAACACAAACTTCTCTATGCTTATTTCACCGGATACCTGCTTTGGATTATGGCCCTTCCTCTGGGAGTGATTCTTGTTAATATTCCCGGCTTTCCCACAATCCTTCGAAATATGTGGGTTTTTCCATTTACTGGGGGTCTCATGATGATCTCCTATGCTGTTGCTAAAGATCCAAGAGTCCTTTTTATCAGTGATGCAAAGCCTTTGGACATTTTGATATTTAGCAAGAACCAGTCCCTATTAGTCGTTCATCGTTTCAATGACTATCCAGGCGCAGTGGATCCCGAGCTGATGGGTTCTGCAATGTCTGGAGTCATCACCTTAATGAAGGAGATGCTTGCTAGTGGCAAACGTTTATTGCGAGTAGACCATGGTGATGTAAACATTCTTGTAGAAAATGGCAAGCATTCTACATTCTTGCTGATTGCAACTCAAGAAACTTCTCGATTCAGGCAAATGCTACGAAATGCCCTTTGGGAATTTGAGGTGAACTATCAGGAGGAGCTGGAATCAGATACGCCCGTGATTTCAAACTATTTCACATTCACCCAACGTCTGGAGGAGATGTTTCTCTGACTTGATTGGTGTGATTTGATACACAACCAGATTCAAGTCTATGTTCGTCGAATAATCACACTAGCAATGCGTTGAAAGACACGGATTATGGAGAGATATAATTGACTAGAGATGCCACATATTGTATGTTGGCTATCATTGCATCTTTAGTCAATCCGGGCGTCCAGACTAACCTTAGACTTCCGAGTCAAGCACGCCAGTCTTGTTCTTCTCGACTGGACGCCCAACCAATATTATTGCAGTGAAAGGCCTTTAGATTTATGGGCTATATTTATGCATGAAAATTAAGCCGGTGGAGAAATGCCTCATTTTTAAAATGTTAATGGGTGACTCAATTCACTCATCTCTTAATTACAATATTATCATGCTTTTCTCAAATACACATTAAATATAACCCCTTTTCTCCATTGCCCAACTAAAAGGTCCTTGACGTCTATCTTACCTTTTGAGGTTACAATTATGGCATGAATTAATGACAGGTTCAGCCCGATTTGACTAGTATGGATCCCCATATGTTGTTTCATGAGCTCTTTCTTTATATCATCGGAAATCCCCACTTCCCGACTTATAATTGATATCAACACATATTTTCCTTTCAATTTTGTCTGAATAGAAATAGTAGACGAATTCACTTTATTATTATTCGAAGATATTAAAAAGCACAAAATTCTATAGAAGCCCTCTTCTATTGATTCAACTGCCTGTATAGATGTACCATTTGGATGCATATATGATGCATTAATAACAACAGATGGAAATTGCTCTTTGACTCTCTTTTCAACTGATTTAAGCATTGAAGATAAATCAATAGCAATTAACTTCACTCTCCCTGTTGATAAGAGCTCAATTTTCGAATAATCTGAAACCAAATCAATCGCTCTTTCAACTTCGGCCAATGCAACTTCAACCATTTCACATTCAAGGGGACTTTGAGACATGTTCTCATTAAGAATTTCCAGACTAGTATACAATCCCTGTCCAATATTTCTCAGGTCATGTTTGAAAATATCACTAAGAAGTTTAATTTGCCTAGTAGTGTTTTCGACTTTTATTCTTAATGACCAATTCCACGCAAACACAACAATTGCTCCTACGAACGAAACAAAAAGCCCAACACGTGCAAGTTCAAAAGCTTGTAAGAGTTCACTATTATTATTTGAGAACAGATATTCTCCGAACCATTGTTTCAAGATCTGATCAAATTCACCTGATTTTTTCATAACAGACAATGCATAATTAATCTGGTCCAACAAGATTGTATTTCCTTTTGCAACTGCAATGACTCTAAATCCAATAGCAACGGGAGCTCCAATCATCTTCACATTGGTTATCGAGTTGTTTAAAACTGCAAAAGCTCCTGCATATTGGTTGCAAAATGCCGCCATCACTTCGCCCTCGCTAACAAGTTTGATTGCATCTTCCTGAGTGTCCACTTGCACAATTGTTGCATTGGGATTCAGTTCTTGAAGTTTTGAGTATGCAATGTCACCTGCTTGAACCGCTACAGTGTGCCCTGATAGGTCATCAATGCTCATGATACCACTAACTTCATCTCTCACAAAAATACGCAAGGAAAGGTTTAGAATTGGTTGACTGAAATCAAAATCGAGGTTCCGTTCAGATGATGCAGACATGAATAAGACATCAACTGTTCCATTCTGTAAACTTTCTAAGGCATGTTGCCACTCTAATGGCACCCACACAATTTCTTTATGAAGAATCCGTGCAACAGCGCGGATTATATCGGGGTTGAATCCTTTAGCAGTTCCGTCACTCCACCATTCATGTGGTGCAAAATCACGATCCAGGCCCACAACTAAGACATCAGATGAATTGCTTTGAAGAGATGTTCCATTATCAACTAAGAACTGAAAGACACATAATGTGACTATTGTGATGAAACATATTCTTCTAACCCACGATACTTTTACCATGCAATTACCTCACCTATCACCAAGAATTGCTGTGTTCAACTCACAAATTAGTCTTGTTCATGCTTCCTTTTCATGCCTCACTATAGTCATTGTGAGTTATTTGAAAGCCTTCATGTTACTAATGTGACGCAATCTCTTCAGGTTCATTCTTGGCGGATATGTCTGAAGATCATTACTTAAAGGTGAGAATAGAAGTATTATGAAATTTAGATGTTCCTGTTTTTATGTGCTTGATAATGATGCCCCACACTTAGCACAATATTTGGCATCAACATTTGAAACGGGTGCCCCACAATAAGGGCAGAACCTTGAAGCATTATGAACCACTGATGAAGCGGGAGTTATTGTTCCAGTTTGTGATGATGAAGTGGGATATGACGACACAGGTATTGGTTCTGAAGTCTTCTTTCGCGAATTGGCAAGAATGATCACACCAAGAATAATCATTCCCGTCAAAACAAGTGCTGCTTGATCTGTTTGCATAGCAGGTTCATCAGTACCGAATAACAAAGCCATAATCGGAGCTATGATTAGTATGAGCCCCACGCATGTGCCTCCACTTGACTGCTGTGACATTATGTTTCAATCCATTAAGTTAGTTAACCATTCTTTTTGATTTCATATTGAAATTCAATTGATTTAAGACTGCAATCTATTGAATATTAAATGAATTTGGATTGGAACTCTTATAACTATTGTTTAATAGCACCGATTTTTTTTATTCATAACCACGAATTAAATTATTCTAACAGTAAACAGCATAAACAAGATACAGGTATATGAGAATAAACAGAATGATTTTAATGATATCCTGCTAAGAGAGTTCGCGGTATGAAAATCCGCATCCGCCATGACCATGAAATAGTCTTCACCAGATGGGCGACCCATTTGTCTGTTTAAAATAAATGTTCCAGTTGAACCATATGTATTGTAGAAGGCACCAATTACTGGTCCTCTGATTTCTAGGAGCTCAGAGCCAATTCTGATCAACCCATTTAGAACTCTCCACTTGCTCTTTGTGGAGTCATGATGTGCTAGCTTGAAAAATCCATGCTGGATAAGAAACCAGTCGAGTGACACCTTAGGGAGCTAAATATTCGTCATTCTGTTTAAAGGATGTGTGCTTCTTTCAATCCTATCAAGTATATTCGCGATTCGATCTAACATGTCCATGGAGAAATGTTTGAATGGCTTGAGATGTTGAGTAGTAGGAAGTGTGGAAAATTGATGTCTGAGTTCATCAATTTTAATCCGGTTTTGTATAACCAATTTCTCATCTAATAAAAGACGAGTGATTTTGTATCCACTCTCCTCGATGCTACTTGCATAGCGTTCTTAGCAATAATACGGAGAATATCCAAACAATCATTCTGACACCCTTTCTCTTGTTGGATGCACTTAATACATATTTCAAGATCAGAAGCAAACTCCGATGGCGTTTTTGCCAACTCGGTATATGCTGCTTCCGCAGTGATCCTTGAAAAAGAATCAATTCTGATTTTGGGGTCAGTGTAACTCCTAGCTCCTAAGATGAGATTCTTTAGTACATTGATAATACGATCTCTGGTTACCGAAGAAGATTTCCCTTTTGTTTGATATTCATCAAGGTAATCAGAGATGGCACCAGTGATATCCATACCTCTCATAGCATCTTTTGAGATCATCCAGATACTAGCCATAGAAACTATTCCCTATTCCATTAGTTATTAATATCCCTAATAGGCTCATCGAATTAAGAGATTGATAACATCTTAGGCTTTTGCAATTGTTTTTCTTTTTTCTTATATGAATCGAATGATAATCGGAGGCTTTTAGCTTTTTCCAAGTAGCCAATACTATAGGAAGATTTCCAACCTTTGCTTCATTTACGGAGGTACTTAATTTGACAGTAAACAATATTTACATTGCTCTCTATCATCGGAATGTCCAAGACAGCATGGCGAGGCGAACTAATGAATCTGGAATCGTTGAGATCATCAATATACTCTTTATTTAGTGATAGAATATCTTGGAAGTTCACAGCTCTTACAGCTTCTCTCTTCGCATTGCTCTCAATAATTCATGTTCAGACAACGATGGCTGCATGGGGAATCTATGGCTTTTCATTTGATGATTCATGGATACATGTCCAATATGCAAGAACGATATTTGAAGGCAGACCTTGGGAGTATGCTTGGGGAATCCCAAGTACAGGTAGCTCTGCTCCTCTGTGGTCTGTTGCCCTCTCTCCAATCTTCTTGCTGGGATACGAGCATGATACAGTAGTGACCGCAGTCCTTGTGATTGCTGGCATACTCTATGCCATTGACATCTTTCTTGTGGGTGTGCTAGTCAAAGCACACACTAAGAAATGGTATATTGCAATCTTTGCCCAGTTGATCTTTATTCTTGTTCCACGAAACGCAGGGCTGATGATGTCGGGGATGGAAACCCCCTTAGCAATGCTCATGGTCTTACTTGCACTTATTTTGCTTCCGCGCCTAGAATGGAAGTATGACATTGCCTTGGGAATTATAGCAGGACTTGCCTATCTCTGCAGACCTGAGTTTGTTCTTATTGCTGCGCTATGCTTTCCTGTGCGTGCTCTGATGCGTTTGAAGAAGGATGGGCTTAGCAAGCAGTGGTTCTTCCCCTCATTGGCCATGTTTGCTTTAGCGGCTTTGGTTGTTCTTCCATGGGTACTTCACTGTCTGAATACAACAGGTCTTCCACTGCCAGACTCGTACTATTCCAAGATGAGATTTGAGGTGACTGAAGAAGGGATCAATCTATGGAATTTCTTCTGGTTCAAAGTCTGGCTTCCAAGTGAGCCATATCTCATTCTGGGATTTGTGGGTGGTTTCATTCTTCTCTTGAAGAAGAAACCCTTCGAGTTTCTTTTGACAACATCATTGTGGACTCTGTACAGACTCACAATGCCTGGAATGTCACTACTATTTGCAGCGCGGTATCTCGTACCGCTGTTCTCTCTTCTGGCAATATCATTTGTTTCTGGACTGGCAATTCTGCTTGATAGAGTTATCGCTCTTAAGGATGAAACTCCAGAATACACTCCCCCTGATAAAATTCTCCTGATCTTCTTACTCATAGGTCTCCTGTTCATCCCTTCGATACCCTCATATTATCAACATATTGACATTCATGCAAATCAGGCAAAGAACATTGAGGAGATGCAGGTCACTCTAGCACTATGGGTCAGAACTCACATTCCTGAGAATGCCACTATTGCGACTTACGACGTGGGTGCTCTTGGCTTCTTTGCTAAAGGGACAGTCCTTGATATCTATGGACTTGTGACACCCATTCTTCTCCATAACTACTCAATGGTTGGTGAACAAGTACAATATCTTAAGTCAATGAATTGCACGTATATTATGTTCTATGTGGAATGGTTCACATATCTACGACAAATAATCTATGCATATGGCGGCTCTGTGACCATACTATACTCTGTACATCTGGATGACAATGTTGTTTGCGGAACAGACAATATGGCAGTGTATCAAGTCATATGGTCATAAGTTGTCATTCTTAACATAAGCAATTACAAATCAAAAGAAAATCAATTATTAAATAGATTGGCTGATGATGGGAGAGAAATGTTGTGTCATTATCGCATCTTGATGCGAAACTAGCAACTGCTATCATTATTATATGCATGCTGTTAGGTGGAATGGTTGGGCTAGTTGCTCGCCAGTCATCGAATCTGCAAATCAGTGAAGAAATACCATATGTTCGAGACCTCAATCCTTTAGAAAACCTCCCAGTTCCAATTCGAACCTTTGCGGACTATGAAGACCTTGAAGTTAATTACATGCCACGCTCCCTCAAGTACTCGGTTGAAAGCAACTTGAGCAATGTCCTTAACATTGATGACTATCCTTGGTACATGCTGTCTACAGAGGCTCTCCAAAAGCTCGAAAAGAACTTCTTCTTGGCTGTTCCAAATTATGCCAACATTCAATTCTCGGATGTATATATGGCGAATTATGATAAGCGTATTCCTTCTTTTGTCACTGTCGATTCTGTCCTTCATGCCTTTCATGTTATTTATGACACTGCAATGCGAATGATTGAGGAGCACTATTTCATTGATACACTAGGCAATCTTTCCTTGCACATGGTCGAAGTTTCACTTAGGCAATTTTTGGAGTTGACTGAAGATTCTTGGAAGACCGCTGCATTGAAGAATGCCGCATTCTTCTCTGTGGTTGCCAAGATTATTAATCCTTCATGGAAGATTCCTTTGCTCGTTAAAAAATGGGCTGAAAAGATGCTGGATCTGATTAATAATGCATCTGGATTTAGTAATGATTGGTTCATGAATCAGCTTGAGGACTTCTCACAATACAGACCGAGGGGTCACTATACAGCCAGTGCGGCATTACAGCGTTATTTTAGGGCCATGATGGTGTTGGGAAGAATTTCATTTCGCTTGAAACCAGCTGACTATTGGTTGTCAATTGAGCAGAATATTGAACGTGGTCATAATGAGACCTCTCAAGGCATTCTAATGAGTCTGGCTCTTTATGATCATTCGACAGTCTTTCCCCACAATCATCTCGCGGTCAAGGCCTGGTCTCATATTTATGACACAACCTCTTTCTTTGTTGGCAAGAGTGACGACCTTAGTCCTCATGAGTATTACTGGCTGGCAAAATCGATCTATGATAGAAACTTGTATGATATAACTGTCCTTCAAAATGACGAGCTTTTAACTAGATTCATCGAAGTTGCGATGACACTCAGAGACCCCAGAATCCTTAGTAGCTTTCATGATCAATCGACAGGAGTTGATTTCACAATTGCCACTAAGGGCATGAGATTTATGGGTCAGAGGTATGTTCCAGACAGCTATATCCTTGGTGAACTAGTGTTTGATAGAGTGGGCAACCAAACTCTGCCACGGACAATGCCCAAGGGTCTTGATGTAATGTCTGCATTCGGCTCAACAAGAGCTTGGGAACTGCTTCAAGATCAGCTCAAATATGAGAATTATGAATCACAAATGATGAAATTACGTGAGGAGTTTCATAATCTAACAATTGAAACCTGGTCTCAAAATCTCTATTGGTTGTGGTTGTACGCCCTCACACCATTGCTTGAAAATGTGAGCAGGGGCTGTCCAGTATTCATGCAATCTCAAGCATGGCAGGATAAACAGGTGACATCAGCACTGGGTACATGGACTGAACTTCGACATGACACTGTTCTTACTGGAAGACAATCGTACGGCTTCTATTACTTTGGTCCACAATACATTCCTCCCGGCTATGTGGAGCCTACTCCTGATGTATATGCCCGTCTTGCATCACTATGCCAGATGATGATTGATGGTCTTAAATCACGATCAATATTGAATACATCCATTTCAGATGCTCTCGAATCTCTTAAGAATCTATTATTGAATCTTCGAAATATATCGATTAAGGAACTTGAGAACATCCAACTTACGAGTGATGAACTTGAATTGCTGGAATACATTGGAGACACTCTGAGTTTTCTTGAAAGCCTTGATTATGATATTGGTGATGCTAGGGTTGTTGTTGATGTGCATACAGATGTCATTAGTGAACATGTACTTCAAGAGGCCACAGGAAACCCAATGATTCTCTATGTGATTGTGCCTAATCAAAATGGCAAACCGTTTCTTGCACGAGGAGCCATGTTTTCCTATTATGAATTCGAACGACCTCTTGACTCACGGCTTACTGATAAGGAATGGTGTGAATTGCTTGAATCTGATCATGCTCCATCGATGCCAAACTGGATGAGTTCCTTTGTTTTAGGACTAGAACCAACCGTGCAACTACTCATTGAGTCTAATGAGAAATCTTGCATTTCAACAGCTTTGATCTTTGTTTCACCAATAATGGCAATGTCGATTAGAATAGATACAAAATCCAAATCATATATTCGAACTTGACTAAATATGCAATTGAAAATTATGCAATCTTTGCTGGCTTGAATCTTGTCATGCGAAGAATGTTAGTCCTAAATATCTTGCCAATTGCATCTTCTGCAAGGCAGAACTGAGGACAGATCGAACTTACCGCCCGATACTGTTCCTCAAGGATGTTTACTCTGAAGCCTCTCGGAAAGAAACAAGAGTCTGTCCCAAAAATCACTCTGTCTGGTCCTCCTGCCTTGATGGCCTTCTCAAACACCTTTGTGATAGTCAGAGCATATGGAAGATAGTTCATCCAAGAGTTGCTACCACTCGAGTCCATGACCACATTCTCCGTCTGATACATGAGCATTAGCATTTCTCTGAAGTATCCTGCTCCGAAGTGCGCTATCATGAAATTGAGGTCTGGAAAATCGTGGGCTGGTTTCTGAATGTCAAGTGGATTGCCAAAGCGAAGGTTTGCCTCGGTGCCTATTGTAATTCCAAAATGGAGGATAACCAGCAATTTGTGCTTAAGTGCCTCCTCATAAATGGGATATACTCTCTCATCATATGCATGAAAATTCCAAGAGCTTGGATAGAGTTTAATTCCTTGAAACTTGTCTTTTGCTGCTTGCTTAACGGTTTCAACAGCATCTTCGCGAGAAGGATTGATATTAGCATATCCAAGAAAACGACCCGGCCATCTCTTCCTGGTTCGATTGAATTCTTCCCATGTTTCAGGTCCAATCATCATTCCAATCGCTGTGATCCCATAACGATTGAGCTCATCGATCCACATTTTGCCCGCATCCCAGTCCTCGTGTGGAATCTCAAAACTCTTCATATCGGTGTGCGATGAAACCCTTTCTCTGATCTTAGCCAGAGAACGACCATCACTCAGCCATTTCTTTAAAGTCTGGTAAGTCATGAAATGAGCATGAGCATCAATGACCTCAATTCCAACTCTAGAAATCATTTATCTTGCACCTAGACTTCATAGGATTCGCCTTCAGTCTTATCATATTTCCGAAAGAGGAGGTTTTCATGAACCATCTATATGCGAATTCGAATGGCAATATGACCTGACTTTATTGTTATGAAACTCTACTGTGCATTTCTATGACCGATTGATACTCATGATTCCAATGACTTGTGATCATGACCTATTATGCCCGCCCTTGTCATTTTCTCAGGAACAAGAACTTTGTCTAATTCTTCTTCGGTCATGAGCCCGGCTTCTAATACCAGATCTCGGATTGGTCTTTTTGTTTCAAGAGCCTTCTTGGCAATTCGTGATGCTGCTTTGTATCCGATGTAAGGGTTCAGTGCAGTCACAAGTCCAATACTTCTATGGACAACATCTAGTCCTTCTGGATTTGGCTTGATTCCCTTTATGCATTTCTCGGTAAAGATTGGAATCGAGTTCTTCAGAATCTTCAATGCCTGAAAGAAGTTGTATGCAATTACTGGTTCAAATGCGTTCAGTTCTAGTTGTCCTGCTTGTGATGCTATTGATATCACATTATCATGGCCAATCACCTGATAAGCGCATTGAATCACGAGTTCTGGAATAACTGGATTGACCTTGCCGGGCATTATACTGCTGCCGGGCTGAACAGGTGGTAGAATGATCTCATGAAAGCCGCCTATTGGTCCTGAAGAGAGTATAATGAGGTCTCCGGCAATCTTGGCCAGATTTGTTGCCAGAACTCTGAGAAGTCCTGATGCATGAACAAACTCATCCGCGTTCTGTGTGTCATCAATCAAGTTGTCAGAGGTCTTGAGACCCATAAGTCCAGTGACCTCTCTCAGATACTTTTCAGCAAGATTGATGTATTCAGGGTCTGCATTAAGGCTCGTGCCAATCGCAGTAGCACCTATATTATGCGTTTCTAAAACATCCATAGCACTACCGATTCTATCAAGATCTCGTTTCAATGCCCCCGACCAAGCTGAGAACTCTTGGCCTAAAGTTATGGGTACAGCGTCTTGCATCTCGGTCCTTCCAAGTTTTAGCATTGACTTGTATTTCTCAGCATTCTCATCAAGGGCCTTAATGAGCTTAGCAAGAACGCGCCTAAGATCATTGAGTCCATAAATCGTTGCAACTTTGATGGCGGTGGGGTAAACATCGTTAGTCGATTGTGACATGTTAACATGATCATTTGCAGAGATTGGAGCCTGCGAGTTACGCGGATATCCAAGAATCTCATTTGCCCTAGACGCGATGACCTCATTTGTATTCATATTCGTTGATGTTCCAGCACCCCCTTGAAGCATATCAACTATGAATTGATCATGCAATTTTCCTGCGATTATCTCATCACATGCCTGTACGATCGCATTTGCATATTCATCAGAAAGATGCTTCAGATCCCTATTGGCTAATGCACATGCTTTTTTCACCATTGCTAATGTTGTGACTAGTGTAGAATAGTTATGCAGGGGCACTCGTGAAACTGCAAAGTTCTCATGCGCCCGTAGGGTCTGTACACCCCAATAAACATCAATTGGAATTCTTCGTGTGCCCAAAAGGTCACTCTCTTCTCGATATTCTGTGCTGTCATCGCTCATGGCAAACATCTCCAGTCTATTTCTGTGTCATTCAAGATATTAAAAGGAATGCCAAATGGCCATAGAAATGAAAAAATAGTTTTGTTCCTTTTTATATGTTAAAGCTCGATTAATGTAACCTATTTCCCCATAAAGATTACATTCCATATTTCTAAATAACCTAAATGTTTCATTTCCTCATTTATATCAAATATTCCAATATACGAAATATTGAATAATTGCCTTGACATGACTCTAATCAATCCTCCTTGAAAATTGCAGTAAAACCTCACAGGGTTATTGCAGGGTTTAATGTAGCTGGTGAATGGATTGCGTAGAAAATATACACTTGGAACAATCCCGGTACTTGGAGCTCTTCTGTTTGTGATCTTTTTGGGATCTGCATTTGCATTTCCCGGACAGACTGGAATCTGTTCTGCATCAGGGTGTCATGATGATCCCAGTGCAATCAGTATTTCAGCAACGCCGCAGTCTATAACAGTAGAAGCTGGCAAAGAGTTTGCCATTCTTATAGATGTTCAGGGCGAAACTGGCCAGAATGTACTCTATTTAAAATATCCCAGTGATGTCGCTGATAACTCAAAGTTTAGCTATGTTGGCCTCGATTCCGAGGGTGGAGTGAGCGATGGTGATCCCGTTGACTTAAACACTGACGTTGATGCTGTAACGGTCAATTACACAATTATTGCACCCGATACACCCGGCGTCTACACACTCAGGGCCTTTGCTGCACAGCACACTCCTAGATCCAATAATGTTGAGATCTCTGTGACCGTGATTCCACCCGCTGGTGCTGGTCCGACTATTCTCTTCATTAATGCTACTCCTTCCATACCAATCGATTCGCAGGATGTTCTTGTTGTGACAAATGTGAGTTCTAATGCCGCCATCACCAGTGTCATTTTACAATACAGTCTTGATAATGGGACATCATGGGAAAACATTACAATGAACTATGTGGACAATCAGTGGCAGGGTGTTATCCCTCGGCAACCAAATGGCACATTAGTTGTGTACAGAATAGTGGCCATTGATGAGTTTGGCATAGAAACGGTGTCATGGGAATTGAGATACACCGTGGGTGAGTTTCCACAACCCCCCAGCGAACCAGTAGAATTACCCCAGCTGCATTTTGGCTGGCTGCTGGGAGGCCCTGCGATTGTTCTTGCCTATCTTGGAACTGCCCTTGAATATTATGATGAGGAGAGATTCACCCGAATTCATGGGATAATGTTGAGTGTGGCATATATTCTAACAACCATCAATGTCCTCTGGTTGTTTTTCGAAGACCCATCAATCTGGATGTTTATGAATCCCACATATTTGTTCAGCCTATCCAACATCTCTGCCTTTGTGCATGCTTGGCATATTTGGCTTGGTATCATTAGTATGATATTTGGGACATTTGCATTTCTCACACATTTGGGGGGATGGAAGACATGCAACTTGGGCCTGCCTGCTGTTGTGATCTGGACAATACTGGGAATCACAGGATTCTATCTTGGAACAATGTATAGGATGTGATCAAATGAGTCAAACCAAGCAAGTCACAAGTCTTAATGAATCCAACAAAGCAGATCAAGAAATAGACCCTGTTCTCGCACAACTCGTTAAGGTCGTAGGACCTGATAATGCATCAAATGATGAGTTGGAACGAATTGTTTACAGTGGTGATCCTTCATCCTTGCCCCACTTTCACTATCGATGGAAACGAAAGTATTTGGCAGACTATGTTGTGCGAGTAGAAAAAACAGATCAGATTCGTGAAATAATTCTGATAGCAAAGGAGCACAAGTTGGCAATAGTTCCAAGAGGTGGTGGTTCCAGTTGTATGGGCTCATCTTGTCCTTCACGTGGAGGAATCTCTCTAGACATTAAGAGAATGAATAAGATAATTGATATCAATGCCGAAGAAGGGTTCGTTAGAGTTGAGCCTGGAGTGACTTTTGCAGACCTCGAAATTGAACTGGCGAAAAAGGGCATGGAACTTGGAATATATCCAACAAGCGCAAAGAGTGCAGTGATTGGTGGCTGGATTGCCTGCGGTGGTAGAGCTGGCATTGGTACACCACGTTATGGAACATTGGAGGAAAACATCATAGAATTGAAAGTAGTCCTGTCTAATGGCGAGATAAAAATCGTTGCTGGCAAAGAGGCTTTGCCATATATTGGATCATTTGGAATTCTTGGCGTCATCGCTGAGGCAAAATTAAAGATACGAAAGAAGCCTCCTCGAATAAAACCGCTGAGCTACACTTTTCAGCGGTTGGAAAGCTTGTGCGATGCGTTCACCAAAGTTGTTGGGCTATCAGCCAAACCAGTCTATTTGAAGATTGCAGATGCAAGATTTCAAAAATATAGTAACCCCCTTGAAAAGGGACGCTATGTTTTAACACTTGCATATAATGATGGCGATGACATTCCCTTTGATGAACTGCAAAGAATTGTCGGAGAGAACGGTGGAGGGATGCTGGATGATGAATATGCTGAGAATGAATGGGAGCTTCGTTATGACTGTGAATTCAAGCCCAAAGAGTATTGTCATACCTTAATGTTTCAAGAAGTGTGGATTCATTCAGATAATGTATATGATGTTTTGGAGGCCTATGAAAGGAGCAAGAAGACCCATAAGGTCCCCGCTCTCTGGTTCGGCATGTTGGGCACACAATCAATGGTTCGGCTTGAATTAATGGCAATGCTTAATCCTGACAGGTATTTGGAATTTATATCTAGCAAGGGCATACTTCACAAGATGGTCAAGAGGTCAATACGTCTTGGAGGTGGGCCTTATACCATAGGGCTGCAAAACTCGATTTACATGAAGAAAGCCTATCCTGAGCGATATGCTGCTATGAAGAAACTGAAGAACGAACTTGATGTTGAAGGCATAATGAATCCCGACAGAGTGACCAATTGTCTAACATCCTATTCTCGCATTAATCTTCTATTCTTTCTAGCATCAGGTTTTAGACGATTGGCAAAATATGTGGCGAGGTGATTTAGATGAGGGTTGATATTAAGACTGAACTTCTACGACATTGCGGGTCGTGTAACTATTGCAGAGATTTTTGCCCAATGTATCGGGAATTAGGCTCTGAACTTGAGAGCCCTGGAGGAAAAATTCGTGCACTCAGGGCCTATGCAGAGAAGCTGAGAAATCCTCCACAAGAACTGTTGGATCGTATTTATTGCGCGGACTGTCGCAGATGTGAAGCAATTTGTCCTGCTGGAGTACCAGTCACTGAGATTTGGCATCAGGCAAAAGCATCATTGTTGCGGACTGGTGGCAAACTGGATGATTCATTATTGAAACTCCTTGATTGGCTAAAAAAGGAGGGGACGCCCTTCATTGGATTCGAAGCTGAAACTAGGGATGAATGGGCGGAAGACCTCGACCTTCCAACAGGTGCCAATACCGCCCTATTTCCGGGCTGTATGGGTTCATTCTGGTACCCTGAACAACCGGAAATGGTTGTTGAGATGATGAAGAAGCTTAAAGTGAATGTTGGCTATGTCCCAAATGAAATATGTTGTGGACTGATGAATTATTGGGCAGGTGATGACAAAGGCTTCGAAGAGGTTGCAAGGAAGAATTATGAGATGTTCAAACGCGCTGGTGTGCAACATATTATAACCGGTTGTGGAGGCTGTTTTGGGACCCTTGCAGAGCTTTATCCCAAAGTGATAGATGGATTCGACATAAAGATCCTTCACACTGTAGAAGTATTAGACGATATGGTTGCCAATGGAGTACTCACATTCAAGGGGAAAAAGGGCCGTTATACATTTCATGACTCATGTCATCTTGGGCGTGCGTTGGGAATCTATGACCCTCCCCGTGAGATCATCCGAGCGATTCCTGAACTTGAATTCGTGGAGATGAAAAACAACAGGGAGAACTCGAATTGCTGTGGTGGTTTTCTAATTGTCCGAGACCCCCAGCTGTCAGAATCCATTGGCAGGAAACGAGTTGCAGAAGCTGAAGAAATTGGTGTAGATGGAATCATCACGACTTGCATTTCATGTTACAAGAATCTCAGCTACTGCGCACGCGACACGAATATCGAAGTAATTCAACTGGACGAACTTATCCTCGAACTAGCGCAAACATCATTAGTTGAGGAGGAAACATAAATAATCGAATGGACGGTGCAAAAATGAGTGAATCACGTGGAAAAAGGGTGTTTATTGTTGGAGCTGGTATTGCGGGCTTTAGTTGTGCCCTTGAACTAAAGGGTCTCAAGGCCCGGTGCCAGATATTGGAAAAAGAACCCACAGTTGGAGGAAGAGCAAGGTCCTTCACTGAATCGGGATATGTGTTTGATCAAGGACTACACTTCTTTGTTGGAGGCTTTAAGTCATTAATTCCAATTCTAGAGAGAAGTGGTGTTCGCTTGACCACTGTGGGTGAAGGAGCTGTCTGGCTAAAAGATGGTGAGAGGTACATCATCAGAAGGTCTGCATTGGATCTTGCTAAATTCGGACTTCTGCCAACTCTCGACAGGGGACGTCTGGGCAGCCTAGTGAGAGAGAACTTGGGCCGGAGTATGGATGACTTCTTGGAACTCGATAAAATGACCTTTGCTGAATATGCTGAGGACAAGATTCCTGAAACCATCTATGAGAACTTTTACGATCCACTGATCAAAACAGTGACATTCATGCAACCAGATGAAGTTTCTGCAGGGCAGTATCTCTATGCGGAGCAACTTCGTTTTGCATATGAAGATGGATTCAAAGCTATGTACCCCGAGCGAGGAGGTCTTGGAAGTGTGCCTTATACATTAATGCTTCAAGCTAGGAACTTTGCAATTGAACCAAAAGTGAATTGCACTGTGAAGAAGATTATAATTGAAGATGATCAAGTGACCGGAATTGATTATGAGGTTGATGGTGAGACAAACCATGCAGAAGCAGACATTGTTGTGGTTACAACTCCGATCGACCTACTCCCCAATTTCATCGATATGAACAAGTTGCCCAATGACTTTGTAAACTCGATCAAGGAGTTTGAATACAGGCCTTGTGTGGTGGCATACTTCGGCCTTTCATCACGAGTACTGGACTTCAATGTTGCAGGGTTCGTACCGGGTAGAAAAGTCCACATAATAGCCGAGGCAAAGAGGGTGTCTGGCGTTCTGGCCCCGATCGGAGAGTCATTACTGACAGTCACCTCGATAGACAAGGAACTATTGAACATGAAGAATGGAGAGGCAGCCGATGTTATCCTTGACGAACTTGAGGAGATAATTCCTGGACTAAAACAAAAGATTACCTGGAAGAAAAGCTGGAGAATTTGGAAGTCGCTCTTGGCACAACCTCCAGGTATCATGGAAAAGCGATTGAAGTCCAATCGGACCGGAATAAAGGGCCTTTATGTGGCTGGAGCCTTTGCCAACTGCGAGAACTACTATGCTTCGATGGAAGCAGCATCAAGGTCTGGCATTGCTTGTGCTGAAGAGATGAATCAAGATTTCAAATAACTTGAAAAAAGTAATTGGGAATTGGCGGCAAATCAAGTCCGCCAATTCTTTCTCAAGTAGGTGCAATTAATGTGAGGCATATGGCTTTTCTAAAAGACAGCGGTTATGAAGCGGTTCCTTATGTCTGTGCCTTCTGTGGAAACTGCACCATGGTCTGTCCTGCATTTATGCATCTACGATGGGAACCCTTCGGTCCACGAGGAAAACTTCACGCAACAAAAGAGATCATTGAAGGAGTCATTAACATCGATGAGGAATATGTGCGTCGAATGTATCTCTGCTCTTTATGTGATCATTGCACGCAGATCTGTACCACTAGCATTCCTCTTCTTGAATTTTGGTTATTCATAAGAAAGGAAATTGAAATGTTTGGGCTAACACCTCCATCAATATCCTTCATTTCAAAGTCATTGGAAGACTATGGTGATCCTTTTGCTATGGGTCCGGAATCAAGAAGGATTTGGACTCGGGGTATTAAGAAAATCGTTGAGCCACGAATTGGGAAACAGGCTGAAACCCTCTTCTTTATTGGATGTGCTTGTGCCCTGAAGCCACAATTGCATGGTATTGTAAGGTCTATGATTAAGATAATGGAAAGAGCTGGGATTGACTATTCACTACTTGGAGAGAACGAGGCCTGCTGTGGTGCTCCCCTCTTGTGGGGTGGAAAGCCAGCTGGTGCTAAGGAATTAGCTGAACAAAATATAATATGGTTTAGAAAGATTGGTGCAAAAACAATTGTCTTTAATTGTCCAACATGTCTGAATGCAATAAACGAAGCCTATGCAAAGATCTATGGTACACACGCGGAAAAGGAGTTTAATCTACTTACAGCATCACAGTTTATTGTTCATCTGATAAGAGAAGGAGCACTTGAATTCGAGGAGCAGCCTCTTGTTACGGTCACTTATCATGACCCCTGCGTAGCAGCAAGAAAGTTGAATGTCATTGACGAACCAAGGGAAATAATTGATAGCATTCCCGGTCTCTATAAAGTTGAAGTAATAAACTCCGGAAAAGAAACGCATTGTTGTGGCAGTCATGGGCTATTGAATGTGATAGATCCATTATTATCATCAAAGATTGCTGAAGAGCGACTAAGGCAAATGTCCATCACTCCTGCTTCACGAATTATCACCGAGTGCCCTAGTTGTATTCAATCACTTGAACTTGCAACGCATACCATGCAATATCCAATTGCAGTCGAACACATAGCCCAACTTGTAGCTGATGCTCTGAGGGATGAATAATATGAGAGATGGTCAACAATTCTTTGAAGATCTTGTTGGCGCAGATAATGTTTCATTTGATGACGAACTAGACTTCTCTATTCAAGAGACCTCTCCAGTCTGCCCAAACTTGCTGGTCAAATAATCAAGAACGAATTTGAGTTGATAGCCCAGCCTGTTTCCGTAGCTTCCCTCAGTCAACTTGTTCGTTTCCTGTGCAAGAAGAAAATTGCCATTGTTCCCCGAGGAAATGGCACCTCTGGCTGGGGCGGTGCATTGCCCACGAAAGGTGGAGCATGTATTGATCTCCGTATGATGAACGACATCCTTGACTTCGATGAATACAGGCTGTCAGTCACTGTGGAGGCGGGAATCACATGGCGTAAATTACTCATGTTTCTTGAAAGCATTGGCCTTACACTTCCTGTATACCCATCTAGTGCAGCATCAGCCACAGTAGGCGGCTTTGTGGCCAGTAATGGGCTAGGAATAGGTTCTGCACACTTTGGAGAGATTTGCAATAATGTCTTGGGAATGGAAGTTGTTCTGCCGAATGGTCTGGTTGTTCGTGTTGGAAATGTTGTAATAACCAGCAATGACAATGATAGAACCATTGCTGCTGAGGGGACTGATTGGTTCGATAAGGTCCTTGAAGAAATTCATTTTTCAAAGCATGTCAACCCTATTAGAATATTCTGTGGAACCTATGGTACTATGGGAATCATTACAAAAGTAACCCTTCGTGTGGTACCAAAACTCATTCACAGAAGTTTTGCCTGTAGTTTTGACTCGTTAAAACCAATGATCAATGCTATGGTTGAGATACAAGAGAAATCTAACCCTTACAACATTCGTTTTATAATGGATAGTTATTCTGAGAAACTAGCTGCTCTCTCATCACATCAGGACGAATATGGCAAGTTCATAATTTCAGGGGCCTTAATGGATACCCTTGATAATGTTGACAATGCTTTGGATGAACTTCTCAAGATCATTGAGAAATATAATGGAACTATTTTGGATGAAGAACGCAGTGCGTATTACTGGAACGAAAGATTCTTTCCCCTTCGAATCAAGAAACTTGGACCAAGCTTGGTTCCATCTGAAATACTAATTGATATCAGAAAGATCCCGGAACTCTATGAAGAAGTTCTCCACAAGATTCCAAGGGCTCACCTCGCAGTAGAAGGTCAAATGGGCAAGGCAACCCTTGGGTCATTCTTGGCCTGGATATTGGATGATGAGCGTCGAAAACTGACATACACATTGGGTTGGCATCGGTCCTTCGATATCGCCTCATTAGCCATGAAGAAAGGAGGACGACCTTACTCTGTTGCGCTCTGGAATGCTTATCTCGCTGAGAATTATTATGGCAAGGCATGGTTCGATGAACTTCGACAAGTGAAAAAACGAATTGATCCGAATAACATAATGAATCCATTGAAGGTATTTGGCGGTCGTGTATCAGCCAAAAAAGAATCTCTCCTATTTGGGTTCATTACGCCGTTTATTACTGTTCTCTCCCTTTCAGTTCTGCTTCCTCTCCTATTGAATTGGCATTGGCTTCTACAACTTCTCTGGTCTTCAGAATACTTGATATCACCCGGACTGGCTATAGCAATATTAGCTGGAGTTGCTGGATATGCCTTCATCTATTTAATGTCATTTCAACTTGCTATTCGTCTTGGCGTATCTATCTTACGAATCGGTGATAGGGTCATTAGAAGAATGGCTACTGGTCTGTAAAAAAGCCCTCCTTCGGGTCCCTTTTCATGCCATCATGAAATGCGATACCCCTAACTAGTTCTTCATTTGGCGAGTATTCAACTTTGTCCAAGCTCTACGCATCTATGCACAACCCTAAAATAGCATTTTTTCCTTCAAAATGCAAAATGAAACCATATTTATTGGATAAGTTAGATGTTGATATTTTAACAAAATCGCGAAAAAAGGAGTAAGGCGAATTGAATTCAAAAATAGTGTCCATAACTGCAATAAGTTTCATTCTAATAATTATCGTGTCGGGAGCATTCTTAGCAATAGGATTTCCTGATCAGACTAGTGAATGTGATGTATGTCATACTAACACAAGTGTGTTAATATTGACATCAAATGCCACAGGAACTGTTGAGGCAGTCAATGGTGTTCCATTCGTGATCTCAATTAATGGTTCCAATGGTGTTGAGGCACTGAAGATAGTGAGTGATTGGGCAGACAACAGCAAGTTCTCGTTCTCTCTCATGCAAATTAGTGATGGCGACCCAGATGACAGTGATGCAGATACAGGCGAGATAAGTGTTGATATCTCAGTGACTCCACTTGAAACGGGGAGCTTTACAATCAGAATCTGGGTTGCTGCACCAGGACAACTCTCTGCCAGTCTTGATGTAAGTGTGGATGTTTCAGAGAACACATCATCAACAACTCCAACCACTTCTACCACAACATCAGCAACTCCTACTCAGGACCCAGTTGAAACATGGACATCTCTAATGCTCACAATTAATCCAATTGTAGCTGTCGTGCTAATAGTACTCGGATTTGTACTATTCAAGCGAGTTGAGCGGTAGGTGATAACTAATGGCAATTCATCCTGTATTCATTCATTTCCATACTGGAATTCTAACAGCAAACGCAGTACTCTGCCTGATAATGATAGTACTTCGAGTTGTGTTTCGTGAAGCAATCAATACACCCGGAACCAAGATGGCAAGAATCTTCCATGAATTAGACTTGTTCATCTTTTGGGGAAACATCATTGGCCTGCTTGGTCTGTTTGGAGGTATGGTGACGGGTCTCATGGACTGGCCACTGCAAGCATTACTGGCCAATGCCTATATGCGTGCAAAGATGTTCTGGTCAATCATGGCTGTTCAGATCTATCTGTTTCTTGTAATTGTCAGAGCCAAGCTTGGCGACAAGATATGGAAATCCACGAGTGGCTTTATGATATATGGTGTGCTCGGAATCGTTGGCGGTGCTATGATAATCCTGATGGGTGCGTTGGGTGGCATAGCTGTCTATGGGACATCAATTTTGGAGCCCGTACTTGATTGGCTAGGCATGCCATGGCCGTGAGAGTGATCACAGTGGGATCTCAGCAATTTGAAAACCTGCGAAAGGCGGCTCTGGATATAGAGCCGTTGATCTGCGCTAGATGCGGCTTCTGCACATTTGTGTGCCCAGCGTATTTGGACACACTCTGGGACTCTCAATCACCACGTGGAAAGCTGTATCAATTGCGAGAGTTGATAAAGAAGAAGCAGCCAATACCTGCAGATTTCGCGGAGCGCATCTTCAGATGCACTCTCTGTGGTGCGTGTCAAGAAATTTGCCAGACGAAAATACCACTACTTCATTTCTGGCAGATTATCAGGCAAGAGGTGAACCTGGCAGGTCATTGGCCAGAAATAGTGCATTTTCTGGACAAGAACATCCAACAGAGTCAGAATATCATGGACCTTGATCAAGAGGACAGAACAATATGGGCTGATATGGTGGATGACATAGTTGAAGGCCATATTGGGAAGGCTGCTGCAACCGCCTACTTTGTTGGCTGCAATATCTCCTTCAAGGGTTCATTGGCCTCGATAGCTGAAAACACAGTCAAACTGTTCAATCATCTTGACATCGATTTCACCATTCTTGGCGAGAAAGAGTTCTGCTGTGGAAACCCCTATTTTGTGGCAGGCGAATGGGATAAGGCCCGTGAGATTGCAAAGCATCACCTTGAAGAACTTAAACGCCTTGGTGTTAAACGGGTCGTGTTTAATTGCCCTGGATGCCATCGTGCTTTTAATGAAGAATATTCACATTTGCTTGGTGAGGAATCAACAAAGGACTTTGAATTCATCCCATTTTCGCAATTCGTGGCCATGAACCTACGCGACGGCAGACTGAAATTCACCAAGGAATACTCTCATGTAGTGACATGGCATGACCCTTGTGAACTTGGTCGCCATCAGAACATCTACGACTATTCTAGAGAAGTACTTGCAGCAATCCCGGGTCTTGAACTCAGGGAGATGAAACACACACGAAATAAATCTGATTGCTGCGGCGGTGGTGGACTGCTTAAGGGCACCAATCCAACTATGTCAGTCCGCATCTCGGCAAGGAGGTTGGAATCGGCTGAGAAAACAGGGGCAGAATTTCTACTTAGCGAATGTCCCTCATGTATGATGTCATTCTTTGATGGAATTGAATACAAACACTCTAAGATCCAATTCAAGGATCTCTCAGAGATTGTTGCGGAGGCTTTGGACCTGTGAGGTGATTATGAATGTTACGAGAAAAACAACTCAAAAAATTAGCAGATATAGTGGGTGAGGATAATTTCTCAGCTGAGAAATATATGCGAAAACTATACTCCCATGATGTGGGTGCCTTACCTGGAATTGTCAATGATATCCTGAAAGCTGAAGTTGATGCAGTTGTTCAGCCAACCTCGTCAGAAGTCGTGTCCAACCTGATCAAGTACTGTCTAGAAAACAAAATTCCCATAGTTCCACGAGGACATGCAACCAGTGGATATGGTGGTGCCCTGCCGACCCATGGTGGCATAGCAGTTGAAATGACCCGAATGAATGAGATATATAATTTAGATTTGGAAAACATGACGGTGGAGGTAGGTGCTGGAATCATTTGGGGGGCTCTTCTTGAAGCCCTTGAAGATCATGGAGTGACCATTCGAGCATATCCATCTAGTGCTCCATCAAGCACTGTTGGTGGCTGGGTTGCTGCAGGTGGTTCAGGAATTGGGAGCACAAAATATGGAGGGATCAAAGACCAAGTGGTTGACCTTGAAGTTGTGTTACCGACTGGCCAGATAATCAGAACAAGCAATCCCCCGCCAGACCTGATTGAAAAGATTTCCAAGGATGACTATGAATTCTTTCCAAATGCTTCCACCTATGTCTGGGCAATTGATGACTTTGGACTTGATGATGTTGATCTGACACCATATTTTGTGGACAGTAATGGTTCTCTTGGGATAATTACAAAAGTCGTCTTGAGAATCATTCCTTTGCAAGAGTTTCGGCCTTTTGTTGCATCTTTTGAGAATCGTGAGCAAATGTTTTGGGCCATGCAAGACATAATGAAACGCACAAAACCCTTTTACTTGCACTTCATCACAGATGGGTTCAATGAGATGCTAACAGAAGTGAACATGCCAACTCACTCAAAGCATCCTTGGTTGATACTGTGCGTTTATGAGGGGTCCTCTGAGAGCATCTCGCAAGAAGAGAGAATATTCCGCGAGATTGTCTCTAAGAACTATGGCGTCATTGAACCCGATGAGGTCGGCGAGCATGAATGGGAAGAACGCTTCTATCCCATGCGTATCAAACGATTGGGTCCAAGTCTTGCACCTTCTGAGGTTTATGTCCCCCTTGAGAATATGTTGTCATTCTTGGAACGCGCTGAGAAGCATTTCAAGGGCGAACGATTTGCAGTTGAAGGTGCAGTAAACAACCTGGGAGAAGTTGCTGTTCTTGCCTGGTTCTTAGATGATGAACGCAGAACAATTCCATTTCTCATGGGTTGGTATAGATCTCTCGATTTCATTGATATTGGAATCAAAGAAAATGGAAGGGCCTATTCAATCGGAATGTGGAATGTTTCTCATTCTCTCAATTTCTATGGGAAGAAAAGATACGCCAATATGGCTCGCCTGAAGAAGTCCACTGACCCAAAAATGATTGTCAATCCAAACAAGGTGTTTTCAGGACCTCTTCAACTCTCTATTCGAATGAGCCTTCTAATCCTTGCAGTGGCTGCTGTTGCGGTGCCTATTGGTTTATGGATTGCGGGACTATATGTTGGTGATCTGATTGCAGCATACGTTCCATGGCTTATAATGGACAATCCATTGAGTGTTCTAATTGCTTTTGCAATTGGAATCTTTCTGGGTGTTGCTGTCAATGAACTTGTGAACATTGTTCCGATAACGTTCGTATTAACAATTGGTCGGCCATTCCTTCGACTTGGGCGAAAGATATTCCATTAGGGATTCATAATTCCAGCACACTAAAAAGACAAGGTGTGCTGGTCTTTTTTACCTGGTGATAGTAGTGGCAAGTATCGCTATTAAGGCCGAGGGCCTCACACGTAGATATGGTTATAGAATCGCACTTAAGCGAGCATCCTTCGAGATCCCCGAGGGTGGAATCCATGCTCTGTTTGGTGCAAATGGGGCGGGAAAGACGACTCTACTTAGGATCATATCAACTCTTCTTCGTCCCCATGGCGGAATGATAAGAGTGTTTGATATGGACCCAGAAGAGGACTCTCTACAGATTCGAGCATGTCTGGGACTGCTTGGTGATAAGCCATTACTTTATCCAGAACTTACAGGTCGGGAGAACTTCCAATTCTTTGGCCGACTATATGGTATAAGCGTTGATCAGGTGAATGAAAGAAGCGAAAAACTTGCAACCCAGTTTGGAGTATATAACTGGTTGGACGAGCCTGTAAA
>JAJRWI010000027.1 GCA_024276825.1 archaeon
CCTGAAGATCAACGGCCAGACAACAACGCCCATGACTGATACGATGGCATAACGTATAGTTCTGAGCCATACATTCTCACTCAGAAGAACTGGTGAAAGAATAATCAGTGTACCAATGACAAGTACGAGACCTACTATCACACGTAGGACAAGCCTCCACTTCTGCCCGTTGTGTGGTTCGACCTCAAAGTTCACAAATCTCTTCTCAAGAGGAAGTGCGATAGCAAGACCTGTTATCAGACCGCCCAGTGCTCCAAAGTTGTCATCAACCGGTTCAGGAATGACATATGAAGTCAGTATGATTAGAACAATGCCAAAGAGAAACATGAGTGCATACATTTTTTCCTCTTTGCCCTCCGAGAACTCCCTCAATGGCCTCTCTCCAAATATGAAGAACACAACGATTCCAATTCCAACTGCCCATCCTACAAGTACATCTCCGAGATAGTGCACTCCAAGATACACACGTGAAAGCCCAATTAGAACAATCAATGAGATTGATAAGACATACATCCACCACTTTCTGGCTCGGACTGCGAACCAACCGAACAGCGCCGCTGAGTTCTGTGCATGTCCTGATGGAGTACTATAGTTGTTGGCCTCAATACCGGGATACCAGTATGACTGATCAGGTCGCGGATTCATGATTGTAATCTTTAGTAGATAGTTTGACACCACTGATGTCAACAGCACAAAGATTACTAGCACCGCCTCCCTCTTCTTGTATGCCCAGAAGCCCGCAAGGACCAGAGCGATATAGAAGGTTTCGGAGCCTAACTCGGTAATCAGTCTAAAGAAAGTCCCGGCCCAAGGGAGCAGGTCACGAAACACATTGGTGAGTTCGGGATCGAAGAAGAACATTACTCTCTACTCCTTTACACTCTAATTACAAGTATGCATTCTGAGTCAAAAACCTGCTGATTTCTAAGCAATGTCAAGATCTGCAATTCCAAGTTCCTCAAGTTTCTCCTTGGGTGGCCTACCTGTGGTCCTGTCCCAGCCTCTGTATGCATACCATTTGTCAAGGTGCGCCTCGATGTCTGGCACATGACCCTCCGTCGGCCCCTCAAGAGGCTTAAGGAGCAGTTCAGAAAGACCCTCATTCTTGGTATCATAACCAAGTCTGAGATTTAATAGTCTCATCATTGTGAATATTCTCTCACCACATATCTTAATGTCTTGCACAGTGAATGTTTCTCCAGTGACCAGAGTGAAGAGGTCTGCAAGATCATTACTGAACAATGGATAGAAATGACAGATCACGGCCGAGTTTGTGAAACAGCGCAAATCTTGTGCCCTGGCAACAAGGTCTGCTTCATTTGCAAACCTGTCTTGACTCATAATCCCAAAACCCTCGTCTTCTACTCCCATCTGGAAGTTATACATATCAGCAGCCATGTGGCATGCCCCACGTGGCGAAGTGGCATATGCGACTGCCATGCCTGAGAATGCTCTGGGGTCGTGCATGGGGGTTTCAAGACCATTGATCTCCACTGCTAGACTCTCAGATCCATAGTATTTTGCAAGTTGACGTGCCCCCTCTGCCATCACATCCCCTATACCATCACGGAGTGCTATCTTATCAATGAGCTTGATTGCTGCGTCCATGTCGCCCCATTGAAGCGCGATTCCGTCAAAGTCTGCAGAGACCCTCCCAATAGTGTATAGATAGCAGGCCAGAGAGATCACATTTCCACCAGAGATGGTGTCAATACCAAGAAGGTCAAACTGCTTATTGACAAACGCAAGGGCCTCAAGGTCATTGTTTTTGAACAGGGTCCCCATTGTCCCAGTCACTTCCAGTTCTGGACCTGCGAACCTGCCAATTGCATATTTGCCCTCACTGATCTCGATCACTCTGCCACATGCAATTGGACACCTATAGCATGCCCTCCTGCCAACCAAGATTGTTTCTTTAACAGTGGTACCACTGATATTGTAGCTATCAAACTCTGCTTCTGTGTAGTATGCTATTGGCAATGAACCAAACATTGCAGTAGCCATATCAACAAAGCCTGCTGTTCCAATTTCGGAATACAATGAAAACGTGGGGGTTGACTTTGCATCTTCATTCAAGCTCTTGACTTTCTCATCAAGACCTTCAGAGTCAGCAACAGGAACACTCTTGTCAGTGCCATTAACAACGATGGCTTTAAGTTTCTTGGAGCCCATGACTGCCCCCATCCCAGTACGCCCCGCAGCTCGATGATGATCTATCATGATGCACGCATATTTCACAAGATTCTCGCCCGCGACTCCAATGCGAGCAACTCCTGGACTCTTGAACCCACTCTCCTCCTTTAGTGTGTTCCAAGTCACTTCGGTGTCCTTGCCCCATAGATGTGAAGCATTGCGAATCTCAACATTCGAATCATCAATGAAGAGGTATTTGGGTGTTTCAGCAGAACCTGTTATTACGACTCCATCAAGACCTGCAAACTTCAGGTCTGCACCGAGATGCCCTCCAAAAGTGCTATAGCCTAGAAGTCCTGTCTTTGGCGACCTTGCAATGAATGTGGCCTTGCTCCCTGTGGGAACAGCAGTTCCTGCAAATGGTCCAGTCATTAGAATCAATGGGTTTTCGGTACCAAGGGGATCTGTGTCTTTGTCAATCATATCAAACAGCATTCTCACACCAAGCCCAGCTCCTCCAATGAACATACGAGCAAGGCCCATGTCAAGGTTCTCAATCTCAATCTTCTCAGCGCTAAGATCAACTCTGAGGATTTTTCCCCGATATCCTCTCATTTATGCTCCTCCTAGAAGTCGATAGGCTTGCCTTCAAACATGTACTGATAGAACCGTTTTAGTCCCTCACTATCAATGTCCCTTGGATTCATTGTTATGCTCGAGTCCATCATCGTGAAATCCACAACTTTCTCAAGTCCATCTTGAAAGTCGGTCTCAGGGATGCCCGCATCTTTAATGCTGGTGGGTGCTTCAATCTCTCTCTGCAACTCCCTGATCTTCATTGCAAACTCTCGTGAGGCCTTCACGGGGTCATCTTCATGGATGCCGATGAAAGATGCCAGTTCCTGATAATGTCCTGCAGCTTCCTTACTCTCCGCAGCATTATACTCAATAGTGTATGGCAACGCGAGTCCCACAGCGAGTCCGTGTTGTAGATGGTAGACTGAACCCATGCAATGACCGAGTGAATGTGCAAGGGCGACCTGCGAGTTACTGAATGACATCCCTGCCAGATTAGCAGCGACCAGCATTTTCTCACGGGCCTCGAGGTCATCAAGGTCTCTTACGGACTTGAGCAACCACTGGAACACCATGGTCACCGCTTTAATTGAGCAGGTATCAGAGAAGTCGTTCTTCCAGACTGAAACATAGCCCTCTACTGCATGAGTAAGGACATCAAGGCCTGTGTATGCAGTCAGGGTCTTTGGTAATGCCTTAACAAACTCTGGGTCGAGAATGGCAATGTCTGGTGTCAGCTCTTCATTGCTGGTGGCAAATTTTCTCCCGGTCTCATCATCCTTTATCACAATAGCCTTTGTGGCCTCAGAACCAGTGCCTGCTGTTGTTGGTATGCACACCAACCTCGCCCTTTGTCTGAGGTCCAAGGGCTGCAGTGGGTTCACTGCGGCAAGATCAATGTCGGGATGTTCATACAGAATCCATGCTGCCTTTGCAGTGTCCATCACGCTCCCTCCCCCAACTGCAATTATCCAGTCGGGAGCAAAGTCCGTGAGGGCCCTGGCAGCATCCTTTACAACTGATACGGGTGGATCGGGTATCGTATCATCCCACATATCTACCGACCAACCGTTATTCTCAAGAATTTCTCTCACTCTGTCAGGATACCCTAATGAATGAACAACGGAGTCGGTGATAATCATAGCTTTATTTCCGACAAGACGCTCCAGATCACTCAACGCATCTTCCCCAAATACTACTTTAGGGACTGAGAACCACCAGACCAATTTCATATCCTCCTTTACTGATATTCAACCTACTGTTTTTCATTGGCATTTCTTCCTCTTATTTCTGCTGAATTTGGTCTCCCAGCAAAAAATGAGAACTACATCTCTTGAGTCGAGCTAGAACCACTCATTAACATGTTCTCAGTCGATCTGTCTGACTTCTGCTCTCTTTCCAAGAAGATGCCCAGAACGCTCAGCCTTCGTCCTGAGATAATACTCGTTATACTCAGTCACCTTGGTTATGAGTGGGACACGCTCTGTGATCTGAATTCCATGCTTCCGAATCTGCCTGATCTTGTCGGGATTATTTGTCAACAACCTAATTGACTTGATACCAAATGTACGCAGCATGTGAGCGGCAACACCGTAGTCTCTCTCATCAGGCTGGTGGCCTAGCAGCATGTTTGCATCAATCGTATCAGCACCATGGTCTTGCAATGCATAGGCCCTGATCTTCTCAGTCAGCCCGATGTTTCGCCCCTCCTGACGCAAGTAAATGAGGACTCCAAGGCCCTCCCTCTCAATTCGTCTGAGTGACTCGACGAGTTGATCACGACAGTCGCAACGCTTGCTTCCCATCACATCCCCTGTCAGACATTCCGAATGAACTCTCACCAATACATTCTTCTTACCAGTGACATCACCTTTGACAATGGCAGTATGCTCCTTACCATCGCACGGGCTGATGAACCCGCAGATCTGAAACTCACCAAAGTTTGATGGCAGGTTGGCAATTGCAACAAGCTGGACGCAGCACTCCGCAGGCTCACAATGATGAGTCCGGCTCTCCTCAATCAACTCCTCGATAACATTGTCTGGAATCTTCATCTTGCAATTCAGTCCTTCCAAACTGCAGTTGTGTTCCCTCTTCTTATCTCTTTGCTCAATGGCATACTCATGAATCGACTCTCCCGCATACTCCCTCGATGGTCTCAAGGGCCTCTCTGATGATTCCCTGGATGACGCTCTTCACAGTGGGTAGATCATTGATTCTGCCCACACACTCGCCTCCAAACATCAATGCGGTTTCTGGCTTGGAATCGAGCAGGTCATCGAAGCCCTCTCTCTCCAGTTTTAGTATCTTCTCATTGGACTCTACGGGATCTCCAAGGTAGAATTTCGGGACATCATTCAAGGTCTGTTCGACAATCTGCTCTGCCCTCGTGTTTCTCAGAAAGCGCATTGGGCCAAAGATCCCGCGTCCTGTGAGTGTCTGCCTCTCTTCACGTTCAAGAATTGCCTGTTTCCAGATGTCTTCAAAATCACTCTCTTGAGTGGCAATGAATCGCGTTCCCATCTGAATCCCTCTTGCACCCAAGCACAACGCAGCAGCCAGTGTTCGTCCATCACAAAAACCACCAGCTCGAATAACGGGTGTCTTTACCGCCCTCGCAACTGCTGGGACCAAGACCATCGAGTGCACGGGCTCCCAAGATACATGGGCTCCTCCCTCATGTCCAGAGGCAACAATAATGTCCGCTCCTGCCTTCTCGGCCTTCTTTGCATGATATACAGATGGCACAACGTGGATCCATATCAGGCCATGTTTTTTCACTTCACTCCAAGGCGTCGGATTGCCCGCAGAGGTGACCAACACACGCAGACGTCTCTCAATGTTGGAGTCGCTATCTCTTGACTCAATCACCTGTTCGACAAACATCTTGGATGCAAGAATGAACTCCGAAGCAACAGGCACATTCACGCCGAACACGCCATTTGTGCCCTTCAACTCATTGGCCACTGTGGCAATAGACTTCTCAAGCAGCACCCTGGGCGGATCTTTTCCAAACAGTCGAATTGGATCAATTGGGGCGGCTTCAGGAAGCATGGAGGCAGCCATTCCAATGCTACTGATGACTCCCAGTGCACCGGCCTTGGCGACTGCTATTGCCAAAGACTGTGTCTTGTAAGGACCCATTCCTCCTTGAAGGATTGGATGTTCAATGCCAATGATGTCACATATTTCAGTCTTGAGAGAATGCATGATGTCATTGAGGGAAAACGGGGTAATGAGTGTAACC
>JAJRWI010000028.1 GCA_024276825.1 archaeon
ATAATGCCGAGAATGATGCCAATTATACACCCTAATAGTCCAATGACGAATACTTCTGAAAGAAACAGTGCAAGAATACTCCTTCTCGATGCTCCAAAGGCAAGGACAACACCGGTTTCATATCTCCGTGTCTGAAAGACGGCCGCAAATGAGGAAAAGACTCTAAATGATGCAATAGAACAGGATACAATCACCAATGACGAAAGAATGAGTTGTGCTTGATTCAAAAAGATTGTAGCAACTCCCAGAGAGTATGCTTTGATGTTTGTCACTTGAAAATTTTCGCCACATATCTGTTGGATCTGCTGCATGACAACAGGGATATCAAAGACATCATAGACTTCGATTAGGACCTTGTTGACCGAATGGTCTGGATACTTGATGTGAAATATGTCCCATGCTCGTTCTAGCGATATGAAGATGATTGGTCCGATGAGACCCTTGTCCACTGCAAAGCCAATTCCTGTGATATTAAAAAAGCTCAAGCCGGATGATAGATGAACATCCAGTTGTTCTCCCAACGACACATTAAGGAGGTCTCGAGCCTGCTCTGTTATAAAGCAGCCCTGCCCTGAGAGATCGACAGACCCATTTGATATCAGAATGTTGCCAATATGTGCCTCTCGCTGGAGATCTATTCCAACAATTGCAATGTAGATGTATCCTGAATCATTCACCACATAGCCATGTTCTTCAATTCGTGGAATTGTGTTATTAATGAGTGGAAGCGATTGAATGGTTTCTTGAATATCAGCAGTGATGGGTTCACCCCAAACCTTTGAGTTTACTGTTATGTCGATAGGTGCTAGGGACTCCTGCATGAATTGATTTGCACTATATCTAAGGGCAGTAGTGGCGGAGAGCGCAGTATAGAGTAGACTTACTGAAACCGCAATGGAGAGGGCTGTAAAGACTGCTATTCGCCGTCTACTAAAGGCATTGCGAACACCAATGAGGGCTAACTCGTGACTCACCTTGCCATGACTCTCCTGAGAGCATAGATGGTTTAGTATTTATTTCACTTAAAACTCATTATGGATTCGAATCTTTGTTGGTTGGTGAAATAGTTGAAGATGCTTGATGTTCTAGATGAACACTCGAAGGTTCAGAATCTGATCATTCTGCTAATCGTCACTATTACTATGACTTTAGTAATGGGATACTTCAGTCAACAATTTCTAACATTGTCTGGGGGTCTTCCAATCCCTGATACAAGACTTGGATATACATTCACCGAGATTCAGGACCTATTCTCCACTGTAGGACAAGAGGGATTATTGGTTTATAGAAATTTACAAATATTGGATATGTTCTATCCACTTGCTTATTCACTCGCGTTTGTCGCAGGAATAATGATAGCCATCAGGAGTTGCCCGGAGAGATTTCAGAAAATACGAATGGCTGGTCTTGTACCAATAGTAGCAGCTGTATTTGATTACATTGAGAATATCCTCATTGCCACTCAAGCCCAGTCATACCCAATACTTGATGAAACTGTGATTTCAATTGCAAGTGCATTTACAATGATGAAATGGTTGACATTGCTGATCTCGCTGATAGTGTTCCTGATTTTTGGATCAATTGCTCTTGCCAGCAGAATGAAAGTGGAGTAAGAATGTGGAGGCCCTCTCGGGCCTCCTGTCTGCAGGGGATATCTCATAGCCCTAATTTACTGGAAATATCACGTTGCTCAGATTGGATTCGTGTGCCCTCAGCAATAAGCTTGACCAATTCTTTCGTGTATTCCTGCTTTGATATAAGACCGGATTGGAGATTCTGTTCCAGATCCATTCGTTTCATGCCCACTTCATCAAATGCCTTTTCCAAGGCTGCCAGCCTTATTCTCAGAAAGACTGGACTTTCATGCGATGCCTCCCGGCTGTTTTTCAACACATAAACGACCCCTTATAGTTGAAACTGATTAATAATTATGATATATTATAATATAAATTATTCGTTTCATGACAAATAATAATTGTGGGGTCTATCACGCGAACACATAAATCAGCCGCAACAATTTCATGCAGGGTGCGACACAAATGAACTCAATTCAGGCCAATATTAGCAAGGTGACTGTATTTCGGAATGGGGCACGCATAACTAGGACTGGGGAAATCTCAGCAGATAAGGGACCTGTCAAGGTCATAATTGAAGGCATTACTGAGTATGCTGAGAAGGATAGTGTCAGGGTCACAAGTTCAGGACCTGTGATGATCACATCATTTGATGTTAGAACACGATCGATCCTAAAGAAACCCAAAGAGGACAGAGAATCACTAGTCAAAGAACTTGACAATCTCAGACTCAAGGCAAAGGAGATCAAGGGTCAGATAGAGATTGAGCAAGAGCGTCAGTCTAGGATGATTTTTGCAAGTGAGAGTTTTGCAGGCATGTTTGGAGTTGGGTTCGCTGCTGGAGAGAGTGAAATATCGAGAGTGGACGAGTTAGACTCGACAACTGAAAGGCTGTTGATCGAAACTGCTGATAGGATCATTGCCCTAAAAAAGGAGCTCAAGGAGATTGAGGACAGGATTAAAATAATCGAAGAGAATGTTCAAGAATTCGAGTCTGAAATCAAGGTCAATGAGGTTCATGATGTAGAGGTAACTCTTGATGTGAAAGAAGGGGCCAAGATATCTTTAGAGATATCCTATCAGGTTAATGGATGCAGATGGAATCCGAGCTATGATATTGAGGTCTCGGACAAGGGAACAAAGTTGCGTAGGATTGCAATGATTTTCAATGATACGAGAGAGAGTTGGAATAATGTCAAACTTGTTGTGTCCACATCCTCATCCAACACTGTTGAGGCAATTGAACCAACTCCATTCTTTATCAGAGAATATATTCCCAGGCCCCCTCGAAGGATCAAGGCGAAGAGGGCCAAACATGCTGAGGAGGCACCACCATCACCTGCAATACCAGCTGTGATGACAGAAGTCGAGTATGAACCTGAACCAATGGAGGAATTATTTGCAGATGTCGAAGAATCATTAGGAGGAATTGCTACATACGAGATTCCAAAGCCAGTGACAATTCCTGATGATGGCGAAGAGCACCCCGTTACACTAATAGAGGAGGAGTTGAATTCCAAAACTCTCCATTACTGGTACACTGATGAAATGCCTGATGTGGTCGCATATAATCAAATAGAGAATGGATCAGTTGTCATTCTTCCGGGCCCGATGAAGGTGTTTGCAGGTGAAGAGTTCATTGGCGAAACCCACATTGAGATGGTATCTCCGCGGGAGTCCTTCAAAGCGGGAGTCAGAACAGCTTACGATGTCAAAGCAAAGAAAGAGCTGATTGAGAAGATTGTTGAGAAGGCAGGTCTCACAAGGGGCAAGATGCGGCGGAAGTACAGGTACAGACTGACAGTAGAAAACTTTGCAAGAGAAGTGATCTCTATCGAAGTGAATGACAGAATTCCTCATAGTGAGAGTGAAAAAATATCTGTGAAGTTTGACTGGCAGAAACACTTCAAAGAAAAACCTAAACTTGGAATCCTGAAGTGGCAGCTAGAGATTCAGCCTAGTGAGAAGAAGATAATAGAATATGAGTTTGAAGTTGAGTGGGAGCGCGGAGTTAATTTCACAGTCCCATTACCATGAGGTGATAAAATGACAGTAGTGATTGAAGCCAAGATTTCAGAGGTTGTCGTGTTTCGAGATGGTGCTAGGATCACAAGAAGCGGAAAGGTCGATCTCAAGAAGGGTGAACAGACCGTTATTGTAAAGGGAATCTCGCGCCATGCAGTTCCTGACAGCTTTCGTGTGAGGGGCAAGGGCTCTGCAGTTTTAAGAACAATTGACATTGAGAAAGAGAGTAAGAAGTTTGAACCCAAGGATGAGCTTAAAGAACTTAGAAGCAGACTAGAGGAATTGCAAGATGAGAGTGAGAAGCTCAACCATATTATTGAGATTCAAAGGCGAAAGATCAAGCAGCTCAAAGGGATGAGTGAGAAATTTGCTGCAGAGTTCGGCAAATGGTATGCTATTGGCGAGTCTGAGATTAAGAGATTGATTGAGTTCGATGATGCAATTTCAAGGTTATTGAAGAAGGCCAAAGACACAATCCGTACTACGGAGAAGAGGTTGGAGGACGTAAGACATGAGATTGAAAATATTACGCGTAACATAACGAGGATTGAGGGCGACATTCGGGTGGTCAGAACCCATTCAGTCAAGATAATGGTGGAAGTACTTAAGGAGGGCACTGTTCAATTTGACATCACATATCAGGTCAGAAGAGCAAACTGGAAGCCAGTCTATGATATAGACATTGAGCAAGGACATACAACACTAAAGAGGATTGCAATGATAAACAACTCTTCAGCTGAAGACTGGATTGATGTTGCTCTTAAGGTTTCAACTGCAACATCTGTCCCTGTGCAAATAATTGAGCCAGACCCCATGTATATCTCAATTATTGAAGGCCCAGTGGGATTTGGAGGGGTTTCTGGAGAGCATGTGCCTGTGCGAGGTCTTTATCAGAGTGTTGATGATATGGAGATTGACGAGAGTGAAGTGCTTACTTCAAAGGAATTGATTAGTGGTGTGGTAGTCTATGAGATTCCAGGCAGGGTCACCATTCCATTTGATGATGAGCCACATCCAATTACTCTGACAAGCGAGGAATTTGAGTCAAAGCCCATCTACTACTGGAATGCTTATACGATGAATGAGGTGGTGCTTCAGAATGAGATTACTAATGGGCCATCAGTGCTAATACCCGGAAAGGCCAGAGTCTACGATTCTGGAAGCTTCATGGGTGAGAGCACGATAGGGCTTATTTCACCCAGAGAAAAGTTCAGGCTTGGAACAAGACTAGCTTATGATGTCAAGGTCAAACGTGAGTTGAACTTGAAGGACACTGACCAATCGGGCATTACTAGGGGCAAAGTAAAAAGAGAATACGAGTACGCTCTTGAAATCGAGAATTTCGCTCAGGATTCGATTGAAGTCCTTATTGTTGATAGAATTCCATATAGCCAATCTGAGAAGATTGCTGTTGAATTGAAAGACTCCTCTGTCGAACCTGAAGAGTTTGAGCTTGGAATTCTTAAGTGGCGAGTCGAGATCAATTCGCAAGAAAAGAAGATAATCCAATACAAATATTCTGTCGAATGGGAGAAGGAAGTCGAGATAACCCCACCTTTACCATGAGATGTGAGGGGAGAGATGAGGGGATATCTCGAGATACTTGAACTAGTAATTACTCATCTCTTCGATAAGGACTGCAATTCGTTTCATTGACCTATGGAAATTGTCAATCAGGATACTCTCATTGGGAGAGTGAACTCTCGAGTAGAAATCGCCGACGCCAATGGAAACCATTGGCACATGTCCTTTGAAAAGATACAGTGGACCTGAACCAGGACTTGTGGGATGAATGACTAGTGGGTGTCCAAAGACTCGTTGATTGGCCCTATCGACAACTTCAACAAAAGGATGATTTACAGGAGTCTTGGCTGCGGGGTATCCTTCATGCCATGCGATCTTGACATCACTGAATCCATGCTTGTCAAGATGACCCCTCACCTTTTTCAGAATGTCATCAGGGTTCATGTCTTCTACGAGTCTAAAGTCGAGCTTAGCAAAGGCCTTGGCAGGAAGAACGGTCTTAGAACCCGCACCAAGGTATCCGCTTCCAATTCCACAGATGTTGCAAGTTGGGCTGTTGTAATAGTGTTCCTTAAGCTCATCACCGGACAGAGAGTTGAGGAAGGAGTCAATGCCAAAGAACTTACGAACGCGGCCCTCATGAAAGTCAATCTTGTAGATTGCTTCTTTTTCCTCAGCACTCAGCGGACGAACATCATCATAGAACCCATCGATTAGAATCCTGTCAGTCTTGTCCTTGAATGTACCTAATGCCCAGACCAAGCGGTAAGGAGCTGATGGAAGAACACAAGCGTTTGAAGAATGTGAGTCATGCGACAGTAACTCGACCTCAAGTTGAACAAATAGAATGCCTTTAAGCCCAAGCCATGCCTCCTGCTTGCCATCAATCCCAGAGCCCCCAAATTCCCATATGCCCCCATCAGCTTTGATGAAGTGTTTGTTTGCATTGATGAACTCAGGGAGATGCTCGCTGCCGATCTCTTCTTCCCCTTCTATCACGAATTTGATGTTCACAGGCAATTTGGTGTCAGTTTCAATAAAGGCCTTAATCGCCGAGATTCTTGAAACTGTGTCGCCCTTGTTATCAGCCACACCCCGGGCGTATAACCGTCCGTCACGGATTTCAGGTTCAAATGGGTCAGAGTCCCAGAGTTCGAAGGGTTCTGCAGGTTGAACATCATAGTGATCATAAAACATCAGAGTCTTATCAGCACCAACATTAATCTCGCCAGTAATAACAGGTGCGCCTGATGTACGGTGAAGAGAGGCGTCCACGTCTGCGCTTTCCAAAAGTCGCATGACTAATTGTGCAGCTTCCACCATATGATCGCCTTTTGCAGCCACGGATGGAATCCGACACAATGCTTTCAGATCTTCTATCGAGTCATCAAGATTTTCATCAATATAATCAAGAACAGGTTCTATCATTTTTACCCCACCTTCCGTTGTCGAAGTAGGACAAATAACCTTCTGTCAACACAGTTTTTTGACCTTTAATTAAACATGCAAAAAACAATTAGTTTATTCTGCCAGTATTATTGTAAGTGGAAATTCATAGTACAGGAAGCGATTGAAATGGCAAAAATAAGTCCGTTTGTGAAGTTACTAAGAGGAGAGTATGAACTAACAGTAATCCTCCTCTTGACAAGACTTCGTGGGAGAGCAAGAGCTGATGAGATTATCAAGAAGGGAAAGGAAACCAAGACATTGCCAGCCCTAAATGGTGCAAGAGTGGCACAGGCAAGGAAATTCTTGTTGAAGAATGAGTTGATCCACATTAGAAAAGAAGGCAAGGAGATAATTCATATTCTGACTAAGAAGGGCCAGAAACTGGGAAAAATGCTCAATGCAATTGCAGACTTCATTGTAAAGGATCTGAAATGGGAGAGGTAGAATCTTCAGGTCAACAAGGCTAATAGATGACAAACTTTGCAGCAACAATTCTAGTTGATGGAAAAGGTGCGGGCAAAATCTTTCATAAATTCTTCACGACTTGAGCTTGTTCCACTCCATGATAGAACTATCTGCTGTTCTGCCAGTTATTATGAATGAGTAGTGTAATTCTCGATTAAAATCCAATTGATGTTAGGAATGATCTTCACAAGATTCTTGATTCATTCATGACATTAGTGCAAATTATCAATACAACATGTGGCCATAAGTCCCACACTTATCTTTATTACATTTTGTAGCTAATCATATTATTTGCAATGACCCACAAACACACAGGTTGCAAGTGCAAGAGGTCATAGCAGGAAGTACTGGAAATGTCCTATGTTTATATGCGAGCTTTGGAAACCGCACCTGAAAGATATGATAAGGGAATTGGTCTGCTCGGTTGGGGCCAGCTTGATAAAATCAGAATCCAGATTGCTGATGAAATAGCATCGGTTGCCAGCAAAGTTCTTGAGATTGGTGTTGGAACTGGCACACAAGCATTATTGCTAGCCAAACGAGGGCTTAATGTTACGGGTATCGACCATTCAAGTGCTATGTTGGCAATTGCACAGAAAAAGCTAGATCAATTGCGGGAGAGTGATCCAACAAATACAGAGTTAATAAATCGTATTACGCTGAAACAGAAGGCAGCAGTGCAGCTCGATGAGTTTCCTCCAGAGTCATTTGATGTAGTCACTGCCACACTTGTGTTTTCTGAGCTCTGGGATTCTGAGCAGAAATATGTTCTTGCTAATAGCTATCGATTGCTTAAACCCGGTGGTCTTCTTGTCTTGGCCGACGAGGTAATTCCCGCCAGCCGTGTTAAGCGACTATTACATTGGATAATTTCAGCACCATTGAAAGCATTTACTTACCTTCTGACTCAGACTTCAACAAGACCCGTTCGAAATCTTAAGCAAATGATTGTTTCAGCAGGTTTTGAGATTGTCCGTATTGATTGCTATCAGCTTGATTCATTTCAGGTCATCATTGCAAAGAAACCCGAAATATCCATTCATTCCAAGGCTGGCATTGTAGCCGAAACCATCTCCCCGCCCAATGACGGATTGATTGCAAAGGTATGGCAAACAGCTGCACGAATGATTAGACATCCGACAGAGATTGGATTGCTCCCAGTGAATGATCCCACCTCTGATTCTCCTGTGTTGTGTACCTGCAATTTCAAGCTCACTGTGAGTCGACTATACAGCTTTCTGAAAGACAATCAGGTTGATGCGTGGATCTTGGTCGCGCCGACCGATGGAATAAATGTCTGGTGTGCTGCTTGTGGTGGTGATTTCAATGCTGGGTCTGTAATAACTGCGATCAAGATCTCTGGCTTGAGCGAAAAGGTCACGCATAGAACTATTATCCTTCCACAACTAGCTGCACCTGGAGTTGACCCAAACGAGGTCCGGAAGATCACTGGTTGGAACTGTGTCTGGGGGCCAGTTCATTTTGATGGACTCATAGATTTTCTACATGACTATCCGAAGTCAATCAAGAACAAGTCTGAACAACAAAGAGCTGTCATGTTCAAACTCCCATTTCGTCTTGAGATTGGTTCTGCACTTGCCTTTCCAATGTTATTGATTCTTGGAGTTCCCATTTCTCTCATCCTGTGGTTTTATCAATTGACCTTCTGGATCGTCCCAATGTTGCTATGCATCTTGATTTACATATACGGACTGTTTGTCTTTTGGCCACACATTCCCGCTTTTCATGGTACAAGAAAAGTAGCAATCTGGACTGGACTTGTTTTCACTGGCTTAGTAATACTATCTTGGTTCTCTACCGATGTTATGAATCTTTACAGCCCAGCAATGATACCATTCACTGGCATTCTTGCATCTTTGAACCTTTGGCCTCTCTATATATTGACTGGTCTTTTATCAGTGGTCATCGTGTACGATGCTGATGGTCTGACCCCGAATCTAAGATCATCACTACTGGCTCGGAGTTGGAACAAAGGCAAACTCAAGGTTATGGAGCGATGGGGTGTTTCATATGACCTTGCACCCTATGGCAAAATCTCTCTAAATTCTGAAATATGTAATAGCTGTGGTATCTGTGTGGATGTATGTCCAATGATAGTTCCTCAATTCAACATGGATAGTAAGAAGGTTATTCTTGTTCATCCCGAGATATGTGTGAACTGCCGAGCATGTGTGCTCAGATGCCCTGCAAGGGCATTATATCTCGAACCTGAAACTGAGGCTGCGCGACTGGCATTGGAACGACTCCAGCAATAGTTTACATTGAAATAATACATTGAATTATGCCAAAGAAAGAATAATAGCGAGTTAATCCCTTCTAAATATTCGGTTTTCAAGAGAATTGCAGGGTGGTTTAAATAGTTTCATCAGAAATCAAAGTCTGAATTGTGCCCAGTGCCGTTCATGGAAGGACAGGACTTTAATGTCCAAGATTGTGTCCAATTTACAATAAACGGTTGTGGTTGAACTCAAATGCATGTGCGGATTCTGAGAGGCTTCTAGTGAACTTAGTCGCACACATATCAAGCGATGAGTGGACGGTCTTAATCCAGTCGCAAGAATTATAGCAGAGCACATTTAAGAGAAGGCCAAGAGAAAAGCTCCTGATGGGTGCATCTCATGACCACAAAAGTAGGAATCAACGGTTTTGGCCGGATTGGACGCGGCTTCATGCGGGCCGCAATTGCGAAGAAAGAGTTTGAAGTAGTGGCACTGAATGACCTCACTGATGAGCATACATCAGCGCACCTTATGAAGTATGACACTGTCATGGGACGCTTTGATGGCACTGTTGAATATGGTGAGGGTTTCATTAAGATCAATGGCAAGGACATAAAGGTGCTAAGGGAAAGAGATCCTGCCCAACTCCCTTGGAAAGAACTGGGCGTGGACATTGTTATTGAGTCAACAGGTCTGTTTAGGAAGAGGGAAGATGCAGAGAAGCATCTGAAGGCGGGTGCAAAAAAAGTAATTCTTAGTGCCCCGGGAAAGGGTGAAATGTTTACTGTTGTTTTGGGTGTGAATGACAAAGAGTACAAGCCTGATGAGCATCACATTATCTCGAATGCTTCATGCACAACAAACTGTCTTGCACCGCTAGTCAAAGTGCTGGATGAAGCATTTGGGATTGAGAGGGGCCTGATGACCACAATTCATGCAGTCACTAATGATCAGCGAATGTTGGACATGCAACATCGAGATCTACGTAGAGCCAGAGCTGCCTGTTGGAACATTGTCCCAACAACCACAGGAGCAGCCAAGGCAATATCATTGGTCTACCCGCCAGCTGCTGGAAAGTTGACTGGCATGGCAGTTCGTGTCCCTGTGATGGATGTGTCGCTTGTTGATCTTAATGTCATTGTTGGACGCTCAATTTCGCCAGCAGAAGTCAATGAGGTCTTCAAGAAGGCAGCTAATGGCGAGTTAAAGGGCATCCTACAATATATTGATGAACCATTGGTTTCATCTGACTTTATCGGCAACCCACATTCTTGTATCTTTGACTCATTGTCGACTTATACCATTGAGAACATGATCAAAGTGTTGGGCTGGTATGATAATGAGGCAGGATATTCTCACAGGCTTGCGGATGTTACTGCACTTGTAGCTAGCAAAATGTAAGAGTCCCAGTAGGGGCTCTTTTCCATATTTTCGTGAGTGAAATCACTTTAATAGTAAAATGGCATTTCGATTTCTGTGAAATGTCATGAAGGCCCTAGTGAATGGTACATTATTTTGCCCAGTAAATGGACTGATTAAGAATGGTGCAGTACTGTTTGATGAGAGTAGAATCATAGAAGTGGGTTCATCGGTGAATATTCCGTCCGATGCAGAGATCATAGATGTGGAAGGCAAGTTCATTGTACCTGGATTCATTGAGGCTCATGCTCACCATGGTCTATTTGATGGAACAATTGGGCAGATGGGCATGGATGGAACTGAGATGACTGCTGCCACCACCCCTGAAATGAGGGGAATCGATGGATTCAATCCACATGAACCTTCGCTCAAAGAGATCGTACGCGGTGGTGTCACCTGTATTAATACGGGCCCCGGTTCTGGAAATGTGATTGGTGGCGAGTGCCTTGTGTTCAAGCCCACTGGTGCTCCAGTAGTAGACCAGATGATTGTGATGGCACCATCTGCCCTTAAAGTCGCATTGGGAGAAAATCCCAAGCGGGTACATGGCTATGAGAATAAGCGAACGCCACAGACAAGAATGGGTGTGGCGGCATTGTTGAGAAAAACATTCACAGATGGCCAGCATTACCTTGAAGAATGGACTGCATTCGGGGCAAAAGCTAGAGAGGCAAAGGAGAAGGGTGAAGCAGTGCCACCCCCGCCCAAGCGAGACCTCGGTATGGAAACAATAGCCAAAGTGCTCAAAAGGGAGATCCCAATTCATGCACATGCTCACAGAGCTGATGACATTGCCACAATACTTCGAATTGCAGATGAATTCAATATCAGAGTGGTGTTAATTCACTGTACTGAAGGTCATAAGATTGCGGATTATATCGCCGAGAGAAATGCCCCAGCGGTGGTTGGTCCAACAATTCTCTGGGCAAGTAAAGCAGAAACTCGTGAGAGAGGCTTTGATACTGTGATCACTCTTGTAAAGGCGGGTGTGAAGGTCGCCTTGCAGACTGATTCATTAACGCCAATGGAGTTTTTCCAGTTATTGCCCATGTATGTCATCAAGCATGGCCTGACCAGAGAGGAGGCTCTTCGTTGTGTCACGATGAATCCAGCTGAGATCTTAGGCATTGAGAAACGAGTAGGCTCTCTGGAACCCGGCAAGGATGCTGACATTGTCGTCTGGTCAGGTAATCCCTTCGAGTTCTATTCAAAACCAGAAAGGGTATTCATAAATGGCAATGAAATCCAGATGGAACAATAACTTCGAGATCTTAAACAATTCAGCAATGAACCATTTCATTCATTACAATATGAAAAGCTATATGCCCACATACAATGGCTGTTACTGATGCCATAAGGATGTAAATGACCGGGTCTCTTACTAAAATAGCAAACAGGATAATCGAGCGACATCTCACATAGACCTTAATCATATCAAAAGGGGAGTATTCCAATCTATTTCAGGAATGGAAACGCCTGATACAGCAGCTTATTGATTCGCTCCTCATCGAAACCCATTTCCATGTCAGTGCCCTTCATGGCTCCAATCTCTTTTGATATCATATCTGCAAAGGTCTTTAGTGATCGAATCAGCAATAATGATGATCTGTCGACCAGAGCGGTGACAGCAAACTCTTGCTCAGGTTTGTTCTCTATAAGGATGACTCTGTCTCCGGTCTCGATCTTGGCCAGTTCCTTTATGCTTCCTGATGACTCTTTAATCACAATTGATATTGCAGTCAAGGCTGAAGCAAGAAGGTTTGGTTCAATGTCAACATCTTCATTGCCATATGAAAACAGGTTGACTCCAGAAGTGGCTACGATTGAAACATTATAGAGTTCAGTGGGAATTCTATAGAAGTATTCTAGGTCAGTCAGCAATGCGATCACAATTATTCCAATCATTGCAATACGTATCATATCTGTGGCAGATTCAGTGTTGATCCCCTGAAAGACTTGGATTCCCAAATAGTTTGGGAGATCATAGGTGAAAATCACCGGGATATATGACACAGCAATTACAAGCAAGGCAACACTCAAGAGAAGACTGCGAAACTCTGGGCGCTTCTGCTGAGCCGCAAAAAACACTTTAGCACCATAACCAAAGATGTACATTCCCAATAGACTGAAACAGACCTTCCAGACAAGATATGACAGGTTTCCCTCGGCCACAGGATTTGAAATAGTCACCAGACCAGTGACCAGCTGCGTGACTACAAGTGCAATTGCAACTGACATATAGTGCCATGGGGGACTCTCATGTCTCATAGACAGGAAGAAGAATCCCAATATCGCAAAAACGATACTCCAAGAGGTCAATACAAACCATTGAAGCAGATTAGGTCCGAGACCAAATATGTCAATTTCCGGGCCTGCTTTCATCATGTTGGCGATTCCGGTCAATGTGCCTAATGCAGTGGCAGTCTTGATATAGTACACTCTACGACCAGTCTTTCTCTCACGAATCCAGAAAAGGAGAGTTATAAGAAAGAAGCCTGTAAAAAGGCCCAGCCCAACCAAAAACAGATTAAGATCCATGGCAGCACCACCCTATAATGTGAATTTCTTGTTCTTATTCTTTCACATGATGTATTGAATAATGAACGATGACTATGCGTTGAGTTCCCATAACGCAATCATCCTTTGGATTAATCCGTAGTGAATAATTCATGCTGAAGATCGTCTTCTATATATGATCACAACGATAATCACGATAACTGCAGAAGCACCTATTACCATAGATATCGCAAATGTGAACTGACCACCAAGGAAGTTTCCAATTCCTGGACCCACAGTTGTGTTTGTTGTTGGAGTTTCAGTGATTGGTGTGGTTGTGGTTGTTGTAGGAGTTGATCCGAGTTCATTTACAATGACCAAGACAATGTCCGTCATTGAATTACCACCGATGTCGAACACTTCAAGCATATAGACATAGCCGCCAGCAAGGTGGTTGTCGACATTGATATAGAAGCTCTCGCCTGAGGCATTCCAGAAACCTGCTTTCATAATTACTCCATCGCAGGTTATCTCGTATCTATAGGGATGGTCATCGTAAGCCGTCCAATTTATGGCATGGCCCGTTTCACCCTCTGTATATGTGACATCTGGCGGTGAGCAGATGGTTGGAATAGTGGCATCCATCACACTGACAATAACCGTGTCGCTAACAATGTTTCCACCAATGTCGTTCAATGAAATGGTGAAGTTATAAATGCCCACACTCAGTACGTCCACCGAAATACTGACATTCCAACTCATTTCAGTCCATATCTCACTGAGAATGAGCTCTCCATCTCTGTATATTTGATACGAAACTGGATGGAGGTCATAGAATGTCCAAGTAATGAAATATCCCGTGTCACTCTCGTTATATGTGATGTCCATGGGAGAGTCTACGATTGGAGGAGTGCCATCATACACATCTACAAGAACAGAATGGATGCTTGTATGATCAAGAACATCCCATGCACGAATGCAGTAATTATAATTACCAAGATCATGACTATCAATTGAGATCTCAATCCATTGATCTGTTGAATTCAGAAACCCACTGTGAATTATCGTGCCATTCAGAAATATCTCATACCCTGCAGGGTTCGCATCCATCACATGCCAGCTAATTGTGTTCCCTGTTGTTGTTTCAGCATATGACCCGTCATCTGGGCCCCCAATGATTGGACTTGAATCATCAACAATGAATACAAGACTGACTGCAGCTGTATTCCCTGATTCATCACTTGCATTAATATTGAATACATGCTCACCTTCAATGCTTGGCAATGTGAGTGTGTATGGCTCGACAAGGACCGTCCAGTTGCCTTGATCAACTCGAATCTGAACAGTTGTCAGATGGATGTCAGTGATTGATAAGTAGACATTGGTCCCGCTCTCATGCACCGTAGCATTGGAAGGTGATATGAGAACTATTTTTGGAATGGTGTCATCCACAACAAACACATATTTCATGTCCACATAGTTGTCTGCCTCATCAGTTGCATTGACCTGAAGGAACCATGTTCCATCACCTGAAGGCACAGGAATACTATACGGACTCGAAACCACTCCCCAGAAACTCGAGTTCCAGACATATCCAACAACCACCGAGTTTGCATCATTCACATCAATGTCAATCACATGGCTACTTCTGATGACTGAATTATTCGCTGGTGCAATCAGACTGATTGTTGGGGCCGTATCGTCAACAGTCCAAACAAATAGAATTTGATTCACATTATTGACGACATCTTCTGCTCTTACTCTAAGAATATGCTCACCGTCGCCACTGGGTATTGTTGTCGTGTATGGTGTGGTTATTCCCACCCAAGTGCCACTGTCCCATTGGACCTCAACAAGATTGAGATTAGCATCAGTGACATTCAGAAACACATTGATTCCTCCATGCTGAACAGTTGAATTGTTGGGGCTCACTAACTCGATGTAAGGTGCAGAATCATCAACCTCAAACTGAAACATCTGGACCTTATTATTGCCTGCAATATCCACAGCACTCACGTACAATGTATGAAGTCCATCGCCTGATGGTAGTGTCGTGTCATATGGGCTGGCCCACACCTGCCAACTATCGGAGTCCCAATGAAACATCACTTGTTGCAAGTGTGAGTCCGATATTGATACATCTATGTCAGTCCCTGATTGTTGTATGGTGTTGTTCAAGGGGGCAACAAGAATGATTGATGGAGTTGTATCATCAGTGATGAACTCAAATAGGGCAAATCTATGGTTGCCAGCCTGATCAACTGCATCAATCTCTAGAGCATGATTGCCATCGCCAGTCTGAAACTCGCTATTAAATGGGCTCAGAAAGAGAGTCCATACGCCTCCATCCCAGCGATAATAAGCAACATCCAGATTCTCATCATTGATGTCAATGTCAATGGTGTATCCACTCTGGTGAACCGACTCATTTGCAGGCGAAACCAATGTTATTACTGGAAGAGTATCATCAGTAGTGAAGTGATAATCTACCAGTTCATAGTTTCCAACAAGATCGGTGGCGTTTATAGATAGCACATGTATTCCATCGCCCGCTGGCAGATATGTATCGTAGGGGGCGTTCCATATCGCCCATGAGTTGCTGTCCCATTTATACATCACAAAATCAAGGTCGGTGTCTTGAACTGAAACATTGATGAGTGTGCCACTCGCACAGATCGAGTTGTTTGTAGGACTATTTAGGATGATTAATGGTCTTGAGTCATCAGTTGTGAACACATACTTTTCGAGATTCCAATTACCAACGCTGTCAGTGGCATTCACATAGAGCACATGCTGGCCATCGCCAGTTGGTAATGATGTGTCATATGGGTCTGGAAATGTTGCCCATGCTTCACTGTCCCAATGGTAGACTGCACTATCAAGATTGGGGTCATCAATTGTCAAGTCAATAATGGTTCCACTGTGATGAATGGTGTTATTAGTTGGTCCCAGCAGAGTGATTGCAGGTGCGGTATCATCGGTTTCAAAGACACATCTGGAGAGTCTGAAGTTTCCTGCATAATCTGTAGCATTAATGTATAGAGTATGCAACCCATCGCCTGCTGGTATGGTTGTTTCGTATGATGCATTCCACACAACCCAACTGTCTGTGTTCCAGTGATATTCAACCGAGAGTAGATGATCATCATTTACTTGAACTAAAACAGTTACTCCACTGTTTTGCACTGTGTTGTTCGCAGGAGTCAGCAGTATTATGTCTGGAGCAGTGTCATCTATTGTGAATGAGTATGTCTGATGATTCCAGTTTCCTGCGTTATCGCAAGAATACACATTCAGAGTGCTTAGCCCCTCACTGAGTCCAGCAGTACTGATATCCCATGGACTGTTCAATGTGTTGTTCGAGCCCCCATTCCAGTTGTACAATGCAGAACTCAGTGTGTTGGTATCAAAAATATCAAGATCTATAATGGTGCCAGACTGGATGATAGAACCATCAGTGGGCTCATAAAGTGTGATGATTGGAGCAGTGTCGTCAACGATGAATGTGAATGAGCTGGTTCTCGTGTTTCCAGCATCATCATATGCGTATGCATGAAGAACATGAGTCCCCTCAGATAATCCACTCACTTGGATATCATAGGGGCTTGAGAATGATATATTGGACCCACTGTCCCATGCATATTGTGCACTATTGACGCTATTAGAATCAGTAATGTCTAGGTCTATTATAGATCCCGATCGAATTTCGGAACCATCAGCTGGCGAACTTAGGATAATAGTTGGGGCGGTATCATCAATTATGAATGTGAATATTGATGTCTGGATGTTTCCAGCAGCATCCTCAGCGGTAATGTGCAATATATGTGATCCTTCACCAAGCCCTGATGTGTCAATATCGTAGGGACTATTGAGAGTCTGATTAATACCGCCATCCCAACTATACAAGGATTGCTGCAAGGTGTTGTCATCCAATATTGAAAGGTCTATGACTGTACCTGATTGTATCTCCGCATTGTCTGCTGGACTGTTCAATGTGATAGTTGGAGCGATATCATCTATTATGAATGTGTATGTGCTCTTTGCCCAATTACCAGCCAAGTCCTCCGCATAAATGTGAAGTAAATGACTGCCTTCTGAAAGACCCTGTGTATCCACATCGTAGGGGCTACTCATAGTCTGGTTGGCATTGCCATCCCAGTTGTACACTACTTGATTGATGGTATTATTATCAGATATTGAGAGGTCTATGATTACGCCTGATTGAATCTCTGAACCATCTCCCGGACTGTTTAGAATAATGGATGGTGCTGTGTCATCAATAGTGAATGTATACGTGACATATCTAAGATTCCCCGCGTTGTCCTCTGCATAGACTCGGAGTGAGTGGTCTCCCTCATCGAGTCCTGCAGTGCTGATATCATAGGGACTAACAAGTGTCTGATTGACACTCCCATCCCAGTTATATGTGACCTGTGAAATTGTATTAGCATCATTTACAGATAGATCAATGAGTGTTCCTGATTTTATCTCAGAACCATCAGCAGGACTGTTCAGTGTGATTGTTGGTGGTGTGTCATCAATCACATAGGTATATGTGGCCTTTGCCCAATTATCAGCTGCATCTCTTGCATAGACAGAGAGCGTGTGTGATCCCTCATTCAATGTTGAAGTGTCAATGTCATAGGGTACAACGAGTGTGTTGTTTTGCCCACTATCCCAAGCGTATAGGACTTCAGACAATGTGTTAATTTCATTGACATCAAGATCAATGTTTGTGCCAGACTGGATTTCAGAGCCATTATTTGGTGTGTTTAGAACTATGTTGGGTGCGGTGTCATCGATTGTGAAATGAAATGTTGCACCCTGCCAGTTTCCAGCCTCATCTCGTGCATATGCATAAAGCACATGGGCCCCCTCTGAAAGCCCTGCTGTTGAAACATCGTAAGGACTGGCTAGAGATGAGTTAGCATTGGTGTCCCATGCATAGAGCACTTGATTCAATGTGTTGGACTCGGTGATATCAAGGTCTATAGTCACACCTGAATTGATCTCCGCGTTGTCAATTGGATTCACAAGAGTGATAGTTGGTGCTGTATCATCAATGATGAATGAATATATGGCTCCTTGCCAATTACCTGCTACATCCTGTGCATACACATGCAGTGTGTGAGTGCCCTCGTTTAGATTAGTCGTATCAATATCAAATGGGCTTGATAAGGAGATATTGGAACTGCCGTCCCAATTATACATGACTTGTGATAGCGTGTTGTCATCACTAACTGTAAGATCCACTATTGTTCCGCTCTGAATTTCTGCTCCATCAGTGGGACTGTTCAACACAATGGTTGGGGGTGTGTCATCAATGATGAAGCTGAACGCGCTGTATCGCCAATTACCAGCCTGATCCCTTGAATAAACATTGATAGTATGAATCCCTTCAGACAACCCTGATGTGCTCACATCATATGGACTGTTCAGAGTCGTATTGCTGGAACCATCCCAATTGTAGAGTGTTTGATATAGGGTATTCACATCGCTTATTGACAGATCGATTTCAGTCCCTGACTTGATCTCTGCTCCATTAGCAGGACTGTTCAACACGACAGTTGGAGCAGTGTCATCAATAATGAACGAGTATATTGCACTCTGCCAATTCCCAGCATTATCACGCGCATATACATTAAGCTGACGAGTTCCTTCCAGAATGCCTGCGGTGTCAACATCATACGGCGTATTGATCGTTGAGTTTGCAGCACCATCCCAGTTATAAATCACTGTGTATATTGTATTAGTATCGTTGATTGAGAGATCTATCGTGGTTCCTGATTTTATCTCAGATCCGTCTGCAGGAGTGTTCAATGTAATAGTTGGTGGTGCGTTGTCAAACACGAAGGTGTAATTCACAATTACCTCATTTCCAGCCATATCGGTCGCATGAACAGTGACATAATGCTGACCCTCACTAATTGCACTCGTATCAATATTATAGGGACTGGCTAAAGCATAGCTAGAATTTGACATGCCATCCCAGTAATAATATGTCTGGTTGAGTGTATTAGAATCTGAAATGTCGAGATCAATGAGAGTCGCTGATTGTATCTCCGAACCATCACCGGGACTATTTAGAGTCACAACCGGCGCAGTGTCATCAATTATGAAAGCAAAAGTTGCTGATTGCCAATTTCCTGCATTGTCTCTTGAGTAGACATGCAGTGTGTGTGAGCCCTCATTCAATCCTGTTGTGTTGACACGATAGGGACTTGGAAGTGTGTTGTTTGTTCCATCATCCCATGCATAAAGAACCTGATATATCGTGTTGTTGTCATTGACCTGAAGGTCAATCATTGTACCTGATTGTATTTCTGAACCATCATTAAGATTTGCAAGCGATATAGAAGGCGGTGTGTTGTCAATAATAAAATCAAATGAAACATTTCTGCCATTTCCTGCGGCATCCTCGGCATAGACATACAGTCTGTGAATGCCCTCACTTAGTTCACTTGTGCTTACATCATAGGGACTACCAAGACTGGTGCTACTGCCATTGTCCCAGTTATATGTGACCAGATTTAGGGTATTCTCCTCAATTATATCTAGATCTATGATGATTCCTGACTGAATCTCCGCACCATTTGCAGGGCTATTGAGAATGACTCGCGGAGCAGTATCATCGATGATGAATGAATAAATTGCACTTTGCTGATTTCCTGCCTGATCTAGGGCAAACACATAGAGGGTGTGTGTTCCATTTGACAATCCCGTAGTGTCTATGTCATATGGGCTGGCTAATGTTGAATTTGATCCTCCATCCCAGTTATATAGCACCTGACTGAGTGTGTTTGAGTCAGTCACCGCAAGATCAATAATAGTTCCAGGCTGTATCTCAGAGCCATTTGCAGGACTGTTCAACACAATATTTGGCGAAGTATCATCAATTATGAAGGAGTATATTGCCTTCGCCCAATTTCCAGCTTGATCTCTGGCATAGACATTAAGAGTATGGCTCCCCTCTGAGAGTCCTGTTGTACTCGCATCATATGGACTGCTCAAAGTGGAGTTCGAACCACTGTCCCATGAATAAAGCACTTCAGCTATTGTGTTGCTATCTGATACATCAAGATCAATATCTGTTCCTGACTGAATCTCTTCACCATCACTCGGACTGTTCAGTGTGATAGTAGGTGCTGTTGAATCAATGATGAATGTGAAACTCACGGACTGCCAGTTTCCAGCGGCATCACTGGAGTAGACATAGAGGACATGTGTTCCATCGCCCAGTCCAGCAGTACTTACATCATACGGGTTGTTTAGTGTTTGATTCGCATTGCCATCCCAATTGAACAATGTTGTTGATAGACTGTTTGAATCACTCACACTCAAATCAATGTCAGTGCCAGGTATAATCTCTGAGTTTTCAGCTGGTGAATTAAGAACGATTGTCGGAGCGGTGTCATCTATTGTAAAACTGAATATTGCTGTCTGCCAGTTGCCTGCCTGATCTTGAGCGTATACATAGAGTGAATGTGTTCCCTCTGAGAGCCCTGTTGTACTAACATCATATGGACTGCTCAGCGATTGATTTGTTCCACCATCCCAATTGAACAATGCCTGCGATATTCCGTTTATATCGGTTATACTAAGATCAATGGCTGTACCTGACTGGATTTCAGAGCCATCACCAGGACTGTTTAATATGATTGTTGGACTAGTATCATCCGTTGTAAATACATAGCTGGCAAATGTTGAATGTCCGGCACTATCGGTCGCGTTGATATATAGAATATGATCTCCATCACCTATTGGCACAGATGTGTCATATGGTGATGCGAGAACCGCCCAAGCGTCAGAATCCCAGTGATAGTAAACAGTACTGAGGTCTCCATCCACATCGGTGATATTGAGGTCTACAGTAGTGCCGCTCTTGACCACAGTTCCATTTGCTGGTGAGATCAGACTGACAGTTGGTGGTGAACCTGTCACATCTTCAACGGTCCAAACGTAGACTTTGTACTGATAATTGCCTGCTTGATCAGTAGCATTGACGTATAGAGTATGTACCCCAGTGTCCAATGGAATCTGTGTGTCATATGGCGAACTCATCATCGCCCAAGAATTAGAATCCCATTTGTAATAGACTGTGCTTAGATGAGAGTCGCTAATGTCAAGGTCCACAGTAGTTCCTCCAGTCTGAACGGTGTTATTCTGGGGACTTACCAATGAGACCGTAGGTGCTGTGTCATCCACCGTAAATGTGAATGAAGAGTACTGATAGTTACCCGCAAGGTCGGTTGCATTAACATAGAGTGTGTGGAGACCATCACCACTTGGCGTTAACGTGTCGAATGGTGAAGTCAAGTTTGCCCAAGCATCAGAGTCCCAATGATATCTGACATAATCAAGATGAACATCAGAAATATCGAGATCAATCGTTACTCCACTCTTTAGAACCGAACCATCAGCTGGGCTTACGAGGATTACAGATGGTGCTGTGTCATCGCAAATGAAACTTCTTGTAGATGTGTTGGTGTTGCCTGCCAGATCATAAGCAATGACGTATAGTGTGTGATTTCCATCAGCTGTGGGGACTGTGGTTTCGAAGGGTTCAGTCCAATTGGCCCATATTCCAGTGTCCCATTTGTACTGACTGTAGTCAAAATTGGCATCTGATATATCGACATCAACCGTAGTACCACTCTTTACAATGGCATTGTTTTCAGGGCTCACAAAGACCAAGGATGGATTTGTACTGTCAGCATGCAGAACTATTCTATCAACAGTGATCTGCCTTGCAGAATCAACAGCAATCACTCGCACGGTATGGTCGCCATCAAGCAAAGACATTGGTATTGATGAATTCGTCACACGAGCATGATACTGGCCATCTACATAGACCTCTGAGTATGTGACTGAGTTATCGTCTGATGCGTTCCATGACAGTGTGAATGGTGAGCTGACATATGCATTACTATTCGGTTGATTTATCGAAATATCGGGATATTGGTCTATTCCCAAGTAATTCAGCACTTTGCTTAATGCATCATTCCTGTCGTCTGAACTCGATATCGCCTCAAAATTGAAACCAAAGTAGACCACCTTGTAAGTTCCTGAATAACGTACAGCAGCACCAGGAGTTCCTGTCACATCATACGTAAGACATTGTGAGCCCCCGTTAATGGGCGATACCTCATCAGGATATCCATTGTTTCCTCCTCCGTCTCCACCACCAACTGCATAATTGACTCCATCAAATATTGGATCACTTGCGACCCCACTTACAGCTGCACCATTGGTGTCATCGGCAATATAATCACCGTGAAGATAGGTCTGAAGCCAAGTTTCCCACGCGTTCTGATTTGAATCATAGCCAATGTCCTGACCACTGATGAACATTTTACCTCCGTTGTCAAGAAATGTTCCAATGTTGGTCCTATCAGTCGTAGAGAGAGTTGTGCTATAATCGTCGGATGTGAACCAGATCACAATATCATATGCCATTAAAGTGGTCGAGGATGGTGAACCATCAGAACTCACAGTCCATACATCAAATCCAGTACCTTCATAAAAGCCATTGGCCTCCAGAGCGGCCTTGTAGTATTTCTCATATGATGCTCCATTATCGTCATCGACCAGCAACATCCGTGGACTTCCGGTCTTGACATAAACATTTGATGAGTCATAGACTGTGCCTCCAGAACCCACTGCTTTGGCAATAAACGTTACATTACCTGCCTCCAAACATGATACATTCATTGAATATTCATAATAGCCTGTACCGCTGTTATAGTGATCCGTAATGTCAATCCATGTGTCATTCCAGAATCGCAGGCCGACGGAAGAAAGTCCAGTGCCACTTGCTGAAACCTGCACTGTGAAGGCGCCTGTAAGCAGTTGGTCTTCTGAAGGTGTTACCAAGCTTACGGTTGGTGTTGAAGTTCCTGATGAGCTTGAAAACGTGAATAAGCCTCCATTCCCCGTTACATATTTTACAACAATGTAGTATGTGCCGCTTGAGGTTGGTGTGTATGTGATATGCTCAGATGCACCAGTTGCAAAGTTGATTGACTTAGAGATGAGAATTGGCTCGCCATAAGTATCATAGTTTCCGCTATAGAGGAATAGATCATAGTCAGCACCATCGGGCACATCAAGATTGAATGTGTATGTTGTTCCTGCAGTTAGAGTCACATGACGAGCCCATGCTTTTCTTCCATAATCGCCTGCCTCGATCGTTGCACTCTCTGCAGTTCCAATTGTATGGGCAAATAGATATGCCTCAAGTGCAGCATCTGCATTCACACGACCGTAACCCTCGACAGTGTCCTTTGCTCCTCTATTTATCGCGCTTATTTCATAGGAAGTCATCATCAATAACTGCTTGATTGTGTAAGGCCTTGAAGTGCTATCATACACCCAGTTTTGTGATCCCCCCATTGCGTCCACAAGTAGTGCTGATAGTCCTGCCACATATGGGCATGACATGGATGTGCCTTGCATTATCGCCATATCATTAGATTGTTGCTCAGCAAAAGCTCCATCTGCCTCCTGGTCATTGGAGTCCACCGAGAGTATTGCTCCTTGAGATGAAACTCCACCCGGTGCTACAAGGTCCGGCTTCTGTGTGTTCTGATAACCCGGCCCTTCTGAAGAATAGGATGTGATCTGGTTGTGGTCGCCCGTCGCCCCAACACAGATGACACCATCAACATGACCTGGCGTGTTAATATTGTTTGCGCCCTGCCCATCATTCCCTGCTGAAACGCAGGTCACAATTCCCTTTGAAACCAGATTGGCGGTAGCAGTATCAACAGAAGCGACAGTGCTTGAGAACCCAAGACTCATTGAGGCCACTGTGATATGATACTTCTCTGCATTTGCGACAACCCAGTCAAGACCATTCACTAGGTCGGTGGATGATCCGGAACCTGTATTGTCAAACACCTTGACACTGACAAGTTTCGTGTCAGGTGCAACTCCACTGAATCTAAGATGTCCATCAGTGGGAGTGGAATATGGATACTTGTTAATGCCCGTCGCTCGAAACTCTTTTGGTGAAACGCTTCCCGGGAATGACACATGAATCCACACGGAATAGATTCCAATCTCGTTCTCATTCAATGTATAAGTGAGGTCTCTCTGCGAATTTGAGTTGGCAACCTGATCAACAATTGTGCCATTGGGGCTCTTTAGAATCACATCGTTACTACCGACATTTATATCGCCACTCCAAAGAGTTGTGACATCGATAGTGCCAGCAGCCTTGACTTCTATATAATAGCTAAAATAGCCTGAAACCGCCTGAGTCGTTGAATACTTGATTCCCCAAGTGCTGCCAATTCGATTTCCATCTATTGTTGAATTATACTCCTTACCTGCAGCAATGCCTGCACAATGACTCCCATGACTGTTCTGATCTTCGGGAGACGTGGAACCATCTGCGGTAGCATCATACCACCCCACGATTTTTGCATTTGCAAAGTCCATATCGCCATAGGGTGATAGCATAGTATGGGTGTCATCAATGCCTGTATCCAGAATCACAATTGAACTGTTCCAATCGCCAGTATATCCAAGAGTGTCCCATACATAGGTTCGTACATTGGTGAGAAGTGTGCTGACATCTGAGTATCTTCTCATTGGCTGGTCGCGCTCGACGAGCTCGACCTCTCCAAGTTGTGATATCTGCGGGATCTTATCATATTGTATTCTTCCAGCAAATCCGTAGAATGCATGTTCGAATCGATTGGTAACGGTCCCGCCATTAGCAATAAACGATTCAATCGCAATGTCCAACATTCCTTCTTCAACGGCGATTATCAGTTCCACGGGGTCTGACGATGTTCCATTCAAACTCTTTTCAAGCATGATGGTTTCAAGTTCGTCGTGAATCTTGTTTCCATCACTGTCCACTGATGCAAAGATCTTTGCCTTCTGTTCTTCAAAATTAATAGTTGAAGTCGGTTCATAAATTCTTACAGGCTCAAGTTTGGGTTCAGTGACAAATTTGGGTGTTTCCTGATTCATTGAAACTGGTTGACCTTGAACCTTAGTCAGGTCATTAGTCAACCAAGGACCATTTTCAAGAATACTCGCTTCATTATTCGCATGAATGAATGATGTTGGGTTTGGTTGGACCATTAAAATTGTCAAAAAAACAAAGCACACAATAAGCATTCTCTTTCTAAGTAGACTCATTCGCTAGACCTCTGAATCATAGATGAGAATAATGCCCTAAGGCATTGAACAATTGCATTTGATGCATCTAGAGATTTTATCATGCTTTGGAACCATATCTTTTAAATTCGTTGTTTTGTTATTTTCTAAATTGTTCTTTTATGGAATCAGTATTACAAGAGCATTCGCTCAACGCCTTTTTCTTAAAAGAACAAGAATTGTCTTAGGGACCAGATATCCAAAGAGAATCGCCATTGCAACAACATATCCAATACCAACAAATGGTGAAATCAACATTAGAGACTGCGCTGGCTCAATCACAAAGGCTCCTATTATGTATCCGATAAAATATGCGGCCACATATGGGATATAGTTTGAAACAGGAGAAATCAGAATAAACAGTAATCCAAGGATTGTTGAGGTCTTTAACCATTTCTTGTATTCATCATTGCTCATTTTTATGTAGATATAATCTTCGGCATCAAGTATCAAGATGTCCTCTTCCATGGCTGCTTGGAGCAACTGTTCTGATGTCTTTACTTTTCCAGGTCCAAGGATTATGAAAAGGGCAATGATGAAAACAACAATTGCCATTCCCAAGGTCTGTACGATGTACACATAGAAGATGCCAATCAGTAATGTGAACATCCCGACAGCAAGTCCGATGCACATTGTTGCAAGGAATGTATTATCCATGAATGTGTCCTGGATTAGACTTCCTGCTTGTCCATGTGTTTTTCTTACCACATTAGTCATCAGCCACTCATGTGAGAAGCACCTTGTGTATTCTGTATTTCCTGAGAGATCTAGTCCTCTAATGTTATTCTCAATACTTAGACGTAATTCAAGCTCATCATATGCGGTCTTGTTACGACTTCTCCAAAGGGTGTACAGTGAAATAGCAAAGCCCGATAAGAGAAAGGCCCATACAAGATCCATCGGTTTCATCTCAATAATCATACATTGCTTTTTTTCAAATCTCGAATTTTGGTTTTATTCTTATTCAATTACTGCTTTAGGCATTTTTTACTCTCTTAATATCTTCCTATGAACATCTTATTTGGTATTGAACTTAATCATATATTTCGTTTCATATTGGGCCAATTGTTAGATTTATTCGAGGATCTCAAGAAACATGATTAATTCTGAGTTTAACGCAAATCTTTTGCCAATGTGATGTTTTTGATTTACTGCATTATGGAATATCAAAATTATCCCCGTGAAGTCATGCGTGGATTCACTTCCTGCATGTGTTCCTGTTACAAAATCTTCTTGGCAAAATGCAATGATATATTATGAAAGAATTAATCAAGGTCATTAATATCATTCGGTAATGAAAGGGGCATCACCTTGGTAGAGATCATTAATCCTCATACCACTGAAGAACTGACTGAATGGCTGCGTCTAGTAAGCATAAATCATCAAGACTTTTCAGCAGATGTTTCTCTTGAAGTAGATGAAATCATGCAACTCTTCCAGAGTCATGAACTCGAACTTGGAAACCTTTTCCTTATTCGAAAGAATGGAATCGCTAAATGTGCCGCGCGATTTAACCCACATCTTGGTATTATATCGGACCTGTCCCCATCGCCTGGGGAACGAGAGCATTGTGCTCCTCTTATAGATGCTATGATCAAATTGGCCCGTGAAAAACAGTTCAATAGAATCTCGTGTTGGATTCCTGGTCATAGAATACGGGTTGCGGGACTCCTAAGTCAATTTACATTTGACACTCGCCAAGTTCGATTCATCATGCAATTGAATCTGAGTGACCTTCAAGCCAAAAAGCCCACTGAATCAACGATACGCAAGTATCAAGAGTCCGATCCCTCATATCATTCGCTTAGCCCAGCAAGAGAAACTCAAGTTTCAATTTTTGAACTTGCAGAATCTGCTAAGATGGACTGGACGCCAAGACTTGTGGGCTCGCTTGATAAGAGTAATTTGCCCATACTTGTTGCATTCATCTCAAAACATGATAACAAAAGATCACTTATCCGGTTATTGAAAGAATCAATCAACACCTTTTATTCAACAGATCTTCAAGATTTGATTATTGACATACTCTACAAGCTGTTGGATTTAGACACAGGTCATGTGGAAATGGAACTCGACGGTGATTATCGACTGATTGACTTTCTAAAATCATTGGGCTTTGTGAGAGACCGTGTACTTGTAGAACTATCTTTGCCCCTGTTATATTAAATCCTAATTTGGCGCCTTATATGAAAGGCGAATACTTTTCTTAGACAGATTTTATTATGAATATGCAAATTAAGAAAACAACATATTATGCCGGGAGGGTCTGATAAGGCAGGCTTTGGAAGCATTGAATCACGATTTGTTTGATAAACGCTTGACTCCAATTCCATCTCGAGGTCTACCCTCAACGTGAGCACCAAGGGTGCTCACACCATTATTCTTCTTTTATCTCCCCGTATCTATGACATCTTATCCAATGTCCTTGTTCAACCTCTCGGTATTCCGGAATCTCGATTCTACAGATGTCTATTGCATAGTCGCATCTAGGATGAAATGGACAACCTTCTGGGACGCTTGCAAGATCTGGTGGTTCTCCCCTGATTCCTCGAAGTCGCGGTTTCTTTCCACCCGCCTTCATTCTCATCATCGCAATTGTGGGAAATGAGGACATGAGACCCATAGTATAGGGATGGCTTGGCTGATGAAACATCTGAACTGCATCGCCAAATTCCATTAGCTTGCCCGCATACATGACTGCCACTCTATCCGCCATCTCGGCAATGACTCCTGCATCATGACTTATCAGAAGAATTGAAACATCAAACTCATCCCGCACCATTCTTAGCACATTCATGATCTGTCGCTGAATGGTCACATCAAGAGCACTTGTTGGTTCATCAGCAATTACAAGGTGTGGGGCAGAGATTAAGGCCATTGCAATTAAGATACGTTGTGCCTCCCCACCGCTGAAATTTGAAGGATCTAATACAAAACGTGCTTTAGCATCCGCCAAGCTGACAAGATTGAGAAACTCCAATACTCTCTTCCTCATCTCGATGAGTCTGATGTCTTCATCATGAATCTCAAGGGGTTCTCCTGTCTGCATTCCAATACTGAACTGAGGGTTCAATGCATGAGCAAGACCTTGTGGTATGATTGAGATCTCTTTTCCTCTGATTTTAGTGAGTTCTTCCTCATCAAGAGCAGTGAGTTCGATATCCCTATAGAATACGCGACCCTGCATTCCTGGGCGCTCTTCTGCATTTTCTTCAAACTTCTTCACGAGTCCAGGAACATTGGACGTGCCTGCATAGAACTTGGCCACCCGATTAAACAGACCTGTAATAGTAAGAAGTAGAGAGCTTTTGCCACATCCACTTTCGCCCAGAAGCCCGATACATTCACCTTCGTTAATTTCGAATGAAACATCATCGACTGCACGCACTAGTCCTTTCTTTGAAGCGTAATATGCACGCACATTCTCAACTCTGAGAAGCGGCTTTTTCTCGGACATATTCATTACCAATTCCCTTCATTTAATTCATTTATTAAATGCTGTTATTAGAACTCCATAGCAGGAAGTTCCTCATATCTATGGCATGCTACCCAATGTTCTGATTCCACCTCTCGGAATTCAGGAATCTCACTTCTGCATGTGTCAATTGCAAACTTACATCGGGGATGAAAGGGGCATCCGGATGGGGGATTCACCATATCTGGCAGAGATCCTGGAATCCCTCTGATCCGCATTCCTTTCTCACGTATCTTTCTGATCAATTCCATCGGAGGATTGCTCATGATGAATGCTCGTGTAAATGGATGTCCAGGTCGTTTGAACACAGTAGTGACATCACCAAACTCCATGAACTTACCAGCGGACATGACTGCAACCTTTTCAACTGACTGAGCAATTGTCCCTTGATTATTGCTGATCAATATCAATGCAAGATTCATTTTCTCTCGTGCAAGTGCAATGGCATCGAGAATTCTCCTTTGCACCCCAACATCTACTGCAGTGGTGGGTTCATCTGCAATCATTAGCTTTGGCTGCATGATTAATGCCATGGCAATCAATATTCTCTGGTCTTCACCCAGACTGAACTCTCCGGGTTTCAAAGTCTTTCTAATATCCACATCGCCAATCTCAACAAGATCTAGAACTTCCAGTACTCTTCTTGCAACCTCTTTCTCCCAGAGAATGTCATCATCATCATGTGCCCATAATGCCTCAGCCGTCTGTAACTCAATCTCAGTATAAGGGTTCAAAGACCCTGCAAGGCCTTGCGGAACATAAGTGATCTCATTACCGCGAATCTTTCTCATCTCTTTCTCAGTCAACGATAAAAGATCTTTGCCATCGAAGATGATATTCCCCCAGACCCCGGGTAATTCCTGATCAAGGTCCTCAAACCTCTTGCCTGCAGACTTTGCCTTATCATAAAGCTGCCAGAGTCTCTTGCTTTTCTCATCCCCTGATGATGAGGCATAAAATCTTGACAGATCATTGAATAGACCAAGGATTGACAATGCAATTGATGACTTCCCAGCACCGGACTCGCCAAATATGCCCAGTGCTTCCCCGCGTTTTAACTTAAAACTAACATCATCAACAGCTCTTAGAATTCCTCTTTTGGTTGTGTGATATGCTCTAAGACTCTCAACGCTTAAGAGACAATCATCATTATTGGACATAGTTTTGAATAGGCATGATTAGCTATAATAACATTCGAAGAGCGCATATGCAAAAAAAGGATTGGGAAGTCGGAGATATACTTCTCTGACTTCGTCTGAAAGAAATGTGATTAGATCTTCCCAACTAGCTCAATGGAGGGAGATAGCACTTCGGCTCCAGGCTTCCATCTGGCTGGGCATACCTTGCCTTCATGCTCGGAAACGAACTTGGCAGCAAGGAACTTTCTAAGTATCTCCTCAATGTTTCTGCCAATATCATTGCTATGAATCTCAATTGAAACCACATGTCCATGCGGATCAATTATGAAGGATGCACGCCATGAAAGACCGACATCTTCAATGTAGGTGCCAAAGATCTTGCAGAGCCTCCCAGCAGGATCTCCAACCATGGGATATTTGATCTTTGATATTGCCTTAGAGTGGTCGTGCCACGCCTTGTGAACATAGTGCGTATCAGTGCTGACACTCAATATCTCTGCACCGTTCTTTTTGAACTCCTCATGGAACTCGGCAGCATCACTCAACTCTGTGGGGCATACGAATGTGAAGTCTGCAGGATAGAACAGAAGCACGAGCCACTTTCCCTTGAAGTCTCTCAACTTGATCTTTCCGAAATCATCCTTCTCAGGGAAATATGCGTCGAGCTCGATATCTGGAACCATATCTCCAATCTTGAGAGCTTTTACTTCTTCGCTCATATTTACTCACTGGGAATTAAC
>JAJRWI010000002.1 GCA_024276825.1 archaeon
ATACTAATGAGCGTGCAAAGAAAATACTTGGCTGGAAGCCTGAATACACCATGGAGAAGGCTCTGACCAAGGTGGTTCACTGGTGTCTTGAAAATGGATACCTTGAGAAAAAAGGTGATTGATCATGGACTCACTAATCGGAATATTATTGATCATTTTTCCAATAGTATTGGCATTTTTACTCCTTGTAAAATTCAAGAAGGCTGCCGATATCACTGGCGTTGTGGTCTGGTTGACAACATTGATAATTGCCATTGTTGCCTTCCAGACTGATATTGGAATTGCTCTGATAGCCAGTCTTGCAGGAATTATCAAATCCTTCCCGATCTCTCTCATGGTCGCGACTTCAATTCTGATGATGACCTATATGCAGGAGACCGGTTCGCTCCAGAGACTGATTGTGTTCTTCAAGACATTAGGTGGTGGAAGCAGGCCTATGCAGATACTCATGATCAGTTTTGGTCTGGGCCTCTTTCTGGTTGGCATTGGGGCCACTCCAGTATCAATGCTTCCTCCAGTAATGTTGGCTCTTGGCTTTTCGCCCTTGGTTGCTGTGGCGCTTCCTGCTATTGGCTATGACCCTCTGACCACTTTCGCATTATTGGGTGTGCCCGCAGTGGTGTTTCGTGGTGAGTATTCTCAATGGGCCACAGAGGTGACTCTTCAACAAGCAGGTTCAGTATTTGCATGGTTCATGCCCATTGTGAGTTTGGGAATTGCGATCTCAATGTTGTGGATTGCAGGGGGTAAGAAGCTCCTGTTCAATAGAGAAGGTATTCTCTTAGCAGCAATATGTGGAATTACTGCAGGAGGCATGGCAATCATCTGCAATGTAATATTGCCTTTGACAACTTTGACCAATGTCTTTGCCGGTGCAATGGTGCTTTTCATTCTCTTCCTCTACAACAAAATTAGAAGAAAACCCATCATTGACAGAACAATCCTTAATGAGGATGATCTACATGTTGAAGAACAGATGAGTCTTAGGAGGGCAAGTATCCCCTGGGTTGTGCTTGTTGCTCTTAGTCTGATTACAAACATGATTCCGCAAATCTTTGATCTTCTATTCGTTCAACTCGCATTTCCAATTCAATTGGGCTCGTATCCTACTGTGATTAAGACTAGGGTTCTATGGCAAGCTTATACATTAATGCTAATCTCCACATTGGTGTCAATTCCATTTTTTACGAGAGACAGGACTGTCTTGAAGAACACCATGTCAAAGTTCATGAAGCGGGCTCCACGTCCAGTCATTGCTGCTGCAATTTTCTTTGCGATGGCTGAAGTGATGAATTACAGCGGTTGGGTCATTGGAACCGGCGGTGTATGGCTGAATCCAACTGTTCCTGCAAATGGCATTGATCCATCGAACAATATGATTTATCTTCTGGCTTCGGCTACTGCTGGACTTGGTCTTGCATATCCACTGATTGCACCATTCTTGGGCCTCTTGGCAGGCTTTATTTCAGGCTCTGAAACATCTGCAATTGCCATGTTTACAAAATATCATGTCGAAACATCTAATCTGATTTCAGCTAACTCAATGGTAGTTGCGGCTTCAAATGGAATCGGCGGGGGTCTTGCAAGTGTCTTGAGTCCTGCCAAGATTCAAAATGCTGCGGCTGTGGTTGATCAGATTGGGATTGAGGGACAGGTCATTAAATATGGTGTTGTCGTTGCAATTCTGATGACATTGGTGACCGCCGTACTGACATTCCTATGGGCGTTTCCTGTACCTTAGCGATTTATTCAATCTTATATGATTCGCCTTAACAAGACTCTTTGCATTCTTCATAGAGTCTGGTCATTGCAAGGTAGAACATTGGAAGAATCAAGAATCCCATGATAAACAGACCCAGAGCTGAGAGTGATAGGATTAGTGCTGCAACGATATCCATTGATGGTTCGAATGACCCATGAAGAACAGAATATAATGGAAGGGGCCCAAATAGAATTCCCAACATTATGAGAAACAAGAACTCGACACCAAGAACTCGCTTGAAATTCTTGATAAAAATCATAAGTGATTTCTTAAGGGATTGAACAATCTCAAGTCCATCAACAAGTCCGGGGATGAAAGTCGCTGTAATTCCAATAATAACAAAATACCAAATTGAAGCCGTTATACCAAAGAGCCAGTTCAGGGGATAATCAATAGGATATCCAATTATAATTGAGGATAAAAGGACTGGGCCAACTGAGAGGATCCCAAGAATCAGTCCTCCTATAAATAGTACTAATGCGTTTGATCTGAGCCACATAAATGGCCCGCCAATTGTTGGAGTTTTAAAAGTGACTACACTTGAACAGAGATGGTAAATGCTTCCAAATATCCATGTGTAGACTATTATTATAGGAAGCAAAATGATAAGGAAATTGGTTGTTAGTACAACCTCAATGTTTCCATGAAGAATTGGATACCAGAATTGCATCAGTGCAATTAATTGCTGAATCACATCGCCGCTAGTCTGGATTGCCAAAATAAGAGCAATGGGAAATGAGACTAGCAAGAGAACGATTCCAAGTATCAATGATACGCCTATCATTGTGATGATAAATGCCATAACATTCTTGGTCCATTGTTTGAAGGCGATCCTTACATCTTGAAGTGGTTGCATTTTGCCAGCTCCATACAATAGGTAGTTTTCCGTGTCTTATGTTTATTGCTTGCATCCAAAATGTGGGCAAAATCATTTGTGATATGAGAGTGGTCTCTTTCTCAAGCCTTATGTGCCATTGAACTTGCAGGATCTCGATGACAATCGGTAATCTCATATATAGCCGCGGAAAGACATTCTATGTTAACCCCTCGCATCAGTGTACAAACAGCTGCTTATTCTGCATAAGAAACTTCAAAGATGGTGTTTATGGCTATAACCTGAGGCTCTCTCGATATCCCTCCTCTGAAGAGCTAGTTAATGCTGTAAACGACAATCTTAATGACTCATTTGAAGAAGTGGCAATAGTCGGTTTTGGCGAACCACTATTGAATCTTGGTGGCACGCTGGCTGTTGTGAAGAGTGTTAAGGAATCCCTTGACATCCCGGTCAGAATCAATACAAATGGCCATGCGTTATTAATTCATCCATATAGAAATGTACCAGATGAACTAGCGGATGCGGGACTTGACAAGGTACAAGTATCGCTCAATGCACAAGATGCTCAGACCTATGTGCGATTGTGCAGACCCTCTTTTGGCGAAGCCGCATACTATTCTCTACTAGAGTTTGCAAAGCGATGTGCTCAGAGGATGAGGGTTGATCTGTCGGTAGTTGCAGTTCCAGGAGTTGACATTGAAGAATGTAAGACAATTGCAAAGCGCTTGGGTGTTGGTTTTAGACTTAGAAATTACAAGGGACCGCCAGAAGTTCTGAAGTATATCAAAAGGCAACTAATTGATTGAGAAGTTCAAACAAGAGCTTCACAATCAGCAATTTAATTAGGGACTAGTTAAAGAATACATATGGCAACACCTGTATGAATGGTGAAACATTACAACTGTGGTTGAATACTAAATGTCCTTGCATAAAATCAAAGGGAGAATATGGGCAGACACTAGTGGCAGCAATGGTGGGAATTTTGGCGCAATCATTTTGTCCTCTGAGATAATAATGATTGATACTGGCATGTTCCCTAGTCTGACAGGTCCCATCAAGGAGTTCATAGTGCCCAATCTTGGAACTACTGTTTCAAAGGTTCTATTCACTCATTACCATCCGGATCATCTCTTTGGTGCTCAAGTGTTCAATCATGCGGAACTTATTGGTTCGTCTAAGATGCGAAATCTCTGTCTTCGCAAGTTGGAAAAAGAATGGACCAATGAGCGCCTTATGAAGGAAGCTGAAACAGTGAAGAACGACAACCCGCTATTCTGGGAAAACATGCAGAAGCTCACCATAAGGATTCCCGAAACCACTTTTGATGAAGAGTACTCTATTAATGACTCAATTCACGCAAGATTGATTGGCGGTCATACTGCAGGGTCGTCAATTGTTGTTATTGAACCCGAACATGTGTTGTTCTCTGGAGACCTGATATTCAATCAAGCATTTCCATATGCAGGTGATCCCTCATGCGATCCTGAGGTATGGATCAATGCATTACGAACGATTCTCGGGGAAAGCTATGAAGTGATTATTCCGGGCCATGGACCACCCTGCGATAATGACACAGTTCAAGTTCATATTGATTTATTCACCACACTTAAGGAACGAATCCTTGAAGCTATTGAGAATAATATTTCGCCCTCAAAATTTATTGACTCAGGTCTTGTTCCTGAATATCATAATAATGGCTACGAGAACAGGATAAAATCAACAATCGAGCGCTGGTTTGAGTTTTACAAGTCAAGGGTATGATGGGAATGAAGGTGCTTGAGCCTCTTGATGTCAAATCTCTTCATCTTCAGAATCGGTTAATACTTCTTGCAACACATCTGAATATGTGCGAGAATGGCGAGGTCACTCAGCAATTAATTGACTTCTACGAAGAGCGTGCAAAACATGGTCCCGGTATGATCATTGTTGGTGGGTGCTTTACAGAGCATCTGGGAATGAGTGCTCCCACAATGATTGGTATCAGTGAGGAACGCCATGAGGCGGGTCTCAAACTACTCTCCGAAACAATCCACCAATACAATGTCCCTGTTGCTGCACAGCTTTATCATGCAGGAAGGTATGTCTATTCATTTGCAATTGGACAGCAGGCTGTTTCAGCCTCTGAGGTTCCAAGTCCATTCACTCGCGAAATCCCCCGGGCATTATCAATAGAAGAGATCGAACAGACAATCAACAATTTTGGAAATGCGGCCGAGCGGGCCAAACGGTGTGGTTTTGATGCTGTTGAGATAATTGGATCAGCTGGATATCTTATCAACCAATTTATGGCACGAGCCACTAACAAGCGCAATGATGAATATGGAGGGCCTCTTGAGAACAGGGCTCGGTTTGCAATAGAGGTGATCCAAGAGGTGAGGGCAAGAGTAGGCGATGATTTTCCAGTTCTTTATAGAATAAGCGGTGAGGATTTCGTTCCCGATGGAATGACACTTGAAGATAATAAGCAAGTTGTCCCTTGGCTAGTAGACGCGGGAATTGACATTCTCAATGTGACCGGAGGATGGCATGAAACACGAGTTCCCCAAATCACCATGGATGTTCCGCGTGGAAAGTATGTGTATCTTGCTGAAGGTCTTGCTACAGCTGTGGATATTCCAGTTATTGCATGTAATCGGATAAACAGTCCAACGATTGCCGAACGGATTCTGAAAAAAGGCAAGGTTCAGCTCATCGGAATGTCGCGCGGCTTCATTGCTGATGAGATGCTGGTTGAGAAGATCAAAAAGGGCGAGTTTAAGAGAATTCGTCCTTGCATCGGATGTAACCAAGGATGTCTTGATCATGTCTTTATGTTGGAACCTGTGACATGTGCAATCAATCCTCGGGCAGGATTTGAAAAATCTCGATATATCAATAAACAAGGCGAAGGCAAGATTGCCGTGGTCGGGGCTGGTGTTGCTGGAATGGAGGTTTCACGGGTACTATCGCTTCGCGGCTTTGATGTGACGCTCTATGAACGCGAAGCAATGCCTGGCGGGATGCTAAGACTTGCTTCAAGAGCACCTGGACGTGGTGAGTTCCTTGCTTATGTAACCCACATGTGGAATGAACTCAAAACATTGGATGTTGATCTAGAATTTAACACAAGAGCCACTGCAAAACTACTTGCTTCTGAAAGTTATGACTTAGTGATCTGTGCCAATGGAACAATTCCATCAATTCCTGCTATTCAAGGTCTGGAACTTCCACATGTCATATCTGCAATTGAAGTGTTGTCTAATCAACATGCAAATCTAGGGCGGGTCACAGTTATTGGCGGTGGTCTCATAGGTTGCCATGTTGCCCTGTACCTTGCAAATCATGTCAAGTCTGTTGTAATAGTGGAGAAAGACAAGCGTATTGGTTCAGATATAGGCAGAAGTACACGGTGGGTCATATTAAAAATGCTCAAGGAGCATGGTGTTGAATTCATCACCGAGGCTGAAATTGACCAAATCACAAATGATTATGTCTTTGTGAAAGTGAATGATGAAGATAAACTAATTCGCACCGATGCTGTAGTAGTGGCATCATGGCCTATGCCTGATGAAAGATTGTTTGCAGAACTAAGGAACAACGGAACTCGGGTTGAGAAGGTAGGATCTGTTGCAGGACAGAAGAATATTCTTGAGATCATTCATAACGCCTTTGAGTTTGCCAATTCTCTCACATTAAAGTGATATCAACTGCATGTTACGAATTCCTTATAGGCATTTTATCTGTTTGATTTTCCTATACTGGAGGCTCTAGAGAGAAATGACTTACAACAACTCCTATGGAGTTATCTCTTATCCAACTTTTACCGAGTTGAATAACATTCTAACACAGTTCTTTGATGTACTCTCCAGTAGCCTTGAATATGGAATGCCTACCTTTATCTGTAGGTTCTCAGGAAATGTGCCTCCAGACAGTTCTGAAATCGAACAGGTCTTTAATGTGGTCGCTGAGAAAGCAAAAGAGCTGAGAGTCTGGCCAGTCATCAATTGGTATCGTAAGCATGAACGATTGTATCTCATTCGATTCGCCCCAAAACAAGATGTAGAGAAATCTGATGTCACAGTCAATTATGCCCTCTTTATTGCGACGTTGGCAGCAGTGGCCATTGGCGGCCTTTTACAAGCAACGAGTCCAGTCTTTCTGACCCTATTCTATCCAAATGGTTGGACCTGGCTTGATATTGCATTTACCACAATTCTGTTCGTTATCGCGCTCATGGGAATAATTGGAACACATGAATTGGGACATTATATGGCCGCTAAGAAACGTGGGGTTGAAGCAACTCTGCCATATTTCATTCCAGGTCTTCCTCAGATTGGTGGCACATTTGGGGCATTCATAAAGCAGAAGAGCCCCCCAATGAAAAGAAGTGATCTGTTTGATATTGGGGTTGCTGGTCCACTTGCCGGATTTGTTATAACAGTAATCGTACTCTTCATTGGATTTCTGATATCGGTCCCTGTAAGTGCGGAGGAGATTAATGCCATAAATAAGGCATTCCCTGGTATGTCTGGATCATTGCCTGTGCCATTATTGTTTACTCTGCTAGAGTTTGCCTATGCTGACTTTATTCCCTCGGGAGGCACACTTTATCTGCATCCTGTGGCATTTGCAAGCTGGGTTGGAATGCTTGTAACTGCACTCAACCTGTTTCCCACTGGACAACTTGATGGTGGTCATGCTTTGAGGGCAATCGTCAATCCCAAGCAGCACAAGACAATAGGGTGGGCCGCCATTATTATCATGTTTCTCATGCAGCTCTGGTTAATGGCAATCTTAGTACTTGCACTGTCATCTGGCGGTGAACATCCCGGGGCCCTTAATGAGACCATTCCTGTTCCTAAATGGCGTATTGCACTGTTCATAATCTGCATGATCATCCTGGTGCTTTGCATCCCTCCACTATGGGACTTTGCTGCTTTCTAAGCAATTCTAGCTATGAATTTGAACGACTCACTAAAAGTAAGAACTTGAGTGATAATGCATTCTCAATTGCATCTATCAATTTTACAGAGAACTTTACGAATGGCCTTCGACATGAACCAAAGGAACCTGAGTAAATCTAGTACATCTTTGGACTCTGCGCAAGCCTTTTATGCGACCTTAAGTTTCGACCCGTCCAAGCCATAAGCAGACATTGGGCTTATTATCTCATAAAACCGAGAGTGACACTGGATGAATGGATCAAGAAAGATACTTGCACTAAGTCTGGCAATGATGTTTCTCCTGAGTATGGCAGGCTCACTATCACAAATCGGAACTCCCATGGTAACTATTGAAATAGTCGACACTAAAACATATCATACTCTATCAGGAACAAACCTGATTGTCGATAATGAGACCTTCAACAATCTTCTCGAGTTTGATGATGATGACTTTGTGTTTCATGTTTACAATTATACACACATTGTGGCAGGCGCGAACGTTACATTGATCAATCAGACTGATTCCAGTGTCTATGCCAGCAAGATTACAGTAGGTGATGGTTCGGCTGTCTTTTACAATGTGCCACAGGGAATCTACATTTGGAATGTCACTTGGGATAATGCCCCAGGCATCTACACCACTGGCATTCTGCGTTCTGATGGTCCTGAGGCCTTTGTGAACTATCAGCTTGGAAACCTGGATTCTGAAAACGATGATGACGATTTCTCAGCCACGGTCACTGACATTGATGGCGATTATGCAGAAGGGCTGAATTTCACGATTTTCAACACCGATACAAATACAACTTACAATGAAACAATTCTCGGTGCCGATGGTTCAATCACCCTGTATGACATTCCTATTGGAAACTATACTTATCTCGTTACTGTGATGAGTGGTGATTATGCTGGCACTGTCATTGCTCAAGGTGATTTTGTAAGCGACGGTACGAAGAAGTTTGTGCATCAATCAATTGGCCCATTTGCTGGTGAGTCGGACTATTATGACCTCGAAGTTTATGTTTATTTCGAAACCACACTTGCACCGGTTTCAGGTGCAGTAGTGAATGTCACCTTCTATAATGGCACAGTGATCGATATTAAGACAACTGGAACCAATGGTTCAGTCCAGTTCTTGGATCTGCCAATTGCATACATCAACTGGACGGTCACTTATGGCTCCGATGTGCTTGGCTCTTATGGATACAATCTAACAACAATATCAACTGACATTCGTTCGCCAGTAATCACAAGCCCAGGAGACCTCGAGTATCTCTATGGATCTCCCAATATAACAGTGACTTGGACATTATTTGATGAGCATCCTGGCAAGATTGAAATCTATGTCAACGATGTCCTTAACAAGACCGAGATCTGGAACATCTCAATAACAACTCTCGAGTACACCTTCAACATGACTGGCAATGCTATTGGTGTCTATGAAGTCAAATTAGTGGCATACGATCAAAACGACAACTTTGCCGAAGATATTATTCATGTTAGAATTTATGAGAATATCATCCCAACCATAGAAGGCCCGGAGGACATCGAGTACTATTTCACAGAAACTGGACATTCAATTCAATGGAATGTTTCAGATGATCATCTAAACATGTTTGAGGTCACTCTTGATGGTGAACCAGTTCTAAATGGAACAGTCAATCCCGAAGAACCGTTTATTTCAATTAATGTTGATGGACTAGCTATTGGTGTTCACACATACACCCTGAAAGTGAATGATACAAGTGGCAATGACGCATATGATGATGTGGTTGTCACAGTGAAGAGAGACGATGTTGCTCCTGTTATCACCTATGAACCTGGTGATATCTACTATGACAGGGGCACTGTGGACATTATTAGAAACTGGACAGCAACCGATGAGTTCATGGATATATACAATATCACTGTTGATGGGTTCCTCGTAGTTGAGAGTGATTGGACCTCTGAAACAATCAAGTTTGATTTTTCAGGACTGTCTGAGGGAATCCACTATGTCATTCTGCGTGTCTATGATCTTGGAGGCAATTATGCAAAGTCCACTGTTGTGGTCCATGTTTCAATGCCAACAGGAATCAGGGTGACTCTGGTTCTCGCTGCGATTATTGCTATTGTTGTTGGTCTGACAACATTATTCTGGTATTTGCGTCGTCATTAAGCAATTGATGCACAATCAAGAATACTGGATGAAGAGCAGGTTTCTTCTGAAAGTATTCATTTTTTCTCTCATAGCACAGCCAATAATTCATCGTCATCCTTTTATTCGGTCATTCAGACAGGAAAATAACTCTCATTGTTGAGGGTTTCTAATAATTGTGGTGTTTCAGCATGGAATTCATCCATATAGGTGACATACTATCAGGTGATTATGAAGGCAAGACCGTTCATCTGCGTGGCTGGGTCCACAGAATTCGTAAGCAGAAAAAGATGGTCTTTGTACTACTTCGTGATCCTACTGGTGTTGTGCAGACAGTGATAAAGCCCACTGCTGTGGGTGAGAAGACATATGCTGATGCACAGAGGATGCTCATTGAGTCCCTTGTTATAATGACGGGAATTGTCAAAGCAGACTCTCGTGCAGTTGGCGGATTTGAAGTGCAGGTCAATGAGATGAATGTCCTTCACTTCGCCGAGGAGTTTCCAATCACGGAAAACCAGTCTGTTGAGTTTCTTAATGATAACCGTCACCTTTGGATTAGGTCTCGAAAGATGACCAATGTTCTCAGAGTTCGTGATGAGGTGTTCAGAGCAGCACGAGAATACCTGCGAAATAGCGGATTCTTCGAGACAACCTGCCCGATGTTCGTTAGTACCATGGGTGAGGAAGGCGCAGAATTATTCGAAGTCGAATATTTCGGAAAGAAAGTATATCTGACACAGACCAGTCAGATGCATCTTGAGCCACAGCTCTTTGCTCTGGAGAGGGTCTTCATTCTGGCACCATCATTCAGAGCAGAAAAGTCAAGGACCCGCAAGCACCTCACGGAGTTCTGGCATCTAGAGGTCGAGGAAGCATGGTGCGATCATGACTGCAACATCAAGCGTCAAGAGGAATTGATCAGTCACATCTGCAAGTCTGTTGCAGAAAACAGGCCCAAGGAGCTCAAGGAACTTGGAGTTGACAGAGAATGTCTTCTTAGTATTGAGCCCAAGTTTGATAGGATGACTTACTCTGAGGCCATTGAATATTGTCAGAGCAGGGGGCTCAAGATTGAATGGGGTGAAGATATACGCACAGAAGCTGAACGTGTGTTGACTGATCAACGCGACAATTTTCTTGTTATTGAATATTATCCCAAAGAGATCAAGTCGTTTTATATGAAGCACAATGAGAATGACCCCCGAACCTACAAGAACAATGATGTCCTTGCGCCTCATGGCTTCGGCGAAATTATCGGTGGAAGCGAACGTGAAACCGATGCCCAACGCCTGATTGACAATCTTATTCGGATTGGCGATGACCCTGAGAAATACAAATGGTATATTGATATTCGGCGATATGGTAGTGTTCAGCACTCGGGCTTTGGTGTTGGCGTGGACCGACTGATAACTTGGATTCTAAAACTTGACCATATTCGTGATTGCATACCATTCCCACGAACAGTCAGCCGTATCTATCCGTAATTTAATGTGAAGGGCCTACATGCCCTCCATCCCCTTTTTTTCTGTCATTCAGAATAAATCAAATAGCATCAGGAGTATGGATAACTTGCAATGAATATTTTATTGACTGGTCCCCCTCGAATTGGCAAGACAACAGTAATAAAACGAATTATCGAAATAATTGGAATAAACGATACAATGGGCTTCTGGTCAGAAGAGATCAGGGAGCATGGGAAGCGGGTCGGATTTGGGATAATGACGACATTGGGAGAGTCTGGGATATTGGCTCATGTTAGTCTGAAGGAGGGACCGCGAGTTAGCAAGTATCATGTGAACGTTGCTGACATTAACCACATCATCGTTCCAGTCTTAAGAAGAGCGGTAAGATCTAACAAGATCATCATCATCGACGAAATAGCAAAAATGGAGCTTTTCTCCAAAGAGTTTGCTGATGCTGTAATTGAATGCTTGAACACAGGAAATGTGATTGGTACAATTCAACTAAGACGAGATCTATTCCTAGAACAGATACGCGGGCGACCTGATTGCATGATAATTAATGTGACTCATGCTAATCGAGATACTCTGCCAATGAAGATACTTGAGATAATTCAAAGGCATGAGTGAAAGTCTACCTTGAACGCGTTCTTGTCTTGAAGTAAATTACCGCAATCGCAATGGATGATAATCCACCTAGAATCGCAGCACCAGCAATAAGGAGTGGTGGTGTTCTCTCGGGCAGCTGCGAGCTGATTGTGTAGTTAAACCATTGAGTCACATGTTCATTCTTTACAGATGAGTTATCAACAGCACGAAGTCTGAAGAACACGGTTTCACCATTGACAAACTCGCCAAGTTCTGCATTGTATATATTATCAAACTGCAGGGTCATATTTTTGGAATTAGGATTCTCCGGGTCATTTGTGTACCACTCGATAGTGATTGATGAAATATTGTTACGATCCCATACATATGCCTGCACTGTCAGATTGTTTGTTGAAACAGTGGTGAATGACTGTAAGACCCTCACCTGACTAATGGTTGGCAGATGAGCGTCTGGGGTGACCTCAACAGTTGTGATGAATATGGTAGTCTGATTGAAGTAATCAATCAAAGTCATGTTATAGATATAAGTGCCAACTGCAAGACCATCTACTGATACAACAAAATTCTGACCACTCCAAGTTCCATTCATAATAATTGTTATATTGAGCCCATCATATCTTGTCAGATTGTATGTCTTAGGATTACTCTCATCAATCGTCCAGTTTATCTCATAACCCGTATAGCCTTCCTCATATGTGATCTCATCTGTCGCATTGACCACTGGTGCCCTGATGTCTTCATAGACCGTAATGTTGACACTGTCAGTTGAATTATGATCATACTCGTCAAACAGTATGATTGTGAATGTGTAGTTGCCTAAGTAGAGATTGGTCACATTAATCTGAATGTCTTGCCCTTTGGGATCGTCAAAGGACCAATCTGGCTGGCTGATATTAGCTGGTGGATGAGCCTGTCCAGGCGGGCCATATTCAGTGTCGTTAAAATGAACGATAACCCTGATAGAGTAGTTCTTTGGATTGCTATCATAGACATGCCATTTTAGCACATATGGCCCAGCACCAAACTCATAGGAGATGTCATCAGGAGAATCAACCACGGGATCTGTCAAGTCTTCACTGACTGTGACATTTACAGTGCTTGTTGAATTATGGCCAAGAGTGTCATTTACGAATAATGTATAGAGATATGAATGAGTGGCATTTAAACCATCAATTCCAATTGATATGTTTCCTCCGGCCCAGTTCCCACTCTCAATCACTGTGAAGTTATTGCTCGGATAGTCAGAGAGTCTTGTGATATTGTAAAAGTCTGGATTGGTCTCATTGATCATCCATATTATTTCATGCCCAAAACTGCCAACCTCGTAAGTGTAATTAGCCGGTTCTTCCAAAACAATCCCATCTACTTCTATAGTAATTATGGGGTTGGTTTCATCAGCAATCACTGTTACCATAACTGTGTCTGAAACGGACTCATTTTGCTTGTCAAAGACGACACAAGTGAACTCAAAGCTCACTGGGAGTGAATATGTCAGGTTCTCCTCGTAGAGATGATCAAGTTCCACAACAATCTCAGAACCATCCCAGTTCCCTGAGTCTATGATTTCACCATCTCTCGAAACTGAATAGTTCAAGGGTTCATTGGAAGTGGCGTTCCATACAATCTTCTCTCCAAGACTACCATTTTCAAATGTCAAATCTGGTGGTGAGTTAATTGATGGAGCTGCAAGCTCGAAGTTATTGGGTGCTATAGTATTAGTTGCAAAATCTGCTAGTCCCACCATTGCAGGTGTCAAGAATAGCCAGAACATTAGAATTGCAATCGTCAGATGCTTTGTCTTAGTTAGCTCCATTATGACCACACAACCAAATGGTTTATACACTATTCATTGGCGGTCGAACCATTCTCTTGGGTTTTATAGCTATCGGTATTTCAAATAATGAACTTTGCACACATCATCTATGGTTAAAAGAGCAAGCCTTGGCCATGTCTGCATACCAACAATATAGTGTTAAGAAGCCTCATGATATAATAAAGCAAAAGGTGTAACTATTGCCAAAGGCTGCATTTGCAATATGGTGGGACGACCGTTTAGGACCCTCTCTTGGTCGAAGCTATCCACATATCGAACTTTCAGAAGAAGACATCCTAAACATCTTCATGGGTCATGGTCTAAACAGCGAGGCCAAAATTGGCTATACCAAGATACGAGCTGGTCTTGTAATTTCATACATGCAGGCCCCCACTTGTATTGGCATTCTGCTGGATGAGAATGATGACCCAGATGTGATAGAGAGAAACCTTCTACGACTTGTCCCGTATATTGATATAACCTCAGATTCTTGGGATGATGAGATAAAGAAGGCTTATGAAACATTAGTTGAACTTATTCATGAAACCTCTGGAGAAGAGTTTCTATCGAAGCCTGAGGTCAAGAGTTTCATTCAAGAGATTAAGAACGGACATATTAAAGTGATTGCGCCAAAATACACCCTGCAAAGTATCCAACGATACAAGATTGCGGAAGAGTTCTTTGGTAATGATCCCGATGAAGTTGTTAGAATCCTTCAAGATCTTGAGAGAGAGAATGTTGTTATCCCAAAGTCCTTTGGTAGGAGACTAGAATGCAGACAATGTGGTGATACTGAAGTTGCAATTGAGCTTCATTGTCCTCGCTGTGACTCACGCGACTTGCACAATGTCTTCACAGTATTTTGTCCAAAATGCAGCGAACAGTTTCAGACAGTCATCATTGACGAACTCACTGAAGTGCGTTGCCAAAACTGCCATGAGGCCGTAAAAGTATCAGAACTGTCTGTGATTGATGTTGAACCCCTATGCAATAATTGTGGAACTGCTTCTGATGAACCAAAGATTGTTTTGACCTGTGCAACATGTGGAAAGAAGCTTAAAGGAGCTGATCTCCTTGGAGGAACGGGTCTGGCATACTATCCTTCAAAGGAATACTTTGATTCGCCCCATTAAAGTATATGAACTTGCAATAACACGTCTTTATGTTGCAGAGTCTGATTGCACTTGGAATCTATACCTGTGAGAGCTTTTTTTCCAAATGGCTTTACATCAATAGATCAGAACTGCAAAGGCTCCAACTACAAGAATTCTCTACTGGCCATTGCTCTTTTTCAAGGCCTTTTTGACAACTTCTCTCGCAGACTCGATTAATTTCTTGGCCCGTGCCTCTCCAAGCCCTTCGACCTTCGATGCCAACCTCTTTGGCGTCTCTCCCGCCAGCTGTGCAGCTGAAGTATAGCCAGCATCGCTGAGTTTTGCTTCCAGAGCTGTCCCAACTCCTGGAATTCTGCGCAGGGGCAACATTTCGGTAAAGTCATCACCAAGAATATCATGAATCTCTTCGTCTGAAAGGTCTGAACTCACATCCAAGATTTCGAGCTGATGACGTACTGCTTCAAAGTCCTCTTGTCCCAGAAATGCATCAACTGTCCTTTCAACCTCTCTATCATCGAAATCAATCCGAAGGTCTTCCATCTCCATCTCTCGTCCCACGATCTCAGGAAGATGTCCGCTTAGATACAATGCAATTAATGTAAGAAAGATTGCGGTCTCGCGACCAACTGATGCGATTATATTGGGGATTGACCAGCCCCAAGCACTCAGATCAACTGCCCAGAATAAGCACATATATCCGAGGAAAAAGAACCATACCGCTGTCAATCTTCTGCCTTTTGTCTTAGCCGAGCCCAGTTCAGTCCATATTAATAGTAGAACTAGGCCAAGAAAATATCCTTCGACACTACGTTCAAAAATGAGGAGAGGTGCTGCGTTTAATATCAATGTCCTTGATACAGGATCAATGTATAGAAAGACCGAACTAAATATGGTGAGGAGTGACATTAATAGAATCATTGTGCTGAATGATGTCTTTCTGCCTATCCTATCAGCCATGATTCCAGCAATTGCTATGCCCCCAATGAAAAAGGCATATTCCCATAGACCAATATTTGCCTCTTGAGCCAGTGAAATAATGCTTGGATCGCTAAGTATCAGAAGTTTTACATGAAAGTACCAAAGCATGTACGAAGCCATGATGCAAACTGTAGGCATGAAATATAACATGGACTTGCCCGAAGCAGCAAGAGGCACTTGAGTCAGTCTCCATGGCTTAACAGCGGCACTGACAATAATCAAAGCAACAATGGCAAGAGTTTCTGGAATTGGAATAATAAAGACACTCAGTGGAATGCCACGACTCTCCATGGTGGGATAGAGGAGGGCCAGAAATACAGATAGTGCGAGAAATGAGACTGCCACTCTACCTCTGAATCTCACGACAACTGTGCGACTCATTAAAACTGTAAGACTGGGGAGTGACAGGGCCAGTCCAAGAAATGCGTTAATCACGACAAGGTATTCAATGAATGGTGAGTACTGATTTGGAGTTCCCATGGCCATGTATATGAACATGGTAATGGGAGCAAGGGCAGAACCCACAATGGCAAGATAAACTGGTCTGTTGATTCTATCAATCACAAAGCCCACAATTGGCAAGGCAATCGTTGATGCAAGCGCACCCACTCCTAACAATGGCATATGATCAACTATCACTGGCAGAAGTAGAACTCCCTGCGTGACCCTTAGTATGTAATAGAAGCTCAATGCAATTGATGGGGAAAAGAGCATATATATCAAAGCAATCCTTGTTGGGAACTCTCTATACTCTAACAATACACTCACCAAGGTTTCTTGAGCTAGTCCTAGCAAATAAGATGATTTGGTTTTTATCCTTTGTCAGTTTCTTAACCTTAATTTACACACATAAGGTTAAAGACCTAACATCACCCAAAAAGCTCAGGGAATCTAGGAGTCACATCAATGGTAGGTAGATTGAAAGTTCATGAGTTCATGATCATCTCGTCAGGCGGTGTTCCAGTATTTCATTATGCTCTTAGTGAGTCCAAACGCCTTGACGAATTACTATCTGGCTTTCTAACCGCCATTACAAGCTTTGCATCCGAATTTGGCGAACGAAGTGTTCAGAGTCTTTCCTTTGAGGACTCGGAGATTCTATATGAACAGACTGAAGATGCAATTTTCATCTTCCTGGTCGAGAATCAAGCACCTGAGAGGATTCTGAGGATTGTCCTCCAGGAGCTCAGTATCAAATTCATAAAGCAATATGAACATGAACTCTCACTTAATGTTGCCTATGATGACATGTTCACTGACTTCACCAGCATTGTTAAGGAAGTTTTCGACTATTATGAGGGCGTCTTGATTCTTATCTCAAAGTTGAGTTCCTATGTTGTACCAGAAAAGGATGAGAATGCTCTTCAGCAGGTCACTGAACAAGCACCATTCCTTGATGAGTTTCATAGAGCTTTTGGCAATGAGGGTATTCGAGTGCTTGAAACGATTAATGGCAAGAAGACAATAGAACAGCTAAGTGTAGACTTGAGCATGGAGGAAACCAAAGTCCGCGAAATCATCGAGTACTTGACAATCTGGGGAGTGCTAAGGATCTCGCAACTGTGTCCCAAGTTCGGAGCCGATAACGAGAGATTTGATGCATTTCTTGACTTGATTGGTCTTCCAAGCAAGGACTATCAATTACTCAAGAAAGCAAGGCCCTTGTGCACGGGTACACGTTCAATAACCGAAATAAGCGAACGTCTTAATGTTCCCGCTGATCGCATATATGAGGTATTAATGAAAGTTGGTGATGAAGTCAAGTGGAATATGGTTGAAGTGATTGGTATGCCTCCTTCAAGATTGCTTGCCATTTAGTCGCCTTTTTTGCTTTCCTGCCATCTATTTATTAGTTAAAATTACTATGAGTTTCTGCTGGAGACATCGATATTGGTGAAAGAAATAGTTGTGATTCTTGATACCGGAATTCCACTTTTTCATTATGGAATCATTGGCGAGAGAAAGATCGATGAGTTGGTATCAGGATTCCTTTCTGCGATGGGCTCATTTGCAGAGAGCATTGGCGGTGAACCAGTAAAAGTGATCTCTTTTGCAGAGAACAAACTTGTGTGGGTGAAAAAGGGCAATTTGTTCTTCATTGCCATGATATCTCAGAACGATAGTGAAGAAATATACTGGGTGATTTTGCAGGAGCTGGCGGATCAGTTTGTTGGAATGTATTATGAAGAATTAATGAAAGAATGGCAGGACCCCCGTATGTTTAGGCCCTTTGCTGAAGTCGTAGAACTCACACTCCAAAGATTTAATGGTGTTCCTGGTCTTGCGCGACGATATAAGACTGCATTATTGCCAATAAATGACTTAAATCAAATCAAGAACGCTCTTGTTCACCTAGAAGATAACGATTACATTTTGCGAGGTGCAGTACTTACTCAGGATGCATACATCATAGTTTCGACATTGAGAACTTACGAACTTGAAGCAATTCTTGATCTCTTTCCTACTATAATGGAAGATAAAGAGAAGGCATGTCAAGGACTGTTGATAGTACATACAAGTCTTGATCCGGTCACCTCCTTCTTTGTAGTGAACATGAGGGAACAATGCTTCTGTGTCTTTGTGGTGCACAAAAGTCTGGAAAACGACAAGTATCTTGAGATAATAAAGCCCTTTATCTCATTAGTGAAAAAGATCAATCTTTCATTGATAAAACGAGTTCATCCAATGATGAGCAAAGAAACATTGACTTTCTATGATTACGACCTTGTGGTTCCAAAAAGGACCATTACAGAGATGAAGGTAGAGATACCAATTGTTCTAAAAGGTCTGACCGAAGAACATCTCGAGCAATCAATGAATATTATTGAACAACTTGAAGGCAATATCACAATTGCGGACCTTGAAGAACTCACGCACTATTCAAAAGATGCCATAACAGAAATTCTAGCATATTTAATCGCCAAGGACTTTGTGCAGATCTGCAAGATATATCCCATAATGCCTGAACGGGATGATCGATTTTCAGCATATCTCGAACTAATCGGAATACCTAAGAAAGACTTTGACATTGTAGATATGATATGGAAATATTGTAATGGTAGTTATTCAATCCAAGAGATATCAAATAAGACAGGTATCCCTGCATCAAGAATATTAGATGTTCTTCGTAAGCTGGGAAATCAAGTAAAATGGGAAACAGAAAGGGTGTTGAGTCGTGTCGGGTAAAATAGTCAGCATTCATAGTTTTAGAGGCGGAACGGGCAAAAGCAATATTGCAGCCAATTTGGCAGCGATTGCTGCCCTTGATGGAAAACGTGTGGCAGTTATAGACACTGATGTAGCAAGTCCAGGTATACATGTGATTTTTGGCTTGGGTCGCGAAAAGATTGAGCATACACTAAACGATTATCTTAGGGGAGAGTGCGAGATCACTGATGCATGTATTGATATGACTTCGCGTCTTGGCATTAAATCAGGAAAGCTCTTTCTCATCCCAAGCTCAATGTCAGCAACAGACATCACAAGGATTCTACGAGAAGGCTATGAAGTAAGTGATCTGAAGAATGGATTTAATGAGATAATAAAGGCTAGGAATCTGGACTACTTGATTATCGATACCCATCCCGGTCTTGATAGGGAAACACTATTGTCCATGGCAACAGCTGATTACCTGTTTGTCGTAGCAAGGGTCGATCAGCAAGACCTTCTGGGCACAGCTGCAACTCTAAGTGTTGCAAGAAAACTGCAGGTCCCTGAGATTAGAATAGTAATAAACAAGAAGCCTTCAATCTATGAGGATGATAAGATTATCAAGACTGTGGAAGAAAAATTCAAGGCCAAGGTAGTTTCTGTAATTCCATTATTGCCCCTCTTAATTGAAGCAGGGTCCAGATATATCATTGTCCTAAAACACCCAGATAACCTGTTTACCCGATGTATTGAAGATATCTATCAAATCATGAAATAGGATTAAATACAAGAAGCAGCGCAAGTATTAGAATAATAAGGCATAGTAGCAGACATAAGATCAGCAACATGTCTTCTGAAGATTGGCGACGTGACACTTTTATCAGATAATACAACCATATTAAATCAGATAAGCCCTTTGCTAGTTGAACATTGTATCGGCAATTTTGCTCTACTGCGATGGAGGCCGACCTTTTGGAAATCGAAGTCAGACTTGCAACTGCTCGCGATAGAAAAGCGCTTGATGAGTTCTATGCTCGAGAGGGGATGAGTTTCAAGACCATTTCAACTCGAGCCGCGTGCTATGGTTCTACAGAAACGATGTTCATTGTCGCAGCAATGGATGATATTGTAGTAGCAGCAATGAAGCTTGATATCGCACGAGACCCGTCTCTTGGAAAAGTCGGGTACATCCAGTATTTTGAAATTGAAGACAAGCTTGAGAGCACCGATCTTGGCCAACGCATGCTCGACAAGGTCATAGAGATTGCTAAAGATAAGAATCTCAGTGCACTTGATACAATGGTCAAAGAAGACCGTGATGACCTCATCTCAATTTGCCTTGACAAGCTCTTTGAGATTGACCACAAAGAAGTCTATCTTCGCAGAAAGTTCAAGACCTCGATATTCTAAGAAACCTCCACCCTTGTAATCTTATCGACTTCAACATTTCTTAAATTCTTAAGAAAGGCCAATAATATGTCGTTTAAGACATTGTTTGTGAACTTGTTCAATGGAACCTTTTTGCCATTCACTATCAGTTCGATTTTCGGCAATTTGAATCACCATTCTTGAAGGACACATGCCTAATTTTCTATCTTGTGGAATGAGCAACCGCTTTTTTTATACTGGTTTTCTTATGCTTAGCGCACTCCGAATGCCTTTTATATGGGGCACTTTCAAAACCACAACAGGACAGATGACCATCAAACTAGTGAGGATAATAGAGATGGCTCAAGCAATTTCAGGAATATTGTCACAGAGATCAGCCGATGGTGAACCGTACGAGCCAATCGGCAAGGTCTCAAGTATTGGTGCTATTTTAGGAATAATCGCAGCGATAATCGGATTGGTGCTGAGTGGCGGGTACTCTTTGATTCCAATGCCCTCAATTGGAGCTTTGGTCTTGAAGAACTCTAGTCACTATTTTGCTTCAGCAATCTTTCTCGCATTGCTGTCAATCGGTCTGCTGATTCAAGCAATTGGCTCCAAGAACCTACGAAACTACCTTGGTTCTGGTCTACCAAATATCATTCTTATTACTGCGATAATCGGCCTGATATCTGCGTTCTTTGTGATTGACGGAGGACTGAATTGGCATAAGCCACATGAAGTCATTGCATATGTGGTTCACAGTATGTCATTAGGCGCATTTTTTGTAGTCACATGGCAGATAACATCAGTTATCTACATTGACTCGGACAAATCGATAATTGGATTTATTGCTGGTATGTTCAATGCATTGTTCGTGCCAATTCTTGCCATTGGACAGGCTATGGTCTTCATTGATGCATCAAATGTCATGATTGTCTACATTGCATATCTTATACTACTTATTGGACAGATCTTCACATTTCTCTATTGGAGAGCTCCTATCAATAATCTTCGTGAATATGTTCGCAGTACTAGATTTGCAAAAATAGGATTCTCCATAACTGGCCTAATTGTATTTTTCCTCGGATTATTTGCCATATTCAGTTCAACCGCCATTAAGGAAGGCTTCGCAATCTGGTTCCCATGGGACACAATGGTATCCACGACAGAGTTTCTCACCCAGCCAGCAATTATCTATGGATTATTGGCACTGATGATTTACTGGGTGTTGTTGGCCCCACGACTTGGCGCTAGAGAGCAGAAGGAAACGCAATTAGGCGAAGACATTGTGAAGGGTGGTGCCAAGTGGTTCATGATATTCCTTGGATTTTTTGGAATCTTTGCCACAAGCCAAGCTGGCACGATGGTTGAAAATGTTATTGGTGGCTGGGGCGGCTTCATGGTGCTCTGCCCTGCAGCAATAATATTTATCATGGGGGCACTATATGCCGAACAGACTGATATTGTCACAGGCCTGCCAATGGTTCTTGCAGCTATTTTCCTTATGGTCCATCCATTTGTTCTCTCACAGTTTATCCTCATCCCATGGACACTGATTATTATTAGCCAGATCTTCTTGCTTTTTGAAGTAATAAAAAGAGGTCTTGGACAGTTCTCACAGCCACAACTTACCGTTTTTGTGACAGTCATTAGCTCATTTGTGTTTGTGCTTTTCATTCTTGGGCTATTTGGAAGTGGTCCTGCTGCAATTTGGCCTGTGAATCGCTGGTTCCCAATTGCATTGTTTTCAGACATACCTATTGATGTCCAGATACCCACAATACTCGCACTGCCAATAGCCGCACTTCTTATTCGAAATGTGGCGCTGGTTGGTTTTGCAAAAGGTCGCGGACAAGTTGGAGCGGGTGTGCTTGGAGGAATGTCAATACTGTTTGCATTCTTGATACCAATGATTGGTGATCCATCAGCCTCAATAACCCACAAGGCCCTAACTGCAGCCTCAATAATGCTGGCATTATATGCAGTTAGCTTTGTGCTCGTACTTTCAATAAATATGAATCTTGCACATGATGTCGAGAACACGGGCAATCCATATGAAGGCATGCTGGTCAGAATGAGTTCTATTGTAGGAGTTATTCTGGGTGCTATCATTGCAACAATTGTGATGATAGTATTCTCTGGCTTCCCCTCTCCAACTGACATTGGCATGATGCTGATGCTCTTGGTGACCCTGATTGTGAGCCTAGAGATTCTCAACTTCATTAGTTGGGCAATCATTGGCGTCAGACTGGGAATGCTGAGAAGCGGTTGGAGCTTCAAGCGAGTCCAGTTTACAGAACGTTAACCTCACTAGTCTAAAGTGATTGCATTGGTTCCCGATATCCGCGGCTTGGAAACGCGGGTAGACGGTGCCAATGCCTCACTCCTCTTAATTCATGGACTCTTCAGCTTTCCTGAGGAAATGGAAACTCTTGCATTATTTTTGAATAAGCATGGTTTTAGCACATTCATTCCACAACTAGCTGGCCATGGTACTGCTCCAGAAGACTTAGCAAGAACAAAGTATGAAGATCTATATGATATGGTAATTAGCGCTTTCAATTACATAAAAAGCTGGCATTCCAAATTCCTTTTTGTAGTTGGTTTCAGTCTGGGTGGTGCACTGGCCATCAGACTTGCAGTCGACCGGTCTGAGTTTGATGGACTCGTGCTTATTGCTCCAATGATTAAGATTCGCAGCTCTATGATCAAATTAATTCCATTGTTAAAGCATCTTGTAAAATACAAAAGTGTTGATCTCGAAGAGAATCAGCGAACTCATGGTTATGATATTCCAAGAAGGAGATATGATCGTGAGCCATTGTCAGCAATCCATGAGGCTTACCGAATCACAAAAGATATTCAACATTATATTTCAAGAGTTGATGTCCCTGTTTGTGTAATCCAAGGAACTGCTGACAAGACAATCAATCCAGAGAGCGTCTATCTAGCATTTGACAAGTTTGGATCAACTGACAAGGAACTTCACCGAATAGAGAATGCCCCTCATGTGATTCCGTGTCATCCATCGAGAGATGAGGCCTATTCATTAATCCTAGATTTCATCAAGAGGATCATGAATACATATTGAATCAACCTTTTAACAAAAACTCATCAAGAACATTGACTGCATGTCCGGGCATGTCTGTAATTATTCCATCTACGCCAAGCACAAAGAATTCTCTCATTATCTCTTTATCATTGATAGTCCATGGGAAGACCTTGAGACCCTGCTGATGTGCCTCTTCAATAAGCCCAGCAGTTGTGATAAGGAATAAAGGATTAATAGCATCAGCATTGAGGTTCTTGGCATACTGAACAACATTTTCAATCTCTGAATTGAACAAGACTGCAATGACTGCATTTGGTTCTAGTACTTTGATAATGCTAAGGCTTGAATGAAAGAATGATGAGAAGATCACTTCATCCAGCATATCTCGTTCTCTAACTAGTTTGAGTAATTGTTCTTCGACATCAGGAACTTTAATCTCTATGTTAACCCCAATTCTTCCCTTTGCAAAGTCTAGGACCTCCGAAAGAAGTGGGATCGTCTGCCCCCTTCCTGTGTCAAGCGATTTGATCTCTTCAAGGGTCATCTCACAGACTTGTCCTGAACCATTAGTGGTCCTATCAACCTCATAATCATGAATGCAAACAAGATGCCCATCTTTTGTCATTTGTACATCGAGTTCAACCATGTCCGCACCCATTCTAAGAGCAGTTTCAAAGGATTGCAGAGTGTTCTCAGGAGCGTGAGCCGCTGCTCCTCGATGGCCAATAATAATGATGTCTCTCAAGATCTAACATCATCCTCCCTTGCGAGACCACTGCCTCCACATCGTGGGCAAACCTCTTCCTCATCTGCCCCCATAATGCGTCCAGTCCCATTGCAATAGTAGCACTCCTCTGTTGGGGTGTCAATTGTTCTGTCAAAGTTTTTGGCCATTGCACTACCAATTCCGATAAAAACAACAGCAATGAACATGAGAATCAATGAGATGAAGTAGAATTCAGTTACTGGCAAGAGAAACATAAAGGCCCCGATAAACAGCAATGCTCCTATTATTACTATTAAAATGCCATTTCTTTTCCTGTCCATTTGATGCACCCCGTTGTTAGAAGAGAGAATTCTTCCTTGAATGTGTTTCTGTTTCAATCAGCCCTTGTTTTATGCGTTTTGGGGCGTCGTATGATGAATTCAATCTGGTTATCGGCAGTGATTTTTGTAATGCGGACATTGAAAAGCCACCTTTTATTCCCTATATGCCTTAGTAATTCTCAGAATTACCTTTGGCATTGATCTTCATTATGATTCGATGTCATCATTGGTCTGTTTTTGCATCGCACTTTTTTATTTTGAATATGCAACTTTGGATTCAGTAAATGTTGCTATGAATCGCATGTGTCAAATAAGGAGAAAGAGTATGACTCCAGAAGAGAACACAAGTCTTCTGGCAGTAAACGTTTACTCTTCCCACTCATCATCTTCTGACCAATCTTCGCCCTCAGGTATTCTCATAACACCCAGTTCAAGAAGTCTATCCATGACCTTCAGAGCTGCCTCATCAATCTGAGACTCGAATTTAGCACCTGTAATGACAAGTTTTCCTGATCCAAACAGAAGGATTACAACCTTGGGGTCACGCATCCTATAAATAAGTCCTGGAAACTGTTCTGGCTCATAAAGTGTATTTTCAAGTTTCATCGCCGCAAGTTCAAGGTTTAGTTCTGCTCCAAGACTAGCACTCGCAACAATATTCTGGACCACAATGATTGGTTTTCCCGTGATCTCTATCCCTGCTTCACGAATGTTCTTTACAATCTTATGAACTGCCCTCTTGGCCTCTTTCTCACTTTTCGCACCCGTGCAGACCATCTTACCACTATTGAAGATCAATGTGGCTGTCTTTGGTTTCTTAAGTCGATAGACAAGGCCTGGAAATTGCTCCGGATCAAACTCAACATTTGGCATGGTTGCAGCAATTTCATCAAGATCAAGTCGTTGATTCAGAATCACGGAAGCTACAACATTCTCTATCCTAGTCTTTGGCTTCGGCTTTGGCAAAGTAAAATCCCCTTCTTTATATAGCTTAGGAGGGTCTTTTATAATGTCCTTTTAAACATGTCGACGTGTTTATCGAGTAATGCAGGTTTTGTAGGCTTTCAGAATCAAGGACAAGAGATAATAGAATCCTTGCCATCATTTGAAGCATAGCGAGTTGGTCGAATCATGTCGCGAGACCTGTTTTCACGTTATACGCAGCTGTATCAAAAGTCAAGAGCTCGGGAGATCATTCCTGAGGGTCCCTTTGTAAGACAACTTACAGATGTCCCCCGCTTAGGTCTTGATGTCAGTGTCTTCTTCAAAGCAAAACGTGTGAAGAATCCAAGACAGGTCTATCTTGGAAGGCCAATACCAATAGAGGTTGCCAAGCGAACCGGCTTTCTCGAAACATCTGATAATACCTTCTTTTCAAGAGATTTGATCACCAACATGAAAGGCCTTCAATATCTACGTGTGGTCATAGCAGCAGGAAGGCATTTGACTGAAATCCCTGAGCGCGTTCAGTTCCTGAAGCAATGTCAGAGAATAATTGATGTGATTGCGAGAAAGGCACGAAATGTGGCACATCAAGGTGATTTTGAAGCATTCAGGTTTGATAAGAAGATCTATACACTTGAGGAGTATCTGAAGAAACACACCAAGCTTGATGAGGTGGGAATTGAAGCGGCCTCAATCTCGTTTATTGAAGCAAGGCCAGACTATATCTACATGCCCGATGGCGAGATCATTGTATTCAATAATGACTACAGTGTGCCTCATGGTGTCTATTATTTCGCTGGTGGCATTGGATATTCATTTGACAGACAAGAAGGGGCGGCAACTGAGGAGAGGGTGTTCCGTGCGGCTACCGATCTGAGTTCATTTGGCATTGATGATGCATATCTTGAGAGTATGATGCTTAGAGTCACTGAGGACTTTCAAACACGCGTTCATTCCGTTATTTTTGCTGATGTCTGGAAAAAAGCTGGAAAGCGACCAATTGGTGTCAATTTCAGGAAAAATCTGTTTATCAAAGCTGAGCCTTCCAGTGAGATCTGGCTGGGAATCTTTGAGATATATCTTGCCTCACCTAAAGCATAATTACATCAAATGAGTCAATCACAGTGAACACTGCCCTGAATGCATAAATACGAAATGTGTATGTTATGGGAACCGTTTCTGATTGCCCAAGAGCATTTCTTATGGTAGACAGCGCACTATCTCCAAATGATGTTAGAATAAAAGGAAGTGATTCCAGAACAATACAAGAAACGCCATTACCATATGCAGCCTTGATATCCTTAATCAATACATCTAGGTTTCCATAAACCGAACTCTGTCGCCCCTCGTTGTCTGTTGCATTTCCTGCAAGCCCCAATCTTAACTCGTAGTCCTCATCTCCTGTGTTTCCAACTGATCGCGAATATGAGTAAACGAGATATTCGCCAACATCGTTAATCATCTCGAGTGAGAAACGGGTTCTACTGGCATAGTATTGGACCTTGTCCCAGAGCGACATACTGTCATAGGTGACACCACAATACTTCATAAAGAGAGTATCGCCATCCTGAATATCATCAAGAACAAAAGCATCAACCACAACTCCAGCTAACAATCCATTATTATGGGCCTGATTGACAATCTCTTTAGTCATCTCAATTATGATTGACTGGTTGATATTGTCAGAAATACTACGGATAGTTATGGAAAAGCCAGTGAGGTCAATGCTTCTTGCACTACTCAATAGACTCTGCCATTCAGTTCGAGTCAGTGTGAGATCAAAATAAATGATACTTGGCAGATTTAATACGTTCATACTCTGTGTGAGATTAACAAAGATTGTCGTGTACTCAGCAAATGCATTAAAGGTCCTGACGAAATCTGCTGTTGTATTTCGATAAATATCATGGACTGCACTGAAAACAATATTATACTCGATAGTAGTTTTATTCAAGGCAGTCAGCCAGCTTTGAAGTCTGTCCATCGATGTTTGCGAATAACCATCAATCCGAAAGCTGAGACCGAACTCATTATTCTGAAGCGAGTTTAATGTCTGATTGTCTGGGGCGTGGTCGAGATAAGGGAAATCCCAATTATACAATGGCATGTCTAAAAAAATGGAGGATGAACTGCTATATTCAACTGCCGCTATTTGCGTCTGGCCCATGATTAGTATCGAAGCAGGAAAAAGCAGACCAATCAGGTTTAGAACGACAAGATAGACCACACCTTTTTTGCCCAATGTCTTGATGCTAGTTTTTGGTCGAAGTCTTCCGAGTATCACCATAAGGCTACAGGCAAGCAGGTTCATGGCAAACATGAGGTAGAATAGATGGACCAGTCTAACAAGGAGTAAATAAAACACACACATGATCAGTGTGATTACGACTGGCATGAGAGCTGACCTGTTGAGATAATAATCTCTGATTATCAATGGCAAGAAGACAAGCAAGGGGATAACATAAAACGCGATTGGCAATGAGTCAAGAAGAGCAACTCCAATCATTGTCAAGCGAACCAATATTGAAATAACGGCATATATGATTATAACTATATTCAATGAGAGAATTGTAACTGTGAGATAATGTATTATTAACCCACTGTTTGATGATTCAATTCTTTCTTTCAATGCCTGTCTTCGGTCAAGAAATTGGTCTAGCACAACTAATCACTCTGATCATCAATATCTCATGGAACATAAGGAGTTCTATGTGGTAGCATCATTGCTTGTATATGCTGTGCATCAGACTTTGACCATCCATTAGCAATTTCAGCAATTGCAATATACCTGTTATTGGACGTAGTTAATGGATATATATTCGATAGCAAACAATATAGAAAGCTATTGCCCCGAATTATCTATGTATGATATGGCAATAGTTGGTGCTGGCCCCGCTGGATCAACCACAGCCAGATACTTAGCAAGGCAGGGTTTTAATGTGTGCCTGATTGATAGAAATGAGTTTCCTCGCGATAAACCCTGTGGCGGCGGATTTTCATACTCGCTGATTAATGAGTTTCCTTGGTTAAAGAAGAAACAAGAGTTATTCCTTGACGCCATTTGTAGGATTGCAGTGCTTCACTCACCGAATCTCAAGATAACTCTGAAGAGTAGCGTGGACATGGCAGTGGCACGACGCGCCAATTTCGATAACGCCATCTTTACTGAGGCTTGCGACTCTGGTGCAGATGCGCTACTCAACTCGCGAGTCAAGGATATCTCAATTAATGATAAGGTCTCAATCTTACTGGCTAATGGTGATCAGATAGATGCCCGAGTTGCTGTGGGAGCAGATGGTGCGAACAGCCTTGTTGCTCGAAGGCTCTCACTGAATAAGAAATGGCCATATGGTTCTCTAATACCCTGCAATGTCTGCGAGATTCCAATGAACCCCGAGATGATTGATGAATTCTACACTCCTGATAGAGAATATCATTTCTTTGCAAATTGCGGTGGTGAGCCTGGCTATGGCTGGATCTTTCCCAAGAGTGAAACTGTCAATGTGGGCATTGGAATTCTTGGAAACAGAGCCAAAGGACTACCGAGAAAGTTCAGAAACTATATCGCTATGCTGCAAAATCTCGGTCTTCTGCCAAAGAAGGTTGATCTCTCTCATGCACGGGGTGCGGTTGTTCCAATCAGGGGCACAATTCGCAAGACCTATGCAAACAGAGCAAGTCTTGTTGGTGATTCGGCAGGAATGGTCAGTCCGATTACTGGTGGTGGTATCCATTATGCTATGAGAGCTGCGAGAATAGCAGCATCAGTCTTGAGTCAATTATTTGAGAATGATTGTCTGGATGAGAGGTCTCTTGCTCTGTATCAACAGATTTGGTGGCAAGATTTCGGACACAAGATCAAGAAGCAGTTGCCAGCACAAAGAATCGTGACATCAGATATTCTGGATGTCTTGTTTGAAATTGGCTCAAGGGATTCCAAGATTCAAGAGATTGTGTCAAATGCATTCTCAGAGAGCTCAGAAAGAGATATAGAAATTTTGCCTTTGATATTAAGGACCATCTCAGTTTGTTTGAAAAGCTCATTTGGTCTATATTATAGATGATTAATATGTCAATATAGCGCATTAGACCGTCAAGTCCAGAAACCAATAACTCTTCAAGATTGTAAGATGATTTATTAGAATTCAGTATTATTAGACAAATACACTTTGGGTCAAATCCTGTTGCATAATCAAACAGGTTGGAGCGGAATCATCAGCTATTAAATCTGA
>JAJRWI010000029.1 GCA_024276825.1 archaeon
CCCATTCCCAACACCTGATTAGCCTCATATTATCACTCAACTCCATTCGATTTTTCGAAAGCATTTTTTGCATAATTTCACTTCAACGCCACAATATAATTGCCGCAACCACCTGAATATTAATTTTTATAGAGGCATTCTTTATCAACGAGCGTTTATGCTTATTCTCATTTTTATAAAAAACCTTCATATTTTTAATATTTTTGTATATGTTTGTGCAAACTTATTCCTATATAAATTATTTATGCCTGTATTCAATATATGAATATGACTTATTCCTAAGCCTGCCTGATGATCATTAATTCATACTTATTATGTGAGTACCCCCTATATCTGTCGAGGATAATGGGGGTTATTTGAGTTGAAAATATACTAATCGCTTGCATATCTTGAAAAGTGAGTATGAAGGATTTTCCCCATGGCAACCATTGCAGTTTTCAATACAAGCAAAATGAACTACTTTTAAAAATTATAAAAGAATAGTTATATTATGAAAAACAATGATTATGAAACAGAAAATATTAGAAAATGCCGACAAAAGACTAAAGTAAAAACAAATAACGGTGGTCGAAAAATCGTAGGATGTGCTGAAAAATAGAACAATAATGATGCAAGAAATCATCAGATTATAAAAGCATTATTTTGGAAAATGAATCTTAGATGAATTCGCTAAATCTTAATACATTTGTAAAATACTGAATTAGATCCAAAATTATAGCAAATAAAGCAGACGCGTTCAGATTAATAGATCTTGGACGGGTCTAGAAATTATAATCACACTATTCCAGAAAGTGATGCTGAATTCAGATTCAATCTATATTTATTCCTCTTCATCATGTGACTATATTTTGATTGATAAAATCCATTTCCAAATCATCAAAAAAGAAATAAGTTCAATATTAGCTAAATCGACAATAAATTGTTTTGGAGGATGGTTCTTGCCTGTTGATGAAAGTTTCAAGGATGATGTGCGAAGACGAAATGCATCATGGAAAGAAAAAATGCTTCAACGCTATGCTCCAATCGAATCATTGGAATCATTGGATCTAAATGACACTCGTTTTATTCTGCAGAGAGTTGACTTCCCGTATAGTTGGCGGACCACTATGGCTTGTCCCGTCTATGCATGGACGGTCGAGAAGAGGGGACACAAGCGCGAACCCTGCATACTAATCACAGAAACCTCCACGGTATGGGATGCGGAATACAAGGAGCTCATGCTTCTCTTCAATACCGAATTTACTATATATGATGCAGAAGGACCGCAACTTCAGACAATTATTGAGCTTGTGGACAAAGGAAAGCGTTCAACGCGAATTCCAGTTATGAATGAACGCACATTTTATGTTGACAGCTATGCTTATGCATTTGGAAGGTCGCAGGTCCCAGTCCCTGAGATTTTAGGACAGCCTGCATGGATTGTAGTCAGAGAGGATAATGAGGAGAGATGGTTTGTTCCTAGGGGTAAGGACCACTATCCGAACGTTGAACTGATCGACCGTGAGGGCAATCTGGCATTAAGAATCAATGGCTTATCCTTTATTGAAAAACTTTGGCAGGGTTTCAGCAAAATTAATTCTGGACCGCGGCATAGCCTTTACCTAGAAGTTATCAACAAGGCTGTCCCCAAAGAAGTAGTTTTGTATCTGGCATCTCAGGCCATTCGTGGTCAATGGAACTTGCTTACCTAGAATGAGATTTTGAAAAAGAGATAACGGTGACCTTGGGATGACTATGTTAAAGTGATTTCCGGCGTTAAATATAAACCATTTTAATAAAATCCAAAAAATGTAATATTTAGAATAATTAATATTGGCCAACAATGATGAATGCTATGGTGTTTGAATGCAAATGACATTGCTTGATCCCAACGACTTTTTTCTATTTATGGCTGAATCATTGATTGTTGTTGGAATACTGATCGCCACTCTTATTGCGTTACGAATGAGGATGAAATACCCAAAATTAGCAACTCCTGGTTGGGGGCTCATAATCTTAGGGCTTGTATTCATGCTATTGCATTCAATATTTGACGCTATTGATACTCTTCAATTGGGCGATGAGCTTGTAAAAATAATAAATGTACTGGATGGAAGTACATTTGCAATGGGGATTCTGCTATTTGCTGTTGGAATTTACAGGATTGCAGCAATTGGAGCCCAAGAATGGAGGTAGTAAAATGCAAGGTTTCATGATTGAATTTAGTCCACCCTCCGATCCTCTGGAATTATTGAAAGCATGTTTGGACCTAGCTACAGCTATTCTCTTTGTTGTAGTTTTGATTGTCATTATTATTGCTGCTAAGAAATATCCTCTATTTGAAAGAAAAGACACACTTTATCCGTTGATTATTTTTGCTATTCTTGGTATCATTAGTACGGCAATGGATGCGTATGATGAATGGTTCTGGTTCACCCCCAAAGAATTCTATGATTTCATCTGGAAGCCCACTAGGCTTATTCTTTTCATTGTAGCGATATTTATTCTAGTGTTTGCATTCCAGCGATTTTACAAAGTGTCAGAGCGTTTGTTCGGAGAAGATTGAATGGCCCCAAAGATTAACGCGGTGCATATCATTCATCAGGATGGTATTCCAATTATCAGTTCCAGACTAAGCGTGCATAAGGCTTCTGAAGTCAAATCTTTTGAAGACCTGTTCGGCGGCTTTTCAAGTGCGATAAACTCACTTATTCAACAACTTGGACATAAAGAATTGCGTTCAATTGAGGTAGAGAATGGAATCCTTGTCTATAGTTTCAAGAAGCCAATTATTTTCGTTGTCTTCGCTGATAGCCTTGCTAGTGAATATTTTGCAAAGATTCTAGTCAAGCAGATTGAGTACGAGTTCTTTCAGGAATATGGCGAATTATTAATGCAGGATGATGCTTATATCCGTGGTGAGCGTTACCTTGGGTTTAAATCCACAATAAACACGCTCTATGAACAGATGCTTCAAATTGACAGTAAATTCCCGCGACTTCTAGAATTCTTGCCAGCTTTCATCCCACTTCACTACATCTATGTGGTTGTCAATCTTGGTGAAGATATAATCAGAAAATACCCCCATGCAACAATCAAGCTTGTCAGAGATCTGCCCCTCTATTTTGAAGATAATATTGAAATTCAGCATCTTGTGGAACGAACAATTGGCAGATATGCAGGATTTCATATAATAGAAAGAATGGGTGATGAAACCATCATTATGGACCAAAAGAACATATCCAAATTATTGAATGAGATCTCGGTTTGCAAGTACGATAAAAAGCATGATGCATTCAACATTATCCTATGTCCTATATGTCGAGGAAGAACTTCTGATAGGCCCATGTGCGACTTCTTCAGTGGCTTCATTGAAGGTGCTCTGCGTAATCCTAGCATGCAAGTAGAAGAAGTAAGGTGTAAAGCCCGTGGTGATGAGTTCTGCAGATTTCAGTTGAGCAGAAAATGATCCTCAATAACGCCTGCAATACTGGTATCTATAGGATTTTTATGAATTACATGAACCATATCTTGTATGAATTTTATCAGCTTTCAAAATGAAGTACTAGTAAACGCTTGATACTTAATTTCCAAATGCTATGTATGCTAGACATCTATGACACCCTTCATACATGTAATTTGTAAACGCTCGATTAATTCTTGGAAATTGTTGGAAATTGTGTGCGTTTACTGGTGGCTCTTCATCATTAAATAGTAAATGCTATTCGCTACTATATGCGTCGAACTTTAATCAAACCAATCTAAGTTAAGGAGATATGAGTCTTATTTTGCTATGATTCGTTTGGTCTTTTTCTCTTAGTAAACGCTTATTATTCATCGCCATTTTGGCATAATATATACGTTTACAGCGGCTTGTTTTAATAGAAAGAAAATCAATGATATTATTTGTGGGTTAATATAGAATAATCGGGATTAATATGGAAACTTTAAAGGATGTTATCATTATTGGCGCAGGCCCTGCAGGCTTAATGGCTGCTCGACAACTTGCAATTAATGGTGTTGAAACCTTATTAATTACGAGAGAAATGAATGTTCCCGGTGAAGAGAAGGTCTGTGGTGGATTTATTCCAGCAAGAGCGCTTGAAGAGTTCAATATTGGCAATTTTGCAGGCGCATTTCCAATTCTTGGTGTTAGAATGAAGTTTCCAGGCACGGAAATTAAGCAGGTTGACTTTGATGAGCCCATTGGATATGATGCAACTCGTGCTGATATAGGAAGGGCCCTTCTTCATCTTATTGATCAATCGATAGTAGAAATCAGGATGGGCCAATGTGTTGTAGGGTGTGTGGAAGAAAAGGAATATTGTATTGTTCGCATGAAGGGTGAAAGTGGTATTGAAGGGATTCCAAGTAGGATCGTAATAGACGCAAGCGGGGTTTCACCAGTGACGAGTAAGAACTCTTTAGTCAGACCCAGACTCACACCCCAGCAGCTTGGCTATGCGGTGCAATATCAAATGCGTAGAAATGACTCATTAAGTTTTGACCCAGTAATTGAGTTTTACTATGGTAGTGAGTTTTCACCGAAGGGCTATGCATGGATCTTCCCTAGAGGCAATGAAGCTGCGGTTGGGACCGGAGGGATTCTTTCTCAGGTCAAAAGCAATAGTCGTCAGACCATCGAGTATCTGAATCATCTACTTGAAAAATCACCTACTCTTCAGTTGAATGGCTCAATAGAGATAATCAAACAGGAGGCTGCGCTAATGCCCCTGGCGGGTATTGTGAAGCCGTCATATTCAAACAGGATTTTACTTGCAGGCGATGCTGCAGCTCATTGCTCTCCAATAAGTGGTGAGGGGATCTATTATTCAATGGTTTGTGGTGATCTTGCAGGTAAAGTTGCTGCAAGTGCAATTCAACAGAATGAGATCTCACGAAAGTTTCTGAAGCAATATGAAAAGGCGTGGATTAATAGAATTGGATCTGACCTCAAATGGGGGCTGTGGCTGCAAAAGCGATTGACAAAACAGGGTTCAAAAAGCTTGGGCTCTCAATTCTTGCAGGATGAAAAATCTTGCAGGATAATAGCAGAGATGTTGATTGGACAACGTTCGGTGAAAAGTTCAATTCTTGCAGCTCTTCCCAAATATCTTAAGGCCAAAATCCTTGGATAAGAAAGAATGTGTATAGATATATATTGGCAGGTCATTGAAATTGAAGTTTTGGATTTTGAAGAGTATGCTCAGATAATAGATACTGCAATGCAATATCTCGATAGATTTAATCTCAAGATCATAAAAAAGCATTCCGTCCTGATGAATGAAAACATATGCTCTCTGAAGTCAAGAACATAATTGATATCTAAAATAAAAATATGAAATCTCTGCATTAATCTATCAATGATATGTATCTTACATAAAGATAGCCAAAATTCATTAGTTCGCTTAATATTCTTTCCTTGAAAATTGCTGATATCAAACTCTGGACTGTCTGCATCCCTCCTGCCATAGAATTAATCTGCTGACTAAAATCATTGCCAGTTCAACAATTGCAGACATTTGACAATTCATAAATAGAAAGATTTGGATTGTTGACTATACTAGAGGGAAAAGAGATGGATAAGGATCACATTCTTGAATTTATCAATAGGCAGATTGCGCTTGAAGAGAAAATAATAACAATTGTTAAAGAGAATGTTGAAAAGCTTGGAAATGATTTCTTAAAGGACCTATTGCTTGGAATTAGCCAAGACTCATTAAAGCATGCTGCGCTTCTCAAGTCATTGAAAAAAGCTATTGAGGGCCCAACCCCATTCATTAGTACTCAAGAGCGAGACAAGATTGCAAGGGGAATTGACAAACATATACAATTGGAAAAACAAGCAGTTGAGACCTACACTCAATTAATGAACGAGTCTGATGACAAACAAGTGCGGACAATTGCTGCAATGATCCGTGAAGATGAGCTGCGACATCATGCCCTGTTGAAAGAACTCTACAAGACCATTGTTGAATCTGAAACCCTAACCGAGGATATGATTTGGGACATGGTCTGGAGAGACTCACCGTGGCATGGAAGTCCAGGCGGTTGAACCTAAATAATGGCATGATTGACAAGGTTAACAATATAACCAAATCGTCTGAATTTGATTAAAAGTACAGTACCTTAATTATTATTGAATCAAATAGACTTGGATAACTATCAGAGAATTTGATCAAATATAATGGCTTTCAAAACCTTCTCGTGCACCGAAACATTGGGATTGATTCTTAAATTGTTCTTCGAAAAAACCTTGAAATAATGTCAAATTTCTAAGGTATATGGAGTTTGAATGTAATTTTGACTGAATTAAAACGCTTTAATAGTTGAGAGAACATCTAACTGCTATGACTTCCGAAGTGTATTTTGGCTCAGTTCTGCATGGTGCAAGAAATCAAGGTGCTGCCCTTGCTCGCAAATTGGACCTGATAATTGAACAACTTGACTTCTCCACTATTGAGAAGAAGGAAAAAGTGGCCATTAAAATGCACCTTGGCTTTAGAGATGGCTATCAAACAGTCCCAGTCTTCTTTGTCAGACGGATTGTAAAGGCAATAAGGAAGCAGGGGGCTTTTCCATTCATAACCGATAATCCAACTGCAGTTTACAATGCTGTTGATAGGGGCTATACTCAAGAGACCTGTGGATGTCCGCTCATTCCAATTGCTGGAGTAAAAGATGGTTATACTAAGACTACATTTATTGACTTCCAGAATGTTGATACTCTAGAGATGGGTGGCGTTCTACACGATGCTGATGTTTTGGTCGATCTCACTCATGCAAAAGGACATAATTCATCTGGCTTTGGAGGAGCAATTAAGAACATTGCACTTGGCGGATATCATGGTCCAAGTAGGTGGAGAAAGATTCATGGAGTTGAACAGAGCATTCCTTACTGGGATAATGAAAAATGCACTCCCGAGCATGCAAAGAAGTTGGTGAAGGCTTGCCCGGACAACCTAATAAGCTATGATGAAGAGAAGCATAAACTGACACTCAATTTTGGTATGTGCAATCAGTGCGGAGAATGCATTAAGGTAGATGAGGGTGTGGGATCGTTATCATTGAAGCCAGAGAATTTTGCTCTGTTTCAGGAACTTATGGCAAGGTCTGCCAATGAGGTTCTCAAAACATTTGATAAAAACAAGCAGTTCTTCATCACATTCGCGATTGATATTACTGCTCTTTGCGATTGTTGGGGCTTTGGTCAACCTGTGGTCATAAATGATATTGGTGTACTTGGAAGTAGAGATATTGTTGCCATAGAGCAAGCAACACTAGACCTGATTGCAAATGAAGGCCTGATTGAGAACATGATTCCCCCATATATTCGCAATCCAATTCTTGATCCATCTATTGATCTGCATCCATTTGCACGCTTGCATGGTCCAATGAAGGATCCCTATATTGTCACCAAGTATGCAGAAGAGCTGGGTATGGGAAGCAGAGAATACAAACTGATTGAAGTGCTCTCTATTGAAGAGGCTAAACGAATCGACTTCAAGTCCCAGACTTTTGAAGACCAGCCAACATTCTTCTAGAATGACATTTACTGCTGGATGTCCACACCAAAGACTCTTCTCAAGACTCCGCCTAATGGAATGCTTGCAAGAACATAGAGAGTCCAATAGTAAAGTCCAAAGCCCACACCCGGAATCTCCACACCAATCGAATTAGAGAGAAACGGGAGTACTTTATGTGCATTGAAAGGAAGAATGGCCACGGGAAGTGCCCCATAAACTGCTGATAGTAGGAAGAATACAATGAGAATAGGAATATACGTGTAGCACATTGGTTTCATTCGAATGGTGGCAAGCTTGCCTTGCAGTGCCATAACTCTCCCCTGCTGAGCCATGACCTCCTCCATGAGTATGGCATCTCCAGTCTTGCGAGCTCTCTTCCATTTTTCCTGCCACTCCTTAACAGTAGTAGTGATCTGTCTGACTTCCTCCATATCAACAAGTCTCTTCATTGCATATATTGATATAATGTTGATTCCAACACCTACAATAACAATGAACACCGTTGATCCAGGTATGATCATCAGTGGTCCCATGATAGCTTGGATTGCAAGTATTATATCACTGAAGATATCCATTGAACTCACACCTGCTTTGACATATTCACCCTGTTTTAAGCGTAGCGAATATGTATCCTAAATCGATTCAGACCTTATCCGTGTTATATCCCAAACATAAGTGAATAATACAAATGAACAAGTACTATTTTTTTATTGAGTATACGTTAGCATTCCGCGCAAGCCCTTCCATAACCTAATGTAGTAAACGCTCATCTATTCCGCGCCATCAAGCTCTGACTTTTCGACTGGAAATTAAGGTTATGTTTCATTTAATATATATATAGAGGCCATATTTGTGCTAAATTGGGCAAATATTCTGCACAAAAAGCAGTATCGAATATTATATCCAAATGAAACGTTTACTGATTTGTATGATGGGGATTTAAATAGTAGTAAACGTTTACTGTAAAAGTCAGCCGCCGGGAGGGCTTGACCGAAATGATGATGTTCAGCAGAATGTTAAGAAGGCAAGGATTCTATCGGGTTAAAAATCAGAGCGAACCAGTCTACATGAAACATCATGTTGGCCTTGGTGGAGTATATGTCAGAATTGAAAACCGCAGAGCATTGATAACTGTTCGAGACCTTGGCATCGAGGAAGAATTCACTAGAGTCAAGCAGCTTGAGAAGTTCATCAATGAACTTGAAGACGAAGCATACAGAAAGAAGTGTTTCATTGTTCACAAAATGAAAGGCATGGGGTCATAGACTGCAGGGGTTCTCCTCATCTCTAAATTGCGATCCGAGTGTGATTGGGCGGGCATATTGTGGGGGTGCCTGCTCAAACTCACTCAACAATATTATGGTTCAACATATTTTCTTATTGAATTATTTCTTTAATTAAAATAATCAATACATTATGTTGGAATAATAAACTAAAACCTCAAAAAGCACACTGTATTACAATTGATGATAAAATTGGACAACATTACAATTCTGGGATTTGGTGACAGCTTGACATCAGGATATCCTGGCTATGATCCAGACTATTTGTCGGGCAATATAAGGTCTCAGTATGGATTCTGGCTGATTGAATATGCAAAGAAGGAATATGTCAACAATCTGATCTTTCAAAACAGAGGAATTCCAGGAGAGCTTGCAACCCAGATGTATCCTCGGCTTGGGCAAATTCTATCACAGCAGCAATACAATATTGTGATTATCCTTGGAGGTTCTAATGATATAGGATGGGGTGTTCCTATTAACAAGATCTATAAGAGCTTGGAAAGGATGTGGAGGCTGGCATTGACAAAGAACTCTAAAGTGGTGGCATGCACTGTTCCGCCAATTGCAGACCATTTTATGGATATTCAAAAAAAGCAACATGAATTAAATGAAATGATTATTAATGGAATAATCTCTGATGACATGATAGTTGTTGATCTATTTACTGATCTTTCTTCTGACGATGGACTCTTGAAAAATGAATATGATGTTGGTGATGGCTTGCATCTTAGTGTTGAAGGTTATCGAAAAATGGGTGAGTCAATCTGGCAAAATGGAGTTAGAAACTGGATATGATTTAATCATTTCTGTGGAGATTTTCTGATAATTCTAAATATTTATGAGTTGAATTTCAGTCTACTTAGATGAAAGCAAATGAAGGAGAGCAACCTGAAAAATCATATTGAAACTGCAATCATTTTACTTATGCTTGCTTCAATCTTTCTTATAATTCCCTACAATGGCATAGATAATGATGCACAAATTAACACCAATGTCAATATGCAAGCCAATCTTTCACAGACAAATCATCCTGCCATTATTATCGAATCAGATACTGATTTTGAAAGTCAGGGTTTTCCAGGTTCTGGGACATATCAAGATCCTTATCGAATTGAGGGATTCACGATATCAACATCTGAAATATGCATAAACATCACATCAACAAACTCTTATTTTATCATTAAAGATTGCATTTTAAAAGGCAGCAACATTGGCATCGGCATCCATCTTAAAAATGTGTCCCATGGAACTCTGATGAACAACACAATACGCAATAAAACTGTGGGGATTCAAGCAGAGTCGGTCTATAATATGACAATTGCGAATAATACAATTTACCATAATGTGCAAGATGGGGTCACTCTTATTTCAGGTATTTTAATCAATATCACTGGAAATATTGTCTTCCAAAATGGCAGAAATGGGATCTTAATCTATCAAGATTCAAGAAATAACACATTAACATGGAATTTTGTTCACAGCAACGATGCCTACGGAATAGTATTCGAACAGTATAACAACTATAGCCTTCTACACTCAAACATTCTAGCGGCAAGTTATGCAGGAATAGCGATGGACAACGGTTATTGCAATTCATGGAACATTTCTGATGAAGGAAACTTTTGGATTGACTATTCAGGTGTGGGTTGGCGCATAATTAATGGTAATGCTGGCAGCATTGATTATCATCCTCAACTCCTACCATTATCATACGATATCTTCCCCCCTACAATAGATCATCCGCTCGACTTGCTCACTTATACTCCAAATGCCACTGGTACCATTATTTGGCACGCATATGATACCTACCCCAAAGAATACGTGCTTGTCATAGATGGCGTTCAATTGCCTTCACAATCTTGGAATGGTGGCCCTATTTCCGCAGGTTTTGATAATCTCTATGAGGGGCTCTATAATTTTACATTGATTGTATACGATCAAGCTGATAATTGGGTGAGTGACACTGTATGGGTTTATGTCACACAAAAAGCACTACCACCTCCCCCAAGTACTACAACAACTAATAGAATTCCTCAAGGTGGCAATGCAATCCAACAGTTCCAAATCATAATCACTGCTGTTTCTGGGGGATTAGTCTTGACTATTGTCTTGATTGAAATTCATAAGCGCCGCAAATAATCTATCATTTCACTTTCATCTACTGCCAAGCAACTGATAACAATGTTGACTCTACTTAGGGATGTCTAACATTTGGTTTTACAAATGCCAGCAGTATTATTGCAATCAGAGCAAGTATTAGAGAGTACTGAAATGCTGCGATGGCTCCGAATGTGTACCAGAAGTACCCTATGAAAATCCCTGCTGGCAATGCACTAATGCCAACAGACATCTGAAAAGCACCTATTATGCTTGCTCTTCTCTCTTGCTCGACAAGATCGGAGATCAAAGAGGTCTGCACTGGATCAAGTGCTCCTGCTGAAAGTCCAAAGAACACAAATAATGGAATCACACTTATCATATCGTTGACAATCATGGCCCAGAGAGATGTAAAGATGAGCATAATAAATGCTATCATCAAGATTGGCTTTCTTCCCAATTTGTCAGATGCTCTTCCAAATGGATATGCACTCAAAGAGTATACGATTGTGAATAAAATATAGAGCAATGGCAATTGTGTTTCCGTGTAGCCAAAACCTCCTGAGAAGAGAATAAGAAAAGAATAGCTCATGGTCGCAAGGGCAAAAACAACAGAAGCCACCAAGAATAGTTTCAGATCTCGGTTGAGTCCTCGAAAGCTAATCCCCTTGAAGACATCTTTTCCTCTTTTCTCTTTGATTAAAACTGCAATAATAATCACAGAACCGATTGCAGGGATTGTAGAGAATAAGATGATAGTATAATATGCCATTGCTGGATCAGCAAACCACCATAGTAGAAAGGAAAACAAGAAGTATGTGATGATTGACCCAACAACTGCTCCTGCACTATCCATAGCCCTTAGAACTCCAAATGCACTTCCTCGCTTATTCTCACCAGCATGATCGGCAACTATTGCATCTCTTGGTGGACCTCGCATTTTTCCAAGTCTGTCTAGTGTCTTCCAGAAAACAATATGGTAGAATGTGCGTGAGATTATGAAACCAAGTCTGGACAACATTGCCATGAAATATCCTGCTGTTATGAATGCTTTGCGCTTGCCTGTTCTGTCTGAAATATAACCAGAGCCAATCTTGGAGAGTGATGCAACCGTTAATGCTAGTCCATCAATCACACTGATTTGAAACACATTCAGTAAGAGAATGTTTGATAAGAATGTAGGCCATATAGGTGCAATCATATCAGTCGACGCGTCATTTAGTAATGAAGCTGTTCCAAAGATTAGAGTTGGATCACGCCTTTCTTCTGTCATTTATAATGCCTTGCTGAAGTAATGAAATTGCGATAATATGTTGGCTTATTTCTTTATGGTTGATGTAATTTATCAATTTGCGGTAATTTGTATAAGCGGTTCTAGAATAAAAAGGTCCTAATGATGAAAATGGTTCAATTATCGAGCATGACAGTAAAGAAAGTCCATAACAGATTCATGTCTTGTCATTCATTTTTAATTTGACAATTTTTGATATCTGAGTTCTGTCTGCCCAGAAAACGGCACTGGGTACATTTCAAAATAGAGTATTGTGAGATATTTAATAAACTCTTAGATCCTAGGCCCCTAGTTGGTTCGTTGTGTAATGAGTGTCCAGCTTTGTCCAAGCTCTGCGCATCTATTCGCATCCCTATAATTGCCATGCCTTGAATTCATGCACGCTAAAGCTATAATTTGAAACATAATGAATATCTATATAATAACTGCTATCATAGCAATTATTCATATAAATATCGCTATCATAGTGAACTGATGTGTGAGTCTATATGAATAGTAATGAATTAAGAGAATTCATTCTTCGAAATTTCCACAAGCAACTCTTTCATGGCTATCAGGTATTTCAGGCGCTTGAAGAAATGCGAATTTCTATTAGTACCACGCGATTGTATAAAGTTCTTAATGGCATGCTTTCAGAAGGACTGCTAAAGGATAAATGGGTAAAGAGTGAAGCAGGACCCCAAAAGAGGGTTTACAAACTCACAAAGCTGGGCCATCAAGAAAGGAACAAGATTCTTAGAAGGGCAATTAGTATAGTTCATGAGTTCTATTTAGAATATATCAATAGCTTTCCGAAAGAAAAGAACCGTGTGTACAATATTTGCACGCTTCTGAGTAAGCATGTTTCAAAAAATGGAACAATTGGCAGTCTGGTATGCAACTTCTCAGAATCAACTAGGTATATTCTTAAAGCTCTACAAAAGGCTGCACACAAGGCAAAAAAATACATGATTGTAACTTGTGGACTCCCATCATCAGGATACGAGGGATGGTCGATCCTTGAGGGCAGATGCAGCAATATTCCTCTAAAGCGAAGTTTTCTTGATCTTTTATTCCTGCCGGGACTGGATATGCATTTCTGCAAGAACCTTGATATTGATGAATGCATAAATGTGTTGAAGCCAGATGGCACACTAGCCTTCTTAACCCCTGCAATATTGCTAAAAAAACGAGATGATGCAATGGCCATAGGCGAATTCATTGAGTTTCTGATGCATGCAAGTGTGGACGGCCAAATACCTCTCTTCGTATGGAATTTAATTGATGATCTTAAAAACAGGTTCAAATCAATGGAAATCAAGGAGTATGGAGATATCGCTCTTGTACTTGCCAAGCAAAAAAAAGAATCATGATTAAGCCAATTTCAAGATTACTTGGTATAGAATTTCAGATTTACACATAACTTTCGAAAAACAAACTGTAAGCTGGCTATCATCGGTATGCTACCATAGCTAAGTTACAATACGAATTTAAATGCTGATTTTTGGGTGACATTTGAAAGCAGGAGGCAGACATTTTGCTAAAGCGTAAAAATATGGCGAAAATAGCACTGTTCCTACTCGTATTCTCCATGGCGATTACATTTGCCTTTACAAACATTAGTAAGGCAGATACGGATGTCACATCATTTGACAGCTGGAGGCCATGGACGAGTAGCTGTGGTTGTCACAGCAGTGCGACTAATATACAAGTGGATGGAGAAGTCATTTTTGACAGTCCCACAATAGTGAAACCTGGCGATCAATTTACAATAAAAGTAAAGGTCAGTGGGTTTGTAGACGCCGCAGGTGGAGCAATCACATTGGGATTGAATGTACTTGATTTCGACAACGGTCTTTTTATGACAGAAACCAAGGCTCAAGCCCTTCATGGCGTTGATTCTAATGGCGATTCAACAGATTGGACTCCAGCCTTTACATTAACCGCACCCAGTGAACCAGGAGTATATACTCTACTTGCCTATGGTGTTGATGGGCAAGGCGGAACTGACTCTTGGGTCTGGGTAATGGGAACCAAGCAGATAGTAGTAAGTGCCGGAGCATACACCGACCTTGATCTATATGCTGATGATGCGGCCAACTATCTCATTGCAAATGCCGTTCAAGATGGCAATGGTCTAAAATGGGCAGAATATAACGGCACGACTGCTAAATTCAAGACCGGCTATCTGAAGGGTGCAGCAGGCATAGGTGAATACTTCCTCGAAATGTACCGCTATTCAGTTAGCAATCCATTCTTTGAGGGAGTTTCACCTGATGCAACAATATACCTTGATGTTGCTAAAGAAACAGCAATATGGTTGATGTACCGTGCGATTCCTGAGTTCAATGGCTACAAGTTGCCACAGGCATTTGAGGCTGACAACACAA
>JAJRWI010000030.1 GCA_024276825.1 archaeon
AAGCATCAATAAGCACCTTCTTTGCAAGAGGGTCACCTATTTGAACAGCACCGCGTTTGTCTTCTTCTTCCTCTGAGAGAGCTTCAGAAGCGAAACTTACTCCAGCAATTCCATCACGGCCGGTTGTAGAGCCGAATATCAGGAGTAGTTGTCCGGGCTTATCTGCCCTGCTTCTGATCACTTTATCAGGTGATGTCACTCCAATGCAGACAACATTGACAAGACAGTTTCCTTCATAGGACTCATCGAATTGGGTCTCGCCACCAATTGTTGGGATTCCAACACTGTTTCCATAGTCTGCAATTCCACGTACAACATGCTCCAGAAGATAGGCATTCTTTGGTTTGCTTGGTGGTCCAAATCTTAAACAGTTCATCAGACCCACTGGCTTACAGCCTTGAGATATCACATCTCTTATAATTCCACCAACACCGGTTGCTGCACCGTTGTATGGATCTATCTGACTGGGATGGTTATGCGATTCCATTGCGACTGCAACAAGAACATCATCACCTATGTCAACAAGACCTGCCCCCTCGCCAATGCCAAGGTACACATTCTCGCCATCGGTCTTAAACAAATGAAACCAACGTTTACTGCTCTTATAGCTGCAGTGCTCGCTCCAAAGAACGTCGAGCATATTTAGTTCGGTCTTTGTTGGTTCTCTTCCCAAGACATTTCTCGCGTGCTCAAGCTCTTCCTTTGTTAGCATCAATCACGCCTCCATCGTCAGTCTTGCAAAGTTCTCAAGTATTGCAAGGCCATCTTCAGAACCTAGAATGGCTCGGGAAGCACGTTCAGGATGAGGCATCATTCCGAGTACATTGCCCTTCTCATTCAACACGCCAGCGATATTCTCCTGAGACCCATTAGGGTTAGCTTCAGGTACAATATTACCATCACTGTCACAATATCTGAAAGGTATGCGGTTTGAATCAACAAGAGCACGCATCTCAGACTCGGAACAATGATAGTTTCCCTCAGCATGTGCAATAGGAATTCTAAGAACTAGGCCTTCGAGACCTTCAGTATAAGGGGTTGGGGACTCGCTGACCTTCAAATAGACCCATTTGCAGATAAATCGCGCAGATTCATTTGGTAGTAATGTCCCAGGAAGCAGCTTAGCCTCAGTTAATATCTGAAAACCATTACAGATCCCTAATACTGGCTTTCCATCATTTGCAAATGTTCGTACACCATCAAGAATCTCCTCTATTGATGCCACAGCTCCGGCTCGAAGATAGTCGCCATATGAGAATCCACCAGGAATCACAATACCTGTGGCATCTTTCAAGACTGAGGGACTCTCATTGCTATTTACGAGATAAGGCTCAGTGCCAGGAATAAGAGAGAGAGCTCTTATCACATCGTATTCATTATTGGTGCCAGGAAATCGAATCACAGCTATTCCCATACAAGGAGTCCCACCTTTGCTTCTTCAGCTACTGGATTGGACAGTAGTTTCAGGTTCATAGCCCGCAGATGCTCAAGAATCTCAGATGTTATTGGATGAGATAATTCAATATCATATACCTTGCCTACACGAACATCATTCACACTCTCAAACCCAAGCCGAGTGAGCGCCTTACGAGTGACCTCGCCTGGAGGGTTCTTTAATCCTTGCTTTGGCATTACAATCACACGAATTCTTTCCTTTTTGATAGGAATCTCCTTGGGAGTGGCCTTTTTCAAATGCTCCACGAGAGTTGCGTATGCCTCAATAAGATCACCCGAGGCCTCGCGGAACAGATCCTTATCAATGGATTCGCCCGTAAGGGTCCACAGACGCATGGTATCTCCTGATATCTCATCGGCAACTAGTATCTGCCCCTCATCGGTTCTCCCGAACTCGAGTTTGAAGTCGATAAGCGACAAGTCCACCTGCTTGAAGAGTTGGCATAGATAATAATTTACAGAACGTGTAACGTTCTCCATGAAGGCAAGTTCCTCATGAGTAACCAGACCCATTACAACAGCTGCATTGCGAGTAATGAGTGGATCATGCAACTTATCATCTTTCAAAAAGAACTCAACTATGGGTGGTGAAAATATCTCGCCGCGTTCAATATCGTATCGTCTACAAAACGAGCCTGCTGCAACATTCCTGCAGACCACCTCCACGGGGAATATCTTGACTTTTTTGCATCTTAGCTGGTTCTCATCAAACCTCTTATCAAAATGTGTTTTGATACCCTTTGATTCAAGGAATGTAAATAGGATATCTGAGGTCTCGCATGCAAGTTTCCCCTTTCCGCCAATGGTTTCTTTTTTCTCTCCATCGCCTGCAGTCACGATATCGGTAAACTCCAAGATGATGTGATTTGGAGAGTTTGGATCACTTAGAACTCGCTTTACTTTTCCTTCATGCAATACCTTCATCGGCTTATCTCCACGTTTGTTGATTCTATTATGGACTCGGTTATGAATTATGTGGAAATCTCATCCAAGCGATCTTCTTCTGACGCTTGTAGGATATCCATCATGCAGAGATCCAATGGTGAACGGATCTTACGATTGAACTTGAGTGAAAGCCTTCTCATTTCGGGACTTGTTGGCCCCACACATGGCGCTCCAGGCACTCGAGGGCTCAGATCGAACACGATGAACTCGGAATCCTCTGTTAGTGCTCCCTGCAGGGAGAAGAGCCCTATCATTTTTGGCGGAAAGTGCTTCTTGACACCAATCAATAGTTTCTCTGCTGCCTCATATACCAATGGCTTCTTGCTCTCTCGCATGGTCACGCCTTTATGGCCCACTTCTTCATTCAACACATGAATGTTCAGCTTCATCTGTTCACGAGCAGGCAGGTTCAGTAGTCCACTCAGATTTGTCTGGATGCGATCATCAAAGCCAACAAGATCAAGGGCTCCAAAAACATCATCCAGACCATAGGCCTGGAAATTGGCATTAAATCTAGGAGCAATTACAAACTCCTCAATTGTGGCATTTTCAAGGCCCTTTTGAGTAATGACACCATCCTTAACCAGAGTATTGCCTTGCTCCCAATAGTCATCAGATGACTCTGCATAGAAGAATGCTCTCTCGAGTGGACGGTCTTTCTGCTGAACCTTCACTATTGCAAGACAGTCAATCTCATCAGGTTTCATGATTCGTGGAATTCGTATTCCAGACTCCTTCAGAAGCCAGTATTGATCCCGAGCAGGGCCACGTTCTTCAACTCTTAAAAGCATTCTATTGCCATAGATGGGAACCTCGAACTTTCTCTCAATATTATCATATCCAACATAAACAGAAAATGACCTGTTTGGAATCCAGAGTGTTTCAAGGTCAAGCAGACGCTCTTGAACCTCCTTCTGAATCATATCGCCAAAGGAATTCAGGGTGATTATGTAATCATACAGATGCTTGTTATAACGAGCATAGAGCTTCTCCCTGCCCTCTTGGCAAATGATCACAGTCTTAAGCCCGTTTGATTTTGCTGCGACCGCAATCTCCTCAGCACTGTGTGAGCCTATCATCCCAATTGTTGGTACTATCATGACAACACCTCCTCCAGTCTGTCTTGCTCTTGTAGTTCCTTAATCTCCATGGCTATTCTTCTGCCCATCCAAACTGGCTTATTGAATTGGATGAATGAGTATGGCGAATAGGGAATCCAGATGTTCGTGCCTGCAACAATTCTTCCGCTAAACTCGAAAGTATAGATTTGCTGGTCCTTATCAATTATGGTTTCTAGACAGAATGGACCGACGAGTTCTTCACCAGTCAATCGCTTATAGGTTTCTGCAAAGGTGACACCCATCTGGTAATACTTTGCAAGAATGGACTCTCGTAATACCATAGGTAGATTTCCAATCACAAGGAATGAAGGGCGATTGTTGAATCTCAAATTGGCATCGGCATCAGTTTCATAGCGGATATCAGCCCCAAAGATCTCAGTCCTGTTTCTTGCAATCGATCTAAAATAGGTCACGAATACTTTTGTCCCTACTATATACTTCTGAAATGTGTATATGATTTGGGGGTCAATCTTTGACTCCAGTTCATCTCTAGAGCTCGCAATGAAGTAGCCCTCACCACCAGCAGCCCCATGAGTCTTAGCAATTACTGGTCCGTCTATATCATCAATCGATGTGAATTCGGGGGGCACCTTTAGTCCTGCCTTCTGCATCAATCTCGTCTTTAGAGACCTGTCCTCCTCCCACTTCAGAAGCTCTTTATTCCCAAAGACCCGTAACTTGGAGTTCAGTATTCTTTCAGCACCAATGTAGGCGACGAAAGAACCATGGGGGATTATGACAACATCAGAAGTGTCTATGGTCAGAATCTCATCGAATGACGAGACCTCCACTATGGAATCGCCAAGGCCAAATGACTGGTAAAATGAAATTCTGTCCGTCTTGCAGTATAGTGCAGTCGCAAATCCTTCAGCCTTCGCCCCACTGATTATGTTAAGAGCACTATGACTTGCAATTGTCCCAATCTTCATTTCTCAAACACTCTCTCATAATCACGACATTCTTCATCAGCAGGGCGGTTCTGAATCTGTTCTCGGATGTATCGTGCATGCTCAGTTGGATATTCACCATCAAGACATGCAAGACACAGGTCTGTTATCCCAATCGCATTAATTAGTCCGTTCAGGTCTTGATATATCAGTGCATCAGCATTAATGTATTGGGCGATCTCATTCAGTCCCGATTCTGAGGCTATGAGCTCCTTATCTGTGGAAATATCAATGCCATAATAGCAAGGATGACTTTGTGGAGGACATGTGACCGCAAAATAGACCTTTGAAGCACCCCGTGCCCGGAGGTCTGACACTATCATCCGCGCTGTGGTCCCTCTAACAATGCTGTCGTCAACAACAAGAATGCTCTTTCCACGGATCTTGTCTTCGAGATAGATATACTTGTTCTTAGCCAGATTATCGCGTTCATCTTGGTCCCTTGCAATGAATGTCCTGCCAAGATATCGGTTCTTCAGGATTATCTCTCGCATTGGAACATTCAGCGCCTCAGCAAGAGCCTGTGCTGCGGGACGGCTGGTGTCAGGAACAGGAACAACATAATCAGGAGGATCGAGCCTCATCCGAACATAATTGCTTGCAAGAGCTCTTCCGAGTCTAAACCTGACATCATAAACCAATTGATTCTCAATGATGGCTGAGGGATGAGCAAAATAGACAAATTCAAAGAAGCAGTGAGTGTGGGTTTCATTCTGTCTTATCGAGTATGATTCCATATTCATACCGTTGAATATCAGTAACTCGCCAGGGTAGACATCACGACTCAGCTTCAGGTCCGCCATATCCAACACTTCGCTCTCTGAGGCGACAATGACATGTTCAGTTGTTCTGCCAAAGACAAGTGGCTTGAAACCACGAGAGTCACGATAGGCGAAAAGACGGTTGTTATGAATGCCCACAAGGCTGTATGCACCATCCACAGCTGAGGAGAGCTTTCTTATTGCGGAGGGGAGATCGTCATTGCATTCATTCAGATAGTCTTCAAGAAGGTCTGTTAAGAACTCACTATCGCAATCATAGTTTTTACCACTCAAAAACTTCATGTTAGTGATATTGCCATTATGCGAGAGGGCAAGATTTTTCCTGATAAACGGGCCAACGAATGTTTCAAAATCACTCTCCGAAACAACTCGTTTGCCAGATGTTGGATAGCGTGTGCTACCTAGAATTAATGGTGATGACAAGGATGGCACCTTGATTCTTGCAGGACTCCCTATTGCCTTTGCAGATTTGATTGTGCCATTTTCAGTCCAAGCGAGACCCGAAGCATCCTGTCCCCTGTGAGTTAGCAACAGTAAGAGATCAGCAGCTCTTGTCAGATTTGTTAGGCCCATTATTCCGAGTACTCCGCACATGTTGACCTACTCCTTTATTATGACTCTGCGGTCTCTCACTTCAAGTCGTCCTTCACAGAATAGTCTTACAGAACGAACGAGTATCTCATGCTCTCGAGGCAGAATCCTTTCAGCAAGGGTTTCGCCGGTATCATCAGGATGCACTTCAACTACATCTTGGAGGATTATTGGTCCTGCATCCATGTCAAGATCAACAAAATGAGTTGTACATCCTGAGAAACGAACACCATACTCAACTGCCTGCCACTGAGCCTTCACGCCCTTAAAGGCTGGTAGTAATGATGGATGAACATTGATTATTCTGTTTTCAAATGCATCAACGAACACTTTACTCAAGATTCGCATGTATCCTGCAAGAACTACAAGATCCACCTCATATTTCTGAAGAGTTTCGACAACCCGAGCATCATGTTCCTCCCGAATGGGGTATTCTTTCTTAGTGATAATGTGAGTGTCAATCTCAGCCTTTCTTGCACGTTCAAGTCCGAGGGCTTTGCTTTTGTTGCTTATTACAACAACGATTTCCCCGCCTAGACTGCTAGAGTGCTGTGCATCAATGAGTGCTTGAAGGTTGGTCCCACGACCGCTAATGAGAACGCCAATGCGTTTCATGTAGGTGCGCCGCCATTAGGTTCTTTATAATTCTTGTCATTAGCGATAAAATGTATTTAATTTTGGCAATATATCAATAATTACATATAATTTGAAACCACCTCTAATTAGGACCGAAATACAAGTTTCGAGAAGAATGATATGAAAAAGTGGTATCATTCATCAGATTCACCAATCTCTTTGTCGTAGCCCCATTGAATTATGCGTTGTTCATCATCTGTTTCAATCATGGTACCAGGCATACAATATCCTATTATTCCCATAACAAGTCCCAAGATATTCATGGACCCACCAATGATGATGTAGGTTCGAGAGTTTGTCAATTGCTTTAAGGAAACATCAATCCATGTTATCCCTTCGAGTCTATCTATATAGATGGTGTAATTCCCATATTCCAGACTAATGACATCTTTCATCTCATATCGTATGTTTGAAACACCGGTCAGTCGATATCTCTCATCCAAAGTATAATTCCGAATTATCACATTATGAGTTTCATTATTCACAATTCGTACATCTACATATATTATGGTTTCATTATCAGGACTTGCGCCAAGTCCGAACTCAAGCTGCGGGTAGTATCCAGGATCATCTCGAATTTTAAAGGGGTATACATCACCCTCAGGAGCTACATAACCCATATAGTTGTAAGGGGCCATTACGACGATTGCTCCGCCCAGTAGAAGTATAAAGGCGCCGCCAAAATACAGGAATGCTTTTTTCCAGAACCATGCACTTCTCATTGAATCCACAGAGTAAGAATTCTCTATGGAGTCATATAGGTGTAGCGAAAAAAGCATTAATCAATAAACTGTTAATACAATCAGATTGTTTAATATTCTTAATGGCCCAGATCAATAACTCGTGTTCTAGAGCAAGTGCATTATGAGTAGACATTTAACAATGGCTATTCAATGAGGAGATGAAGTGAGGTCAGAAAACACTAGATCAAACAGACTGACTCATGAAAGGAATCAGTATCTCTTGTTGTAGTGTGGACATAATCCTATTGACGGATTGCGCGTTGATGCGCAGTTCTTGGAAAAAGTTGGATACCAATCAAAAGAACGTCTAAGAGAGATACTATGAAATTGTGAGAGGCTTGAATAGTCTTATCTGAAACAATTGTCTGAAATGCGCCCATTGCCATCCGTGCGCGGACAGGACTATTGTGTCCAATTTACAATGAACGGTTTCTATGGCGCGACAAGGAGATCAAAAGGGCAAATGCCATTCCATTTTATAATAGGCCATTCCACATGTCATTGGTGCCATATTAGGAAGAAAGAGTCCTTTGAGAATGAAGTTGCCCTATCTATGAATGAAATCTTCATTAACATCAAGGTGGATCGCAAAGAGTGGAAACCTGTATGAAGAGTGCAAGTTTCACACAGATGATTTCGAAGCAATTATCAGGAGTATAGAGTAATTAATTCATAGATTCTTCTATTCAAATAATAAGGCAAACAAAATACAATAAATTCGTGCTTCGGAAACTTTAAAGGTCGAATGAACTGGAATGACATTAACCTCCAGAAGGAGCTTCGGACAATGTACTTTGAGATAGCATTAGTAATTTGGGCTATTGTTGTAATAGTCTTCGTCATATTCTGGATTGTACAAGAAGGGTCACATTGGCAAAAACACCCCGTACTGGGAGTGTTTGCCAGAATAATTCAGGCATCTCCAGGAAGAGCCTTTGGAATATTTTTATTCATGACACTATTGATGATTCCTACAACTTTGGGCATGTTGGAAGGTTACTGGATTGACGCTATTAATTCAGGAAATCCCCCAACCACAACAGTCCCTGTTGTAAACTCTCTACTCATACTGATTCTACTGCTAGCTGGATCAATCCCCGTTATGTGGGGCAGCTTTAGAACTTGGAGACAGGCTGTGCGAAGTGCAGCAGAAGTCAGAGTTCGAACAATAGAGTAATTTCTCTTGATGGCGGGTTCAGCCCGCCAATCATTTTCAGTGAGGAATTGTGACCCTTGAGGTTCCAGAAAATACGAGATGACGAAGATATCTATGTTGCCATTGGCGGACCATTTCCCCTGTGTAACACCATTGTGATTTTTTCTGATGAGATCGCAGTCATTGACCCGGGCTGCAGGATGGAGAACTTGAGAGCTCTTCTGCGTGAGTTTGAGAGTGACCTTAAAGACATCGATGTAGTATTTCTCAGTCATATACATCCGGACCACATCACTCATGCTACAAGAATCAATCGTTTGTCAAGATGCAGAATAGTTGCAAACGAGATCACTGCACCGCTGTTCAATGATAAAGAGCGAATGAAAAGATTTCTTGGGTTTCACACTGCCCATCCTGTCCGGGTTCATTGGGAACGGCTTGTGAATAGCGCTATGTATGGAGCACTGGATGAGGGACAAATTGACGATGTTGTGAGTGACAATGAGAGATATACTGTAGGAAGATACGAGTTACGAATGATGATGACCCCAGGGCATCTGCCAGACCATATGTGTATCGAGTTTGTCAATGAGAGGTTCTTGTTTGCAGCAGATATCGATTGTACCGAGTTCGGTCCTTTTTATGGTCATCCCAACTCTTCCATAAATCAATTCAAAGAATCCATAGATAGAATCATTGATAGCGAATATGAATTCATCATTAGTAGTCATTTGTGGGATCCTATTGTGAATAATTACAAGAGTGCTCTCGAGTCCTATAAGAAACAGTTCGATATCAGAGAAGACCTGATATATATGTCAATAATAGATGGAGCAGACTCAGTAGAGAAGATCATTGAAATGCCTATTATATATACAAACACATCAGATATTGTTTATCTTCAATTTGAAAAATGGATGATTCAACATCACATTAGATCCCTAGAACAAAAGGGGCTTATAATCAGTAAGAGAGGCAAAATAAGGGCCCGATAATCTGTTATAGAATGATTCATTCACATAGATTCATTCAAAATGGTCTTGTATAAACTTGTCAAGGTGCAGTATCGGAATTATAGATAAACGAGAAATTCAATTTCATAAGGTTTCTTGCAAATTCGAAGATTTCGCCGTACAGTTATTGGACAAAGGTACACCCTGATAATGAACTTCAGCCGCACACAGTCCACATGATACCTAAAATTCAGCGTGTTCCATTACGCTTATTTTGGTCGTTCGGGCGACTCATAATAACATCAGACGGAGTACGAACAAATGCCATCACACAGGCGTAAGTTGATTCTTATCTCATTTATCGTTATGGTTGGACTACTGGTACAGTCCGTTGCCACAGTTGGAAACACCACAACATCTGACAAGTTTACAAATGCTCAGGACAATCAGTTTGAGATATATATGGGAGGGACACTTGATAGAGTTCGTGTTATCAAGTATAATTCGCTTCAAGATGCCTTGCAGGCCATAAACAACGGCGATGCAGATATGCTGGGAAATCCAGTCCCTGTTGATAACTACACAGATATTGACTCATATGGAAACCTAAAGAAAATGTGGGCGTACGATACAGGAGCTTACCTACTTGCCATTAACGCATTTTCGTATCCACTAAACGACTATCATTTAAGAAGGGCAATAGCCTATGGTATTAACAAGACAGACATTGCTAATGGCGTTTTTGAATCATATGTAGAACCAATAG
>JAJRWI010000031.1 GCA_024276825.1 archaeon
ATCTTCAAGAGAATAAACCTGTGAGTATGGCTGGCGGACTCACCATCAGCTCACACTCTTATGTGGCGTTTATCGACTCGACAGATTCAATAGTCACGAGTGATAATCAATCACTGGTTTTGAAAATGAAGAAAGGCATTGGAGTCCCAATACTGAGCCCACTCTACCCAAGCCCGCCATATCATTACATTGGTGCAAAGCTGTTTCTTGCACTCTTCACAGCGACAGAAGAGTCATTGCAAAAGGTCCTACCGGATCCTCTACGACCCTCTGAGATGCAACTTGCAGGATTGATGTTTGGTGAGCAGCCATGCAAGGAAACTGGCAAATTCATGGAGAGTGCAATCATTGTTCAGTGCATGTTCGACAACCCCGAAACCGGTGAAGATGAGATTGGTGTCTATTTTGCTAACAATTATGTTGACACGGAAATTGCATTAGCATCGGGGCGCGAGGTCTGGGGGTACCCGCGAAAACTTGCTGATATCAAAATGGACTGGTCAGGTGACTCCCTTACTGCAACGACCATGCGGGATGGAAAGACCCTACTCAAGGCAACATGCACATTCACCGATGAGGGAGAATGGATTGACAGCGGGCCAAATGTGAACATCAAGCTCATACCCAATGCCAAAGGTGAGGGTTATGACATGGCACAGGTCGTTGTGGCAGATCTCACATATGATGTAAAGGAAGGAAGGTCTGGAGATGTGGAGATTGAGATTTCTGATGGTCCATATGATAAGTTGACAACAATAGAAGTCGAGAACCCAATGATTGGTCTATTTTTTGATACAGACATCACTGTGCCATTGGCACGGACTGTCATTCCATTTAGAGTTGATATTCAGTAATAGAGAGATTAAGAGTTCAGTATATTATTGTTCTAGCAAACATTGGCATCATAATTCATAACTTGATATAATGGTCTTCATCTGAATGCAGGAGTTCAAACAGCTATCTGAAGGATAATAGGCCGCACAATGTTGATGATGCACTATTTCTGTAGAGGGATACCGCTGGGCAAGTCCAAGTTGTCAGGGATAATATCCTAGATTAGGACCGAATTTGAAATTAGTAGTTGTTCTGATTTACAGATACTCCGAAGACTCGATTCTGAGAAGAACTTTGCTGGCGCTCTTGCTATAACTCTTGAACAATTGCCAGCAGATGAGGGAGAATAGTAGAATCCCCGCAAGACCAATTAGAGGCCCATACGCCCAGAATGCAAACACGATTGCAAAGACCCCAATATAGCTTAGAACCGCCGGCATGAGTATGGTCCTGATGGCAGACAAGCCTCGAATTGGAGACCTGAGAGTAGACCGTCGGCCACGCTGAACAAACCGTTCAGCCTTGAAGTCCCCGCCTGTAGCAGCAGAATAAGCAGCTATTGCACCAGAAGAGAGTGTAATGAAAAAGCCACAAATGATCATGATTGGGAAGATCGTCCAGTATGTTGGACTGAGCACCAACAAGAGAGCACCAATGCTTGCAGTTGCCGCCAGTGTGAAGGGCAAAGCACTGTATATCTTGCCTTGAACATATTCATGCAGGTTTATGGAGGCCATCTGCAGGTTCATGAGGTTCTTGCCCTCAAATGCCAATTCATAGCCTGCAAAATAAAGACCATAGCCAATTGCAAAAGGTATTGAAGCGGCAATCAGGAATATGGGAGTCAGAAACGGAATGGGTGTGCCACCAAAGGAATAGAATGCTATCATTATTAGGAATATCGTCTGTCTGAGTGGTCCGAGAAGATATTGGGCAAACACTCGCTCTTCACGTCTGATAGTGGTGATGTTGTACCAGAGAGACACATTGGTAGTCTCATTTAGACGAATGAGCGGGAGTATTCTTGGATTCCAACTCTTGCGCTCAAACACCCGGTCCTTCTTTCTTGGAGATCTCTTTGAAACCCTAGCAAGCCATCCACTATAATGAGCAATCTCAGACACATAAGAGTTGACATAGATAAGTAGGATTCCCATTGTAAAGAGAAGTACAGTTGCCATGACATCAGAGATTGCGAAGGTCACACCAGCCATCAGACCCAACGAGATCACACTTGCAGTGAATCCAGGCGTGGTGTGTGATGACAGGCCAATCATGTCAGCCACTTCAAAGAAGATATTGAAGGTCAGAAAACGATTGTCTGAGAAGTAGAAGGAGTAGTACCACAGTGCGCTAATTCCGATTGCTATTGCAGTGAGTAAAAAGTATCCGATTTGTTTCAGTGTCCTACGACCTGCTATAAGACGAGCAAACACCAGACCAATAAGACCACCCAGAGCAACACCAATGGTGATTATTAATAAGGTCATTATTATGAAGGCGGGCAGAGATAGAAGTGCCATCGGGGCAAGCGATTCAAGACTAAAGGCAAGAATGACCGGGCTTCCAATCACCAGCCATAATGTCGAGTTGAATATGATTATGAGAATTGTCTTCTCAAGAAAGATGTCTCGCGCCCTTATTGGCGTCATCAAGAGGTATTCCATCCTTGAACTATTGGCAACTGTCGTGACTGACACCATTATTGATCCAATGAATGATAGGAGTAGTATTGCATTGAATATTGCTGCTGCAGCACCAGGATTGACTATAATCGCATTCACTACCATGGGCCACAGAAATGGTGCAATTGTATGAGTAAACCAAAAAATTGCCATCATGATAAGAGTGTACAGTGAGGGTTTTGCCATCTTGGATAGAATACCCACTTTCCTAGTCCTCTTCCCAGTCTTTCTACCCCCCACTCTATACATGCTTCGTAAATCCTGTTTTAGAAGGATAATAATGTCTTGGAGTGTCAACTTGATTCACCGAGATATTCTGCGATTCTTTGCATGTCGGGGCCACCTGTCAGACTTAGAAATATCTCTTCTAATGAAGTCTGACCTTTGGCCTGCTGCCGTAGTTGCTCCATTGTACCTTCAGCAATCATTCTCCCCTCGTTTATGATTCCAATCCTGTCGCAGAGCTGTTCTGCAATCTCAAGGATGTGTGTGGACATCATTATTGTGGCGCCCCTGCTTTTCATGCCATTAATTATCTCCTTGATTGTCGCTGCACCTCTCGGATCAATGCCCGCCTGAATCTCGTCAAGAATCAGCACTTGGGGACGATGAATGAGAGCCGCAACTAGACCAATCTTCCTTGACATGCCTTTGGAGTAGGTCTCTATCAAATCATCCGCAGCATCAGCAATATCCAGTAGTTCGAGCAGGTCATTGATCTCCTTCTCACGAGCCTCTCCTCGAGGAACACGCCAGATGTCAGCAATGTAATTGACAAACTCCCAACCCGTCAATCGTTCTGGAAGGACAGGCTCCTCGGGAACATAGCCCATTATCCGCTTTGCCTCAACAGGCTCTTCTATGATGTCACGCCCCATGATTCTTGCAGTGCCAGAGGTTGGACGTAACAGACCAAGAATCATACGCATTGTTGTCGATTTCCCAGATCCATTGGGTCCAAGTAGTCCATAGATCTCTCCAGACTGAATTCGAAAAGAGAGTTCATTGACAGCTGTGAATTCCCCAAACATCTTTGTAAGACTAAGAGCTTCGATCATTGTCAGTTCTGAAAAATCAATGAGCTGTTTTATGTATTATCATTCAAGTAGAGCATCTTTTTGAGATGTGAAGAGAGAAGGCCGCGATGGCCATTCCTCTCAACTCTCAGCTAGTTCCTTCATGCGTGCCTCCACAATCTCGAGAATCTCAGACTTCAGCTTACTGCCTTCGCTGATGATACGATCGACCTCAGCCTGAGTCTTATCAACAAACTTCTTGTCCTTGATATTCCCAAGATTGATTCGCACGTTCAGAGCTGCACCTTCAATTGCTGCCATTAACGCATGAGCTGCAACACCAGCATCGGTGATTGCGTTTATGTTGCCCTTCTCAGCAGCAATCTTTGCATGTTCCATTGCATTCAATGAGTGGCGCATGGTTGCTAGTGGGACCTCTGCTGCATGAATAGTGGCCGCCTCAAGCTTCTTCTCTCTCTCTCTCTTCTGTACCTCGGTCTCTTCGGGCAGCTTAAAGATGGACATGACCTGATCAAAGGCTTCTGAGTCCTTCTCCACCAGGCCCATGAGAATTCCCCTGTCATTCTCGCACGCATGTCTGTGTTTTAACATCTCTTCTTTGATTGCTGCGAACTTTCGGCCAGACAGGGAGAGACCTGTCACCATGCATACCAGTGCGGCCCCGAGAGAACCCATAGCAGCTGCAACGCTACCACCACCAGGGGTTGCACGAGCTCTGCGCACCTGATTGCCAAACTCGATGAGGGACATCTCTGTGAATGTCTTCGCAGTAGGATCCTCTGCACCACCAAGATAGTACAAATCGAGTATCATGGACTCGTCGAGCTTTTCAGGCTGTAAGTAGTACTTGAGTGCATCAAGAAGTGAAAACAGCGGGACCATGCCGACTATCTCGGTCTCAACAACTGTGGCTCCAAATCTCTTGGCCTCCATCCTCACAACTTCAAGAACTTGATGAATCTTGGTACGCTTTGGATGTGTTAGGTTGCATGAAACCTGTACCATTCCCTTCTCTGGAAGATCAAGACCTATTCCTTGAACATAGACAAACCCGCCAGTGGTGTTTCTCACAGCATTGGCACATGCCTTCGCCACTTCCACATTGGTCGTGTTCAGGTTCATGTTGAATGCTATTAGGAAATTACGTGCACCAGTTGCAGTAGCTCCTGCTGTTGGATGAATCTTCTTTGGACCGTAATCGGGATCCTTCTCGGGGTCAGTGCCAATCAACTCGCGGAGTCCCTCAAACTCACCCTCACGAATGTTCGGCAGATCCACACGGTCGGGACGAGTGGCAGACTTGGCATAGAGATAAACAGGCACATTATGCTTGGATGAGAACTCCTCAGCAAACTGCTTGGATAACTCGATACATTCACCAATAGTTGTGCCATGTAGAGGAATGAACGGCACAACATCAACAGCACCCATCCTCGGATGCGCACCCTCATGCTTGGTCAGATCAATCCTCTTTACAGCCACATCTGCCGCCTTCAGGGCTGCCTCCTTCACCTTCTGTGGCTCTCCTATGAACGTGAATACTGACCTGTTGTGGTCCGGGTCAAACTCTATGTCCAATAATCGCACGCCCTCTACGCTGCGTATCGCCTCAGCAAGAGCATCTATGACTTCCTTCCGCCTTCCTTCACTGAAGTTCGGCACGCATTCCACTATTTTCACGAGAGTCACCAACCCTCCCCCAAACCCTCACATTCAAAAGTGTTATGTCAAGGCAATAATTCCCTTATTCACTTTCAATCCTCTTAGCTGAGGCTTTTGATCTTCAACGACTCTCCTCATTGGATAAGAAATAACCGAAATAGTCCCTTTCAATCCTCTTAGCTGAGGCTTTTGATCTTCAACTTGGGATGTTCAGGACGGAGGTATCAGCGACACTCTCAATCTTTCAATCCTCTTAGCTGAGGCTTTTGATCTTCAACGAGATACTATCTTCAATCTCTCAGGGATTGAGTGCCAGCTTTCAATCCTCTTAGCTGAGGCTTTTGATCTTCAACTTGAAGCGCGGAGAAGGGCTAGAGATCTGGGTGTAAGTCTTTCAATCCTCTTAGCTGAGGCTTTTGATCTTCAACTGTTTCCGCTCGTTTTGATAATTTTGATTGCATGGTGGCTTTCAATCCTCTTAGCTGAGGCTTTTGATCTTCAACGACAATAATCGCAGAATATCGCAGATTGAAGGCTAACTTTCAATCCTCTTAGCTGAGGCTTTTGATCTTCAACTATCCACATTCGCAAACAAGGCAAACAGCTCACTCGGCTTTCAATCCTCTTAGCTGAGGCTTTTGATCTTCAACGATAATCGATAGTTCTGGAAACGAGGCTAAAGTCGATGCAACTTTCAATCCTCTTAGCTGAGGCTTTTGATCTTCAACAGAGATAGCCTAGCGCAATCTGAGGCGCGGGCTATCATCTTTCAATCCTCTTAGCTGAGGCTTTTGATCTTCAACTTCCGTGAATGTGTATTCTCCCGCCTCGGGTTCTCGTTCTTTCAATCCTCTTAGCTGAGGCTTTTGATCTTCAACCGAGCCACGCTATGCTCATTATTATTATGATGAGGCATCTTTCAATCCTCTTAGCTGAGGCTTTTGATCTTCAACAGTCTTTGACGGGCGGATTATGAAAGCCACACATGACCTTTCAATCCTCTTAGCTGAGGCTTTTGATCTTCAACTGATAAAGCGCGGCTCATCTGGGCGCAAAGCCCGGATCCTTTCAATCCTCTTAGCTGAGGCTTTTGATCTTCAACTAATAAAACTCAAAAAGAATTGGCAAGAAACAC
>JAJRWI010000032.1 GCA_024276825.1 archaeon
AGTCCGATTTGAGAGTTTTATCGAGGTGGAAGAGTAAATTGGATGAGATTGATTTGGACAATGATCCTAAACTCGAGCAACTTCAAGAAGTACTCATCCAAATTTGCGATAACGCAGAAAAGGATGGGATCAATGATGAAGACACAAGGAAAAAGCGAAAAGTAATCATTTTTTCATATTTTGAAGATACGGTTGATCATATCCTCGAATATTTGAATAGAATCACTGATACTCACGAAATTCTTTCATGTTATAAAAATCGAATTGCTGGAGCTACTGGGAGTGATTCAAAAAATGGAATACCAAGAAACAAGGCTGTAATGGGTTTTGCTCCAGAATCAACAGAAGCACCCAGTGATATTCAAGATTCATTTGATATTCTTGTAGCAACAGATGTTCTAGCGCAAGGAGTGAATCTGCAAGACTGCAGGAATATCATAAACTATGATTTGCCATGGAATCCAATGAGGGTGGTGCAACGCAATGGGAGAATTGACAGAATTGGATCTCCACATAGGAGTGTATTCACTTTCACTTTCTTCCCAGAGGACAGAATTGATGACTTGTTGGAATTGGAGCATAGAGTCATGAGAAAATTAGCTCAAGCAGCTAAGACAATCGGATTAGAGAATGAAATATTTCCAGATATTGAGAGAATTGAACAAAATTTCGCGGACAAGAGGGAAGACATAGAACGACTTCGCCAAGAAGATCCTTCATTACTGGAGCAAGGGGGAACAGAAGCTGCTTCATTCACTGGGGAAGAATATCGACAAGAATTGAGAAAGGGTTTACAAGAATATTATGAAAAAGTAAAATCGCTTCCATGGGGAGCTGGTTCGGGATTAATTGGAGATGAAAATGGCATTTTCTTTTGTGCCAGGGTTGCGGAGAATGCCTTTTTCAGATTCATCAGGTATCCCCATTTTGAAGTAATTAGAGATACTTTGACTTGTTTTCGATTAATTCAATGCACAGATTCAACAAATAGAGTTATCTCAAGTAAGCTGAAGGATTCAATATATGATGCATGGAGTATTGCAAGAAGAGATATTTTCAACGAATGGCAACGTCAAACAGATCCAAGGAATATTGAACCGCAGATTCGCCCCTTGTTTTTACATGTTGCTGAACATATCCGACAGAACCCCCTCAAAACGATGACCCAAGAAGAACTCGAAATTAAGATAGAGGCTATTGAGGCACCTTGGGGACGGAGATTTGAGAACGAACTTCGTAAAATATACCAAATGGAAATTGATCCTATAGAAAAAACAAAAAGGCTTTTAGAGAAAGTGGACGAATTGGGACTTCAACCCTTTTCACCACCAGAACCATTTCCTCCAATAGAAGAACATGAAATAAAATTGGTTTGCTGGTTAATGGTTTCAAAGGAGGAATCATAATAACTAGCATGTCTTCGGGAATGGTTCACTCTCAATTTGTCAATAATTTCATGGAGATTAAAAGGAGTGTTTGAATCAATTAGAGAATATTGATTTGTACCAGTCTTTTCTTGAAATTGAGAGTGCAAGGTTCAACTAATTGATTTGCAAATAATTACCATCAATATCAAGCACTTGAAAAAGATTGAATGTATTTTTCTATTCGAAAGTGCAAATGAACAATCACTTGCGCCTTACGAAGCATTTATTCACAGACGTGACATGAGAAAGTCAGTGCATCAACGATGGACGAAGAGCAGTATAGAGTAGAAGACAAGGAAGAAGAAGACACGGATTCAGTGTTTCTTAGGCCTCTACCAACTGCGGAGGCTCATCAAGAAGTAGCCATAGTGAAAGGCAAGAAGGTGCCCATCGTAAACTTCCTTGGGATGAGAGTGAGAGAAGACCGAAGAGATCTAATCGTAGTGCTTCTTATGCCTATGCTAGTTGGAATAGTTGATGCAACGATATTCTCAGCAATTGCCATCATGCAATTGCCTGACAGTGCAACCTACATGTTCTTCATTCCAGCGTTGATTGCAATACCAATAGGCCTGACTGTTCCACATGCTGGAAGGGCATTAATCGGTGCAATATTAGCAACGGCATTCTTTGCACTCTTCTTTAACCTGTTCCTGATCAGTCCAGCATTCATCTCATCATCGTTTGACATTGGAAGTTTCATCTTTAGCGGGTTAGTGATCACATCAGTCTATATCCTGTTTGTGTCGCTGGCATCACTTCTTGGCACACTGGGCGGTCTTGCAATTCGAGAGTTCTTTTAGTCATTGTCGCACTCGCACCGCGGTTTCTTAATATGGGTGAATGTTACAGTCGAAGTGTCTTGGTTTTACACAATGCTATCAATAAATGGGCATATTGTTGATTCGGCGAGCCCATATGGAAGACAAGAAACTGAAATGGTTGCTAAAGAACAAACTGGTCTGTGATTTCAGGGGATTTCCCATTGGAACCGTCAAGAAGGTGTGGTTTGAGGATGAGAGCGGTCCTATGGTCATCGTCGAAAGACAGCCGGGACCAGAGGACAGAGATATCGTTTCATGGGAAGCAATCCCGTTTCGCTCAATTCAGTCAGTTGATGACACTGTAAGGCTCAAGCCCCCGTCTTTTGCAGAATGAAACATCATCATCCCCAGAGCTCTAGTGAATGTGCTAGAGCTCTTGATTTTATTCGGTACTGAATATTTCATGGCCGAATTATTTTATCTTTAGAAGACGTCTTGCATTCTCCTCGGTGATTATCTTACGTGTTTCAACATTGAGGTTAATAATGTTAAGAATTGCAAAGATGTCACTGTAGTCAGCATAGTGTTCTGAGCCAAATACCAAGTACATAACTCCCGCATCTTGAATAAGTGCATCAAGAAACACTCGCAATGGTGATTCTACAAGTTTAATCAGGGTCATTGAAGTCTCAAGCCAGATATTTCCTCGACTGAGAAGTGAGAGGATATTATAAAAACCAAATAGACCACCCATATGCGTGATAATGAATTTGCCATCGGGATATATTCGAGTTACTCTATCCAAGAAAGAAAGTGTATCGAAAGATATCTCCTTCGCATGGATGTATACTGCTAGGTCTTGCTCTATTGCCATGTTCACAATAGCAAGAACTGCAGGGTCCTGAGGGCAAAGGATGCGTTCATCCAAGACAATTGCCTTGCAGTCATTATTGGCCTTCTCCTTGATTAATGGAAGGGTGTAATCAATCGGTCGCGGGGTCACTGTATGCGCGAAGAGTAGTCGCTCAGGGTAGATTGAAGCTGCCTCATAATAAAGATCATTCAATTCAGGTGAAGGTGGAACAAGAACTGCATGCTTGATTGTGTTATTGTCCATGTGTTCTATTAGAGTGTCAACATACCTTCCATAATTGTCGATGTTGACAGACTCATAACTAAATCGATCTGGACCAAGATGGGTGTGAATGTCGACTGACATCATTCTTTCACAATTCTTCATTCACAAGATTTCCTTTTCATCTATTGTATTATATATCATCATCTCTAAAAGGGGAAAAACTAGAGTTACACTGAGGAGAATTGAACGAAGAAAAGCCAAGAAGCCTGAAAGTCATTTTAAAGACAATCATTCATGAGATTAATACTGACACCTACCTGTTGATGGAATATCTTACACCAATAGTGAATGGATGTAAAGCCGCTTTTGATGTGACAGTAGAAGAGGCAGAAAAGCTACACCAACTCGACGAAGAGCAGATAAGTTCAAGAATTCAGGCAGTTAGCGCTTCCTACTCTTCAAAATCATTCTGCTTTAAGGCCACTGACTCAGATGATGAATTCTCAATTGTTTTCTCAAGGGGATATTGCAAGCTGTATAATGAATGCACTGATGCAGATGCTGTGATTGTTGGGCCCTATGATTTGTTGGCAGACCTTATGAATCCTGATGCCAAAGTTTCGCCATTTGAAAACCTTGGCGAATCCTATGACATTCATGGCACTGATGTTCATAGTGTAGTAGAGGCCATCGGACTCCTTACATTTCCCATACTTTTGAAGATGGCACGAGATGGAATTGATCCATCATCGCTACTTGCGGAAGATGCAGATTCCGTCATAACAATGGCTGCTTCGGACATGATAACAAAGATGATTCAGAAATGGGTGGATCTCAGACTTAAGATAAAGAAAGTTTGACTGTTTTCAAAGTCCGTGGTAGGGAAATATCTCCTCTTGAATCCTGCGAATAATTCGATCTAGATGCAGTTCTATGTCCTCATGCGGCAGGTAGCCTTGTACGACTTCATTGACATCACGAAACTCAACAGGAAAGTTTGAATATCCACGACTCTTGAGATACTCGATGAAAGAATCAGGAAGTTTCTCTGGAACATCCTGGTTGAGCATTATTGCAAGAAACAGAGTCCAAAGCCGAGCAACATTAACAGGATGATATCCCCCACCACCAAGAGCAAGCCAACCCATCTTGCAGTATTTCTCAGCAAGGTCCTTAATTCCTCTCAACACAGTTTCATAACCATAAGATGTGTATGTCAGATGGGCCAATGGGTCCAGAAAATGGCCATCGACGCCGAGCTGAGTCACAAGCAGATCTGGTTTGAATGACTTGAACAGGGGGACGGCAATCTCATCAAATGCACGAATCAACTCAATGGAGCCAGAACCCGGGCTAAGAGGGACATTTACCGAGAAGCCCGTTCCCTCACCCGCACCCATCTCATATACCTGACCAGTGCCAGGAAATAATGTGCGACCATCCTGATGTATGGAGATTGTTAATACTGTATTGGACTTGTAGAATGCATTCTGCACGCCATCTCCGTGATGGGCGTCAAAATCAAAGTATAGGACCCTGCAAGGGCGTGCATTTTGAATCATCATAATCGCTGCTACAATGTCATTGAATATGCAAAAGCCACTGGCCTCACTCCGCTGTGCATGATGCAATCCGCCAGATATACAAAATGCATGAGTAGCACCCTCAATGAACCGCTTGGCGGCTACTAATGTGGCGCCGACATAACGAGCTGCGGCATCATAGATATCAGGAAAGAGTGGATTATCCATTGTGCCAAGTCCGTAGCGGTAACTGGGTGTCATGGTCTCATTACTGGACAAGACAGCATCTATGAACTCTGATGTGTGGAAGAGTTCAAGTTCATCTCTTGTGGCAAGGACTGGATCTATGACTTCAACCTCATCAAGCAGTCCGATCTCCTTCGATAGTTCGTAAGTGAATCTCAGCCTGTCGGGCTTTAGAGGATGGTCTTTCCTGAACTCGTACTTGAGCAGTTCATCAGAGTAGGGATATATCAAACGTTGTTTCATTCTGTTTCATTTTTTGCCAGAATCACGTTTAATTGTTCTGGAAACCTGTCTTTTAATACCACTCAATAGTAGCAGGTGGTTTGCTGGTCAGGTCATAGACCACACGATTGATGCCCTTTACCTCATTTGCAATGCGACTTGCAGCCTTCAGTAATACATTCCAGCTCAGTCTTGAAACCGATGCAGTCATGGCATCCCGACTTTCGACCGATCGAATCACTATCACCTGATCATAGGTCCGCTCATCACCCATGACTCCTACTGTTCGTATGGGCAAGAGAACGCAGAAGGCCTGCCAAATTGAGGAGTATGATGGATCTTCAATGATGGTTTCTTGAAGAATGGCATCGGCCTTTCTTAGAATCTCCAGTTGCTCCCTTGTGACTGGACCACCAATTCTTATTGCCAATGAAGGCCCAGGGAATGGCTGGCGTTGAAGCATGTACTCAGGGATTCCAAGAGTTTCACCGACCTGTCGCACTTCGTCCTTGTAGAGATCCTTCAACGGTTCAACCACTTTGAGCTGCATCCAGTCAGGTAGTCGTACATTATGATGACTCTTAATCACAGCAGTGGCCTTTCCAGTGGCCGCACTCTCGACCCTATCGGGATAGATTGTTCCCTGGCCGAGGAACTCAAACTTACCGTGAATGGCCTCCAATTCTCGAGCTTTCTCCTCGAAGACCTGAATGAAGGTTTCTGCGATGACCTTTCGTTTCTCCTCGGGATCTTCAATACCCTTCAGACGATCAAGGAAGAGCTCTCCTGCATCGACAGTGATAAAATGCTTGAAGCCCATTTCGTTGAAGGCGGTCTCCACATCCTCGCGTTCACCAAGGCGCAGAAGTCCATTGTCCACAAACACACAGAATATGCGGTCCCCAATAGCCTTACGGATCAGATAGGCCGCAACTGTCGAGTCAACACCCCCACTGGTGCCCATAAGAACAAGGCCGTCACCAACAGTTTCCTTGACATATTTTACAATGCTGTCAATCTGACTTTCAGGAGTCCAGTGTTCCTTACATCTACAGATCTTCCTTAAGAACAACTCAAGGATGTGCATTCCTTTTGGAGTGTGGGCCACCTCCGGATGAAACTGGACCCCATGCAAGAAACCGTCCTTGCTAGAAAATGCTGCAATGTGGCCATCTCGACTCTCGGCAAGGGGGACCAGGTCATCGGGTAGATTAATGACCTGATCACTATGACTCATCCAAACATTCTCGGTTTCAGAAAGGCCCTGTAGAATCCCTTCCGCTCTGATTATCTTCAAGTTAGTCATTCCATACTCGGGGTTGCCTCCAGCCTCAAGCTGGGCGCCTTTAAACTTGGCCAAAAGCTGATGTCCAAAACAGATTCCTAGGGCGGGGATCTGCAACTCTGCAAATAGTGTGATATTCTCCCTGATGGGACCCTGCAGTTCCGCTTTAGTCACGGTTCTTGGACCACCGGAGAGTATCACGCCCTTAACATTAACGAGATACTCATGACTTAGTACAGTATCTTGAGAAATGATCTCTGAGTAAACTCCCAGTTCTCTGCACCTTCTTGAGATGAGATGTGTGTACTGTCCGCCATAGTCGATGACCAATATCTTTTCCATTCTGCAACCCTCAGTAAACACCTGCTGCAATGTCGCTTCTAAAGCGGACTCGACCATGAATCCTGCTAACATCAGAGTAGGCATTGGCTCTTGCATCTTTTACGGTATCGCCCATTCCAAGAACTGCAATTGCCCTACTTCCAGTGGTGAATATCTGACCATTTGATTCATAGACTGATGCAAAATAGACCCTGCTATTCATCGCATCTTCAATAGTGATAGGGGAGTCACGGATTGTGTCAGGACCAGGATATCCTTCAGGAACAACATAGACACAGACAGTCGCCTTTCTCTCGAATTCTACACGCTTCAGGTTGCCATCGATTATCTGCTGGCACACCTCGTCAAATGAAGTAGTCATGATAGATAACACATTCATTGCTTCAGGGTCTCCAAACCGGGCATTGAACTCTATCACCTTAATCCCATCATCAGTCTTGATGAATTGACCATAGAGTACTCCCTTGTAATTGGTCCCATTCTCTTGTCCGAGTCTGTCAATTACTGACTGCATGATCTTCCTGGCATGTGTGACATCAGTTTCAGAAAGATACCCAAGATCATGAGTTTCTCGCGAGTAGGAACCCATCGAGCCAGTATTTGGGCCCTCGTCATTATCGTAGGCCCTCTTATAGTCACGGACCAATGGCAATAGTTCAATGTGTGATCCATCCACAAAACTCTGAAGTGTGAACTCGGTTCCTATTAGTTTCTCCTCGAGAATAACACTCTCATGGGTCTTTAGAAGTTTCTTGATATAATCCTCAACTTCAGATTTGCTGTGTAGATGCTCACCAAAGATCTTTACACCTTTTCCACCAGTAAGACCATCTGGCTTTACAACAATGCGATCAATTCCAACATCTGATACAAACCTGTTGAGTTCATCAACCGAGTCTATTATGGCATAAAGGGGATTTGCATTAGGAGCAGCTCTTGCAAGGATTTCACGAGCATAGGCCTTGCTGGTTTCAACACGTGCAAGAGACATTAAAGGAGCAACCACTGGAATTCCTTTCTTCTCAATGAAGTCAGATACACCGCTTGCAAGAGGAGCTTCAGGCCCAATGATAGCATAATCGAAATTATGTAAATCTGGGAGATCGGCGGGATTGGTGATCTCTCCTATTGTGACTTGTTCCGATATTGATGCAATACCGGGATTGCTCATTTGCATGTGAGAGTGAATAGTCACACCGGATCTCACAAGAGAAGCAGCAATGGCATGTTCACGAGCACCATTTCCAATTAGCAGAGCACGAGTCATTCAAAGACCACCTTGTAAGGGTCGATAGACACTCGACTTCTATCACTGCTCTCGACCTTGCCAAGCTCATAGACCTCATCGATATGTGACAGAATCTCAATCGCTCTGTTCTTGTCATCTGGACTCAAGATAATGACTATCCCTATTCCCATGTTGAAAGTCGAGAACATTTCCAAATCAGAGATGGATCCAGTGTCCTGAATGAGAGTGAATATCCTTGGGGGTTCTGGAAATCTCTCAATAATGAACCCATGATCTCCAAGTCGTAGGATTTTCTTGAAGCCTGACCCTGTGATATGTGCAATGCCATTTATCGAAATATTGGCATTCTTCAATGCTTTGAAATGTCCCACATATATTCGAGTAGGTCTAAGAAGTTCATCGCTGAGCTTCTCGCCCCAAGGTAAGACATCATCCAGCTTGAAAGGACCAAGCAGGACTTTTCTGACAAGAGTGAACCCATTTGAATGAAGCCCATTTGAAGCGATTCCTAGAATAATATCGCCGGGTTGAATCTGACTGCCATCAATCAACTCGTCTGGTCTAGCCACACCAACCGCGGTTCCTGCAAGATCAAGGCCTGTATTTCTCATGCCCTTGATAATGTCAGGTAGGACTGCTGTTTCGCCGCCAAGAATGGGGATCCCCGCTTGCTGACATCCATTAAGGAGACCCCGACCAATTTCATTCATCACATCTTCCGCCAATGGCTTTTGAACAGCAAGATAGTCAACAAAGCCCACAGGGGTGACCCCAATACTGATGAGATCATTCACATTCATAGCCACACAGTCAATTCCAATTGTGTCGAACTTATGAGCCATCTCAGCAATCAAAACTTTACTTCCCACACCGTCAGTGGACAGGGCAATGCATGTGTTCTCATCTATCATCACTGCATTAGCATAATGTCCGAAGTCTTGCATTACTTCGTGCCCAGCAAAGGATTCCTTGACATACCTTCCAAGGACCTTCAGACCTCTCATAACAGCCTCTTCATCAACTCCTGCTTCAGCATAGGTCTTGGGAGGGGGTTCCATCTGACGTTCTTTAAGGTTAAGAATTCTGATTGCAAGATGAGCAGCGTTCTGGCCATTGTCAATTCCAACTGTTGCCACTGGAACGCCTTTTGGCATCTGAGCAATTGAGAGCAAAGCATCAAGGCCCCCAAGTGCTGCTGATACAGGAACACCAATGACTGGAAGTGATGTATGTGATGCAACGAATCCGGGCAGTGCAGCAGATAGCCCAGCAATGGCTATGATCACTTCAGCATCAGTTCCCTCGATTATTGATTGAACGCGTGCGGGTTCGCGATGAGCTGATGCAAATTCAAGGTCGTAAGAAACGCCAGCTCTATTGAGAACATCAGTCACCTTCTTGGCAATGTGTTCATCACTATTACTTCCGCAGATTATTAAGATTCTAGACAATTCACTCACTCCAAATATTTCACTAGTCCCTTATTGAACAATTCTCTGGCATCCTTCAAAGAGATATTGAATGCACCGAAGTTGGCGACTTGATCATTAACAGTCAGTCCAATCTCTTGAATAGGCACACCGTGTTTATTCATGATGTCAAACAGCTCATTCTGATTGCTCTCGGTGCCCTCGATAATATAACGTGCAGAGGTTTCAGAATAGAGGACTTGCCCCAGGCCTTTAGCAGTTCCTGGTATCTCAGCAAGATTGACCTTGAAGCCATAATCACTGCGCATGACCATCTTCATCAAGGCAATTGCAATTCCACCGCGACCCACATTATTACATGCTCGAATTAGCCCATTTGCATGAGCTTCAAGGATTGCATTCATTGCGGCCAATTCTTGCTTTGGCTGGTATCGTGGTGGGAGTCCCGTCAACTTCTCATGAGCCAGACGTTGCAGTTCAGTACCATTAAGTTCAGGATGAGTTTCACCCACTATGAAGATGTTTCCAAAGGGCGTGCAAAGACTTCTTCTAACAGGCTTGACTCCATTCCTGAAAATTCCCGCTATCATTATTTGAGGTGTGGGATTGATCCTCTTTATTATACCATCAATCTCAGACTCATTATAGAGGGAAACATTTCCACCAATAATGGGAATATCAAAATCATGTGAGAAATTGCCCAGCCCACGAACGGCTTCAACATACTGTGAATATGACTCAGGGCGTTCGGGATTTCCGAAGTTCAGACAGTCTGCAATGAATATGGGACGGGCACCCAATGAAACAATGTTTCGCAAGGCCTCACACGCAGAATTGGCTGATCCTTGACGAGGATCTAGATAACACCAGAATGAGTTACAGTCTGATGCAAACGCTAGTAGTTTGTTTTTCGGAAACTCTAATACTCCTGCATTTTCACCTATATCAACCACAGTGTTCGATTGTACATGTTGGTCATATTGACTGTATATCCATGAGCGGTCACAAATATTAATGGACTCAAGCATCTGTTTGAGAGTTTTCAGATGATCTGTGGGTTCTACATACCAATCAACTGAACTGGTACGACTAGGCAATACTCCCTCAATCCTGTTGGGAGATGGACAACCCTCAACTAATAATTCTACGGGGATCTGCGCCTTAACCTCGCCCTTTTCAATTACAGTATATGTGCCATCATCAGTGACTTTTCCAATAACTGCATGGGGCACATCATATTTGTCAAGAATGTCAATGATTGCTTCAAGGTTTTCGGGTGCCACAATTCCAAGCATTCGTTCCTGTGATTCTGAAATGATGATTTCTGACGAGTCCATGTCTGGCTCACGTAGCGGCACCTTGTCAACTTCAACCACAACACCAGTGCCGCCCTTGAATGCCATTTCCGCAGCCGCAGAAGTCAGACCACCGCC